>DDKG01000196.1 GCA_002339265.1 Massilia sp. UBA2604 | reverse complement strand
TACGTTTTTACACAGCCTGGGCCATAAGCAGTCATCCTCATTATGGAGCCAGGATGACGTACTTGTTGCATGAGGTTTGGGAAGAGCCGGATGAGAGTGGGCGGATGCTTGAAGCGTTGTGCTTGGCTGGGCCGGACGGAGACGTATTCAGGGCGACGCTTAGCGCAAGCGCTCGCCTAGTCGCGACATTCGAGGCTACCTCCCACGTCGAAGCGATGACGAAATACTATTCAATGTACGACCGTGGTGAGTATGTCGCGGCACACCCGATCGACTGTGATCCGTATCCCAACGAATGGCGAGTACGTCAACAGACTTGAGTGTTCAGGCGCCAGCCAAGGCCGCCCCGTTAACGTCCGCCGTCAGCGGTTCGCAGCGAGGATCGCTCGCTATGGCGTGGAGTCGCGAGGCGCTTTCAGCCTGGAGAATGAATCCTAATCGCTGACCTTGCCCCGCAGCGACTTGATCTGACTACTGCGCGCCTTTGCGTCCAGCCTTCGCACCTGCGAGCCGCGCGTCGGCCGTGTCGCTCGCCGCACGACCGGCACGACCGAGGCCTTGTCGACCAGCTCCTGCAACCGGCGCAGGGCATCTTCCTTGTTCTGTTCCAGGCTGCGCGACTGCTGCGCCTTCAACACCAGCACGCCTTCCTGCGTGATTCGCGTGTCGTTGGAGGCCAGCAAACGTTCCTTCACATGCTGCGGCAGCGACGACGCACCGATGTCGAAACGCGCATGCACGGCGCACGAAACCTTGTTGACGTTCTGCCCACCCGGACCCTGAGCCCGGATTGCGCTGAATTCCACTTCTAGAGGATTAATGACGGCCATGCCGCCATTGTAAACCGCCCGCCGCCCTGCAAAGAACGCGAAGATGTTAGAAAATAGCGGGTTCCGTCTCATTTTCTTCGACTTCATGACCAATTCACCATCCTTGTCCGGCGCACGACGCGTCGACATCAACTTGCGGCCCTTCGGCGTCGCATTCGTCCTCATCGTGCTTGGCGCCTGGTACCTGGCGCAGGTCGTCGGCCCAACCCAGGCTGCGTTGTACGTGGTCGGCGCGCTGCTCGGCGTCGCCCTGTATCACGCCGCATTCGGTTTCACGTCGGCCTGGCGCGTGTTCATCGCCGACGGCCGCGGCGCGGGCCTGCGCGCGCAGATGCTGATGCTGGCGGTCGGCGTCGTGCTGTTCTTCCCGGCGCTCGCGGGCGGCACGCTGTTCGGCAACCCGGTCACGGGACTGGTGCAGCCGGCCGGCACCTCGGTCATCGTCGGCGCCTTCATCTTCGGCATCGGCATGCAGCTGGGCGGCGGTTGCGCCTCGGGCACGCTGTACACGGTTGGCGGCGGCAGCACGCGCATGATCGTCACGCTGATCTTCTTCATCGTCGGCTCGCTGATCGGCACCGCCCACATGCCGTTCTGGACCTCGATGCCGCAACTGCCGCCGCTGTCGGCGGTCAAGGAACTGGGCCTGGCCCCGGCGCTGGCGCTGAACCTGGTCGTGTTCGCCCTGATCGCCGCGGTCACCGTCGTCGTCGAGAAGCGCCGTCATGGCCAACTGGTCGCGGCCCACGTCCAGCCGAACAACAGCGCGCGCTGGCTGCGCGGCCCATGGCCGCTGGTGGCTGGCGCGCTGGCGCTGGTGGTCCTTAACTTCGCCACGCTGGCCCTGTCGGGCCGACCGTGGGGTGTGACCTCGGCGTTCGCGCTGTGGGGCGCCAAGGCGGCATCCGTGATGGGCGTCGACGTCGCCAGCTGGACCTACTGGTCGAGCGGCGCCAACGCCGCCGCGCTGGCCGCGCCGGTCTGGAAAGACGTGACCTCGGTAATGGACATCGGCATCGTGCTCGGCGCGATGCTGGCGGCGGCGCTGGCCGGCCGCTATGCGCCGGTGTGGAAGCTGCCGGCCCGTTCGCTGATCGCGGCGGTGGTCGGTGGGCTGCTGCTCGGCTATGGCGCGCGCCTGGCCTACGGCTGCAATATCGGCGCCTATTTCAGCGGCATCATTTCGGGCAGCCTCCATGGCTGGCTGTGGCTGGTGGTGGCGTTCATTGGCAATGTGGTCGGCACGCGTTTGCGTCCGTTCTTTGGGCTGGAAGTGGAGCGCTTGAAGCCGACCGCTTGCTGAGCGACTACGAGGCGAAACAAGGGGCACGGTGGGCGATGGGCCTGTGCGTTATTTTGTGAGTATTGTGCGGCACCGAATGTGTAAAATGCATCTCAACACCATGTAACCAAGGGGTTGCAATGATCGATGCGCGCTATCTTGCGTTGTGCTCAGTGGTACTTCTGACGGCATGCGGTGGCGGTGGGCGCGACACCGCGCCCGAACCATCCTTGCCCCCTCCGCCCACGATCGCACTTGCCGCTTCGACGACTTCAGTGATGCCGAACGGCGCGGCGGTCGAAATCACGCCAACCTTGACCGGTGTCGCGGGGCCGGTCACGTGGTCCGTGGCCCCCAGGGCCAGTCAAGGCGACACCCTGTACACGCTTCCGGACAAACTGGTCGCCGCTTATGAAACCCCTTGGGATCTGACGGCGGACAAGGTGACGATCACGGCCAGCGCAGGCGGCATCTCGAACTCCATCCAGCTGAACGTAAGGCAATCGCCGGTGGCTGAGCCCTGGGTTACCTTGCCGGTCACGTGGACGGTTGCCTTCGGCGATCCGCCTTTCCTCTCCGGACCGCGACCCGTCGATTCCGCCGCCGATCAATCCGGCAATGCATACCTCGCATATTCGTCACCCGTGTCGGAAATCAAGCGGGTGGCTACCGACGGCAGCATCACGACCTACGCGCAGGTGAATGAACCGATTTCACTCGCCGTCGCCCCGGACCGGGCGTTATACGTGGTGGACAGGCTTGGCGCCTCCGCGTATGCGATCCGCCGTATCGCGGCGGACGGGACGATGTCCACGTTGACGCACACCGCGCCATATGATGCGGCAAAAGGAACGATCGATGGCGCCCCTGGTGTCGCCACCGCATATACCTTGCAACTCGCAGTCGCGCCAGACGGCGCCATTTATGCGACCGACGGATCGAGGGTGCGCAAGATCGCGCCGGACGGCGCATTTTCGACCCTGGCGGGAGGTGGTTGCGAGGCTGGCGCTCCGCCGGGATCGACCTGTGCCGACCGGAGAAACCCGGTCGATGGCCGTGGCACGCAGGCACGATTTATGGGTCCGGACGAACTCGTCGTCGACAGGGCCGGGAATCTCTATGTCAGCGACATCATGCTGATCCGGAAGGTCACCCCAGCACGCGAGGTCACGACGCTTGCCGGCCGCACAAACTGGACTTTTGATTTCGTCAATGACATCGATGGCACGGGCAACGCGGCCTTTTTCGCGGGTAATAGCCCAATGGCTATCGGTGCTGCGGGCAACCTCTACAAGCTTGGCTCCAGAGGTCAGCTGAGAAAGATCACCCCGTCCGGCGTCGTCAGTACGGTGGCAACCAATCTCGGTTTTACTGGGGCGCAACCTCAAAACCGCATCGTGGCGCTCCATGCCGGCACTCCCGGCATCGTCACGCTGCAGTCTTACGCCCAGTTGAGCAAGGTCCGGGTCGACTGATTCACCGATACGACCATGAAGTTCTCTACCGCGGCCCGAGCGACTATTCGTGATAGCTCACGCTGCCGCTACCCGCCCGGCTGGTGCTGCGCTCGCCCGGATTGCCATACACCTCGACGTCGCCACTGCCGCTGAGCGACACCTTCACCTTGCTGCGCGCCTGCACCGCGCTGTCGCCCGAGCCGGTCTGGCTCACCGTGACTTCTTCGGCACGCAAGTGCTCGGCGTCCAGGTGGCCCGAGCCGGTGGTGCTGGCCTCGAGTTCGCGCGCGGTGCCGACCACGGTGATGCGGCCCGATCCCATCAGGCGCGTCTCGACCCGGTCCATGGCGGCGCCGCCATTCACGTCCAGGTCGCCGCTGCCGCTCAAGCCTACCTTGGCGCTACGATAACGCCCATTGAAGCGCAGGCTGCCCGAGCCGTTGAGCTGGACTTCGACCTCGTCGCCAGAGAAGCCGTTGACGCTGCTGTCGCCGCTGCCGTCGATCCGGATCGAATTCAAGGCCGGCAAGGTCAGGTCGACCACCAGCGGTTCGCGGTGGCGCAGCACCATGCCGCGGATGCCGATGCGCAGCACATTGCCGTCGCCCTGGACTTCGACATTGCCCAGCATGCGCTGCTCGCCGCTCACCTGCAGCGACGGCGTGGCGCCGTAGCGCAGGTTCAGGTCGATCGGGCCGTCGACCTCGACGATGTCGACGCCGGACGGCACGCTGCGCGTATCCTGGGCTACTTCGCGCCGCTCGGCGGCGGTGCTGACGCCGGTGGCGCGCAGCATGCTGTAGCTCAGGGCCACCAGCACGGCGGCCAGCACCAGCAGGGCGAATCCGATTCTCATCAAGGCGCGCATGGTGTCCTCAACCCTTCAGCAGCGACATATTCATGTTCACGTAGCGGCGGATGCCCAGCAGCGTGTATTTGGTGAGCACGATCGACAGCAGGAACAGCACGATGCCGCCCAGGATCAATGCGCAGCCGAGGGCCACCTGCGTGGTGCGCGAGCCGGGATCCAGTTCGGTCGTGATCTGGATCTTGCGCTCGGCCACCGCTTCGGCGCCGCGCATGAAACGCGAGTTGCGGTCGTCGCGCTCGGCGCGGGCGTCGGGATTGTCATCGTCGGCGCCCGGCGCCGGCTCGTCGAACACGTGGACGCCGTTGGCGCCAATCGTGACCCGCGTCTGCGACTCCACCGCCTCGCCGTCGTCGCTGATCACCATCCGGGTCAGCGGGGCGCTCAAAATGAGTTCGTTCGAACCGGCCAGCCCGCTGGCGGTCACGGCGATGCCCGAAACATAGACGCCGAAGGCGGACAGGTACAGCGACATCAGCAGCGAAGCGAAGACCGCGGCCGGAATCAGCATGAATAAATTGAAGATCAACAGGCCGATGCCCGAGACGAGCATGCGCGCGACATTAGTCGGCGGCTTCTTGTCCTTGTCCTTGAGGTCGGCCAGGTGGGCGCTGGTGCGCAGGGTCACCGCGACCTGGCGCGGATCGCCCAGCTCGGCGGCCACCTCGTGCTCCGGGCGGCCGGCGGCGCTGCCGTCGACGAAGCGCTGCTCGTACCAGGCCAGGGTCCTGGCCTGGGTCTCCGGCGGCAGGCCCATCAGGGCCCGCTTGAGCGCGTCGAGGTATTCCAGCTTGCCCATGTGCTTGCGGCCTTGTCGTCTAGTGATGGCCGAGGGCCGGGATGGAGCCGATCGCCAGGACGGTCGCATGCGCCGAGCCGCCGATCAATTCGGGCTTGACCAGCACCAGGGTGCTCAGCGTCACGATGGCGAGGATGGCGACGGCGTGCAGGCCGAGACGGGGTTTCATGATCAGATCCATAAGACGGGTTTCGATGCTGCTACCTTAAGGATTCGCCGGAAGCGGCGCCATGCGCGTGCGACAGGCTGCGCTTTTCGCGGGGCAGGGCGCCATAGGCGCGGATGGCCGTCGCCGCTGCCTGGCCGCTGCGCACCGCCGTTTCCAGGGTGGCCGGGTAGTCGCTGGCCGTGTAGTCGCCGGCCAGCACCAGGCCGGGCAGGGCGGTAGTGTTGCCTGGACGCACCAGTCCGGGAGTGCAGCTGAAGGTCGCGCGTTTCTCGGTGATCAGTTGGGTCCAGCCTGGTGTGGCCAGTTCCGGCCGTCCGAAATCCTGGGCCAGTTGCGACGCGATGGCGGCTGCCAGTTGCTCTCGAGGCAAGGCCGCGGCCTCGGCGGCGGCGCTCACCACCACCGCCAGCAGGCCGTCCTGGGCCGGATCGAGCTGGGCGCGGTCGAACACGAACTGGCCCCAGCGGTTTGCCGCTGGATCGTCCAGCAGCGCGTAGAACGGCAGCGCGAGCCGGGTGCCGGGCGCGTATTGCAGGTAGCAGGTGGCGATCGGCTCGTGGGTGAAAGCGTCCAGCTGGCCGGCCAGCGCCACGGCCTCGGGCAGCGGCGCCAGCAGCGCGGCGCTCACCGGCGCCGGGGTGGCCAGCACCACTGCGTCGAAGCGCTCGGCAGGTGCCTCGCCGCCCAGCTCCACCAGCCAGTCGTCGCCGTCTCGCTTGACGCCCGCGACTTTGACGCCCAGGCGCACGGCGTGCCCCTGGCGTTCGAGCCAGGCGCCGGCGGGTTCCGGGAACAGGGCGCCCATCGGCAGGCGCGGCAGCAGCATGTCGGAAGCCGCGCGCCGGCTGGCGCCCAGACTGTCGCGTAGCACCGCCAGGAACACATTGGCCGAAGCCCGTTCCGGCGGCGTGTTCAGGGCCGCGATGCACAGCGGGCGCCACATCAGGCGTGTCAGGCGCTCGGTCTGGTCGAAGCGTTCCAGCAGCTCGAGCACGGTGCAGTCGTCGTTCAGCTGCCAACCCATCCAGCGTCCGGCGCTGTTGAAGCGGGCCAGCGCCAGCTTGTCGGCGCGGTTTAGGCCTTTGGCGCGCAGCAGGGCGAGCGCCAGGTGCAGCGGGGCGGGTAGGCGCGATGCGGCGAAGTCCATGCCGTCGCCTTCCTCGGGATAGCGCATCTGGACCGGCAGGCGCAGGAAAGCGGCCTTTTCGTCGACGCCGACCCGCTTCATCAGGCGCAGCGATTCGCGGTAGGCGCCCAGCAGGATGTGCTGGCCGTTGTCCAGTTCCACGCCGCGCACCTCGACGCCGCGCGCGCGGCCACCCAGGCTGCGGGCGGCCTCGAACAGGGTCACATGGCAGCCCTGGCGCGCCAGCTCTACTGCCGCCGCGCAGCCGGCCCAGCCGCCGCCGGCGACCGCGACCCGCAACTCAGGTGCGGACATAGGTCTTCCACGCCAGCCAGAGTTTACGCAGCGGTGTGAGCGAGATGCGCTGGTTGAGCACGTGGAAGCCGTCGCGCTGGATCTCGTCCAGCAGCGTGCGATAGATGGCGGCCATCATCAGGCCGGGACGCTGGGCGCGCCGGTCTTCCTTCGGCAGCAGGGCCAGCGCTTCGTCATAGACGGCTTGCGCGCGCTCGGCCTGGAAACGCATCAGCGCCTCGAACTTCTCGGAATGCTGCAGTTTAAGCAGGTCGTTGGCGGTGACGCCGAACTGCTGCAGGTCGTTGACCGGCAGGTAGATGCGGCCCTTGCGCGCATCGTCGCCGACGTCGCGGATGATGTTGGTCAGCTGGAAGGCCAGGCCGAGTTTCTCGGCATAGGCCAGGGTCTGCGGATTGGTGTAGCCGAAGATGCTGGCCGACAGGATGCCGACCACGCCCGCCACGTGCCAGCAATAGCGCTGCAGGCCGGGGTAGTCGAGGTAGCGGCTCTGGTCGAGGTCCATCTCCATGCCGTCGACGATGGCCAGCAGGTGTTTTTCTTCCAGTTTGTAGGGGGCAATGTGCGGCTGCAGGGCCAGCATCACAGGGTGGGTTGGCGTGCCCGAGTACATCTTCGAGACCTCGGTGCGCCACCAGGCCAGCTTGATGCGCGCCACCGAGCCGTCGGTGGCCTCGTCGACGGTGTCGTCGACCTCGCGGCAGAAGGCGTACAGCGCCGTGATCGCGCGCCGGCGCTCGGGCGGGAGGAACAGGAAGCTGTAGTAGAAACTGGAGCCGCTTTGGACGGTCTTTTGCTGGCAGTATTCGTCTGGAGACATGAAATCGTCGTGAAATGCTGGTCGGGGCGCGCCCGGACCGGGGCCGGGCGCGCTGTCAATCCGCTATCTTAGCCGATGAGCGTGAAAACATGGTTATTCAAAGGGGTATTACCTGCATCGTCACATGCGCAAGGCGCCCCAGCCGACCATGAACCAGTCCGGCGCCGACAGGACCGGGCGGCGCCGGAACACGTCGTAGCCGGCCTGTTCGATGCGGTCGAGGATGCGCAAGCCGCCCTGGATCACCATCCGCAACTCCCAGCCGATGCGGCCCGGCAGGCGCTTGGCCAGCGGGGCGCCCGACAGCATCAGCGCGCGGGTGCGCTCGACCTCGAAGCGCATCAGGGCCTGGAATGGCGCGTCGACCACGCCTGCGCGCAGCGCCGCCTCGCTCACCTTGAAGCGCGCCAGGTCCTCCAAAGGGATGTAAATACGCCCCTTCTCCAGGTCGATCGCCACGTCCTGCAGGAAGTTCGTCAGCTGCAGCGCGCTGCAGATGGCGTCGGACTCGCGCACATTGTCGGCGTCGTCGGCGCCGTACAGCGCCAGCATCAGGCGCCCGACCGGATCGGCCGAGCGGCGGCAGTAGTCGAGCAGGCTCGCATAGTCGGCGTAACGCTGGGTGACGACATCCTGCTTGAAGGCCGACAGCAGGTCGCGCATCGGGTCCAGCCGCAGGCGATATTGGGTGACAACAGCGGCTAGACGGGCGAACATCGGGTTCGGCGACGTCTGGCCGACATCGATCAGGTCCAATTCGCGTTCATAGGCTTCGAGGGCGGCCAGCCGCTCTTCGGGCGACGCATCGCCTTCGTCGGCCAGGTCGTCGGCGCTGCGCGCAAAGGCATAGATCGCCTCGACCGCCGGCACCAGGCGGCGCGGCAGTAGGATCGAGGCGACAGGAAAGTTTTCGTAGTGGTCTACGGCCATTTTGGACGGATGACTCTAAAGTCACCTTATTTATCTATTTGCATGATTATAATTGCTGGATTACAAACTGGCGCTTCCACGTAGCCGGATTCGGCCAGAGACGCCGCCAGATTAGCCAAAGGACTGCCATCGTGTTTCCCCGATTTGCTTCTGCCGCCCTGCGCGCGGCCGTGCTGGCGCCACTCGCCGCCGCCGCGCTCGTCGCCTGTTCCAAGCCTGCCCCTCCTGCCGAAGATATACGTCCGGTCCGCGTGGTCACCCTGGCCGCGGACACGGCCGGCGAGCGCCTGGAATTTTCGGGCGACGTGCGTCCGCGCTACGAATCGGCGTTGGGCTTCCGGGTCGGCGGCAAGATCGTCGAGCGCAAGGTGGACGTTGGCGCCACGGTCAAGCGCGGCGACGTGCTGATGCGGCTCGACCCGCAAGACCTGCGTCTCGCCGAGAGCCAGGCGCGCGCCACCCTGCGCGCCGCCGAGACCGAGCGCGACCTGGCGCGGGCCGACTACAAGCGTCACGTCGACCTGCGCGCCCAGAATTTCGTCAGCCAGGCGGTGCTCGACACCAAGGACAGCGCCCTGAAGGCGGCGCAGGCCAATGTCGACGCGGCCCGCGCAGGCCTGCGCGGACAAGCCAACCAGTCGAATTACACCAATCTGGCGGCCGACGCCGACGGCGTGGTGACTGCCATCGAGGCCGAAGTGGGGCAGGTCGTGCAGCCGGGCAGCCCGGTGGTGCGGGTCGCGCGCACGGTCGAGAAGGAAGTGGTGATCGGCATCCCGGAAGACAAGGTCGGGCAGCTGCGTGCAGCAAGCGACGTCACCGTGCGCCTGTGGGCCAACGAGGCGATGGCGATTCCCGGCAAGATCCGCGAAGTCTCGCCGGTGGCCGATCCGGCCACCCGCACCTACACGGTGAAAGTGGCGCTGCCCGAGAGCGCCGACGTGCGCCTGGGCATGACGGCAACCGTCGAACTGGCCACCGGCGGCAATGGCGCGGCCGGCCTGCGCCTGCCCCTGACCGCGCTGGTGCAGAACAAGGGCGCCAGCTCGGTCTGGATCGTCGAGAACGGCGCCGTCAAGCTGGTGCCGGTGCAGGTGGTCGGCCAGGTGCGCAATGACGTGCTGGTGACGGGGCAGCTGACAGCCGGCCAGAACGTCGTCACCGCCGGGGTCAACCTGCTGAGGAATGGCCAGAAGGTGCGGATACTGACCGCCGACGTCTCGCGCCGCGCCGACACCGAGGCGATCGTGTCCGGCGAGGACAAGCGATGAAGGGCTTCAACCTGTCGCGCTGGGCGCTGGAGCACATCCCGCTCACGCGCTTCCTGATCGCCGCCTGCATGCTGTTCGGGATCCTCAGTTACTTCGAGCTGGGCCAGGACGAAGATCCGCCATTCACCTTCCGCGCGATGGTGGTGCGCGCCGTGTGGCCGGGCGCCACCGCGCTGCAGATGGCCGAGCAGGTGACCGACCCGCTGGAGAGGAAGCTCCAGGAGACGCCTTACATCCACACGATCCGCAGCTTTTCCAAGCCGGGCGAGACCACCATCATCCTCGAGCTGCGCGAATCGACACCGCCCGCCGAGACGGCGCCGGCCTGGTACCAGGTGCGCAAGAAGATCGGCGACATCGCCGGCACCCTGCCGCAGGGCGTGATCGGGCCCTTCTTCAACGACGAATTCGGCGACACCTACGGCTCGATCTTCGCGCTGTCGGGCGACGGTTTCACCTATGCCGAGATGCGGGACTATGCCGACTTCGTGCGGCAGCAACTGCTGCGCGTGCCGCTGGTGGCCAAGGTCGAGCAGTTCGGGGTGCAGAGCGAGAAAGTATATATCGAGTTCTCCAGCAAGAAGTTCGCCCAGCTGGGCGTGCCGTTCGAGCAGATCGTCAACCAGATCGCGACCCAGAACGAGGTGGAGGCGAGCGGGGTGCTGGTCACGCAGAGCGACAACCTGCAGGTGCGCGTGACGGGCGCGCTGCGCACGCTGGGCCAGATCGAAGACCTGCAACTGCGCGCCGGCGGCACCACCTTCAGACTGGGGGACTTCGCCACCGTCAAGCGCGGCTACCAGGATCCGCCGGCCGACAAGATGCGCTTCAACGGCAAGGAGGTCATCGGCCTGGGCGTGTCGATGCAAAAGGGCGGCAATATCATCACCATGGGCGAGGGCTTGAGCGAGACGGTGGACCGCATCCGTTCCCAGCTCCCGGTCGGCATCGAACTCGAACGGGTGGCCGACCAGCCGCAGGCTGTGACGGCCTCGGTCGGCGAATTCGTCAAGGTGCTGATCGAGGCGGTGGTGATCGTGCTGATCGTGTCCTTCCTGGCGCTGGGCCTGCACACCAAGCCGAAGTGGCGGGTCGACGTCTATCCGGGCCTGGTGGTCGCGCTGTCGATCCCGTTGGTGCTGGCGATTACCTTCCTGTTCATGCGTATGCTGGACATCTCGCTCCATAAAATTTCACTGGGCGCCCTGATCATCGCGCTCGGCTTGCTGGTGGACGACGCCATCATCGCGGTCGAAATGATGGTGCGCAAAATGGAAGAGGGGCTGTCGCGCTTCGAGGCGGCCACCTTCGCCTATACCTCGACCGCGATGCCGATGCTGACCGGGACCTTGATCACGGCGGCCGGCTTCCTGCCGATCGGCCTGGCCAAGTCGGCGGCCGGGGAATACACGTTTACGATGTTCTCAGTGAACGGGCTGGCGCTGCTGATCTCGTGGGTGGTGGCGGTGACGTTCACGCCGTACATCGGCTTCCTGCTGTTGCGGGTCAAGCCGCATGCTGCGGGCGAGGGTGGTCATCACGACGTCTTCGATTCGCCCGGCTACCAGCGCTTCCGCCGGCTCGTGAACCGCTGCGTCGAGTGGCGCAAGACAACGATCGCGTTGAGCCTCGGCGTGTTCGCGCTGGGCGTGTTCGGTTTTAACTTCATCGAGAAGCAGTTCTTCCCGGACTCGAGCCGCCCGGAGCTGATGGTGGAGATGTGGTCGCCGGAAGGCACCAGCTTCGCCGCCAACGAAGCCGCCGTGAAGCGCTTCGAGGCCTTCCTGGCGAAGCAGGAGGGCGTGCAGAGCGTGACGAGCTACGTCGGCACCGGCAGCCCGCGCTTCTACCTGCCGCTGGACCAGATCTTCCCGCAGTCGAATGTCTCGCAGCTGGTGGTGCTGCCCGTCGACACCGAGGCGCGCGAGCGCCTGCGCATGAAGATCATCGAGGTCTTCAAGACCGACTTCCCCGAAGTGCGTGGCCGGGTAAAACTGCTGCCGAACGGGCCGCCGGTGCCGTATCCGGTGCAGTTCCAGGTGCTGGGCCCGGACATCGGCGTGGTGCGCACCATCGCCGACCAGGTCAAGGAAGTCATGGCCACCAATCCGAACACGCTGGGCGTGAACGACAACTGGAACGAATCGGTCAAGGTGCTGCGCCTGGACCTCGACCAGGACAAGCTGCGCGCGCTGGGCGTGACTTCGCAGGCCGTGCGCCGGGTGGTGCAGACGACGCTCACCGGCACCCCGATCGGCCAGTTCCGCGAATCGAACCGCCTGATCGACATGGTGGTGCGCCAGCCGCTGGAAGAGCGTTCGACCATCACGCGCCTGCAGGAGGCGCTGGTGCCGACCGCCGGCGGCCGCGCCGTCACCATCGGCCAGGTCGCGCGCGTGCAGTTCGTGTGGGAGCCG
>DDKG01000084.1 GCA_002339265.1 Massilia sp. UBA2604 | reverse complement strand
CGCCGGCATTGGCTACAATGCGCATTTACACAGGATTAGTCATGGACCCGAAAGAATCCCTCATCGAATACCCGAGCGAATTCCCGATCAAGGTGATGGGCGCGACCCATATCGATTTCGCTCCCACCATCATCGCCCTGGTGACCCAGCTGGATCCGACTTTCCATGAAGGCAAGCTGGAAACCCGTCCTTCGGCCAAGGGCAACTACACCGGCCTGACCGTCACCGTCACCGCCACCAGCCGCGAGATGCTCGACGAGGTGTACCGCACGCTGTCGACCCATCCGATGGTCAAGATGGTCCTGTAAGACGGCTTGCCATATCGGCAAGCATTGCGGGCTGGCTGCCTGTTCGGCAGGCACGCCCCATCGTGCTGACTTATAATGACGGGGCTGTCCATACTATGGCCTGATGCCCCATCCCGATTCCATGTCTTCGATCCACCCCGCCGCGCCGCTCGTCCGTGAACTCGGCCGCGCCGACTACGAACCCACCTTCGCCGCCATGCGCGCCTTCACCGATGCGCGTACGCCCGAGACCCGGGACGAACTGTGGATCGTCGAGCACCCGCCCGTGTTCACGCTGGGCCTGGGCGCCGATCCGGGCCACGTGCTGGCGCCGCACGGCGTGCCGGTGGTCCAGACCGACCGCGGCGGCGAGGTCACCTATCACGGTCCGGGCCAGGTGGTGATCTACCTGTTGATGGACTTGCGCCGCAACAAGCCGGGCGGCAAGCTGTATGCGCGCCAGTTTGTGGAAAAAATCGAACAGGCAGTGATCGATGTATTAGGGGCGTATAATCTGGCCGGTGAGCGCGTCGCCGGCGCGCCCGGCATCTATATCGCCGAGGGCCCGCGCAAGGGCGCCAAGATCGCCGCGCTCGGCCTCAAGGTGCGCGGCAACGGCTGCACCTATCACGGCGTATCGCTGAACGTGGGCATGGACTTGGCCCCGTTCACCTGGATCAACCCGTGCGGCTATTCGGGACTGGCCACGGTCGACATGCGCACCATGGGCGTCGAAGCGCCGCTGGCCGACGTCCAGCAGGCGCTGGCGCAGGCCCTGGTACTGCATCTCGGGCAGCAGATCGTCCCCGGCCAGTCCGAACCGAACAAACCAACTGACGCCCTTGAAGGGCAACGAGCCAAATGACTTCCGAAATCGACACCGGCATCGCCTCCGCATCCGCCTACAACGCCAGCGAAAAGCAGAAAGGCGCCAGCAAGACGTCGCGCATCCCGATCAAGATCGTGCCGATCGCGGACGTCGAGCGCCTGAAAAAGCCGGACTGGATCCGCGTCAAGGCCGCCACCGCCTCGTCGCGCTTCTACGAGATCAAGGACATCCTGCGCGCGAATAACCTGGTGACGGTGTGCGAGGAAGCCAGCTGCCCGAACATCGGCGAATGCTTCGGCAAGGGCACCGCGACCTTCATGATCATGGGCGATAAGTGCACCCGCCGCTGCCCGTTCTGCGACGTCGGCCACGGCCGTCCTGATCCACTGGATGTGAACGAGCCGGGCAACCTGGCCAAGACCATCGCCGACCTGCGCCTGTCCTACGTCGTGATCACCTCGGTCGACCGCGACGACCTGCGCGACGGCGGCGCCGGCCACTTCGTCGAGTGCATCCAGAAGACCCGCGCCTCGAGCCCGAACACCAAGATCGAAGTGCTGGTGCCCGACTTCCGCGGCCGCCTGGAAAAGGCGCTGAACATCTTCGCCGACGGCTTGCCGGACGTGATGAATCACAACCTGGAAACCGTGCCGCGCCTGTACAAGGAAGCGCGTCCGGGCGCCGACTACAAGCACTCGCTGGTGCTGCTGCGCGACTTCAAGAAGATGTACCCGAACGCGGTCACCAAGTCGGGCCTGATGGTCGGCCTGGGCGAGACCGACGAAGAGATCCTGGAAGTGATGCGCGACATGCGCGAGCACGACATCGACATGCTCACCATCGGCCAGTACCTGGCGCCGACCAACTCGCACCTGCCGGTGCGCCGCTACGTGCACCCGGACACCTTCAAGATGTTCGAAGAGAAGGCGTATGAGATGGGCTTCGTGCACGCGGCCGTGGGCGCGATGGTGCGTTCGTCGTATCACGCCGACCAGCAGGCGCATAACGCGGGCGTGGCAGCGTAACAAGCGCCATCGCCGCCTGCCGTACGGTACGATAAGTCGGCCGGCAACAATTCCAGTCAAAGTATGCACGTCATCCCCGCGCAGGCGGGGATCCAAGCTTGCCAGCGTTTCGATATGCGAGCAGGACTTGGATCCCCGCCTTCGCGGGGATGACGTTTTGGGCGATTCATCATGAGCGATCATCACAATATTCCCCCGTCCGAACCTGTCGAAGACGACGCCTTCCTCGAACGCGAACTCGGCCTGGCCGCGCGCGGCATCGAACTGGTCAAGATGGAAGGCCGCGTCTTCCTGCGCTTCTCGGGCGAGGTCCAGTACGAAGGCCTGCGCGTCCCTTACCGCCTGGTGCCGGGGCGCGGCGTGCTGGCCAAGCCGAGCAAGTGGCGCAAGATGGATCTGCTGGCGCGGCGCGAGCTGATCGAGGAGCGCACTGACGAGAAGGATCTGCAGCGCCTGCACGCCGAGACCGCCGAATTCGTGCGCGACATCGCTGAGGACGCCGACGAATTCGGCTGGGATCCGATGACTTTCCTCGACGTGCTGGACGAGCTGGAAACCTCCGAGCCGGCCGAGTACGTGTTCCAGCGCATCTCGCAGCGCCTGACCCACGCGGCCGAGCGCGAAGAAGAAGAACGCCATGCGGCGCGCACCAAGGAAAGCATCAACCTGGCCGAGTACCCACGCTCGTTCGAGGTGGCCAGCCGCATGCAGCGCAAGTTCATCGCCCTGCTGGGCCCGACCAACTCGGGCAAGACCCATCGCGCGATGGAGGCGCTGGCCAAGGCCGGCAGCGGCGTCTATCTCGCGCCGCTACGCCTGCTGGCGCTGGAAAACTACGAGCGCCTGCAGGCCGCGCGGCCGCACGGCGAGCCGATCAAGGTCAGCCTGATCACGGGGGAAGAACGGCGCCTGGAAGAAGGCGCGACCCACGTCGCCAGCACGGTCGAAATGCTCGACACGAAGACGCCGGTGGAGGTCGCCGTAATCGACGAGATCCAGATGCTGGCCGACCGCGATCGCGGCGCGGCCTGGACCACCGCCGTGGTCGGAGCGCCGGCCAACGTCGTGTACCTGGTCGGTGCGCCGGAAGCGCGGCGCGCGATCGAGGCGCTGGCCGAGCGCCTGGAGGTGCCGCTCGAAGTCCATGTGCTCAAGCGCATGGGTCCGTTGTCGATGGAACCGTCCAGCGTGCGCAAGCTGTCGAACCTGCGCCGCGGTGACGCCGTGATCTGCTTCTCGCGGCGCGAGGTCCTGATGTGGCGCGACATGATCACCGAGAAGGGCCTGTCGGTGGCGACGGTCTATGGCAATCTGTCGCCCGAGGTGCGGCGGGCCCAGGCCGAGCGCTTCCGCGAAGGGCAGGCCGACATCGTGGTGGGCACCGACGCGCTGGCGATGGGCCTGAACATGCCGATTTCTCGCATCGTGATGACCACCACGGTCAAGTACAACGGCTATGAAGAAGAAGAGATCCCGGCGGCGCTGGCCAAGCAGATCGCGGGCCGGGCAGGGCGCTACGGCGTGCACGAGGAAGGTTTTGTGGCCGGCTACGACGACGACACCCACCAGGTGATGCGCGCGCTGATGAAGGAAAAGATCCCGCCGGTGGCCGCCACCGGCTTCGCGGTCGCGCCGTCGCTCGAGCAGCTGCACCGCATCGCGGCGGTGACCGGTGAGACCTCGCTGGTCAAGCTGCTGAAACGCTTCGTGCACAATATCGATGTGCCGGACGGCTTCTTCTACCCGCGTATCACCGAGGAGCAGAACGAGCGCGCCGAATGGCTCGATACGCTGCCGCTGTCGGTGGCCGAGAAATTCATGCTGTCGCTGGTGCCGATCTCGAGCCGCGTGCCGGTGCTGCAAAGCGCCTGGGAACACTGGGCCCTGTCGCTGGCCAAGAAAAAGGTGGTCAAGCTGCAGCCGCACCCGAATCCGCAGCACCTGTTCTACATGAACTTGCAGGAAGTCGAGGATACCTGTCGCGTGTATTCGGCCTATGCCTGGCTGGGTTACCGCGAGCCGGAATACTTCCCGAGCATCGAGCTGGCCCAGGAGCTGGCGCGCGAGGCGGCGGAGCGGGTCGACGCGATGCTGCAGCAGCAGAATTCGGCGGCGCGCAAACGGCAGGGCACGAGGCCAGGTGGAAAGCAGGGCGGCAAGCGCAACGAAGGTCGGCGGCGTTGATGGCGGTGCGAAGAACTTAGGTTCCCGCCTGCGCGGGAACGACGTGCTGTGGAAACGTGTGCATGGAAGTGCTATGAGCAATTCAGCTAGCTTGAAGACCGTCGTTCCCGCGGAGGCGGGAATCCAAGTGAATCCGAATAGAGACTCAACTCAAACGCAGCCACTAGTCTCGGTGTACGATGCCGTTTTTTACAACAACATCGAGACACACGTGAATACCAAGTACACCCCGGAATCCTTCAACGAGTTCGGCGCCAAGTTCCTCCCTGGCCACCTGGGCATCCGTATCACTGAAGTGAGCCCAGGCCGGCTGGCTGCCGAGATGAAGGTCGAGCCGCAGCTGCTGGCGCCGAATGGCTACCTGCACGCCGGCAGCGTGGTGACGCTGGCCGATACCTGCGCCGGCTATGGCTGCGTCAGCAACCTGCCGGAAGGCGCGCAGAACTTCACCACCATCGAACTGAAATCGAACCACCTGGGCACCGCACGCGAAGGCACCCTGGCTTGCGTGGCCACCGCAGTGCACCTCGGCCGCACCACGCAAGTGTGGGACGCCACCGTCACGGACCAAGCCAGCGGCAAGACCATCGCCCTGTTCCGCTGCACCCAGATGATCCTCTACCCAAAGGCGTAAGCAATCAACCCGCCAGTTCCTTCTCGATCAGCTTGTGGACGGCCGCGAAGTCCGGCTCGCCCACATAGGTCTTGATGATGCGGCCCTGCTTGTCGATCAGGAAGGTGGTCGGGGTCAGGGTGACGTCGCCGAACTGGCGCGCGATGTCGCCGGCCGAATCCAGCGCCACCTTGAACGGCAGCTGGCGCTGCTCGGTGAAGTTCAGGACGTAGTCGGGGCGGTCGTACTGCATCGCGACCGCGACGAATTCCAGGCCCTGGTCCTTGTACTTGTTGTAGGTCGCGACCATGTCCGGCATCTCCTTGACGCAGGTGACGCAGGAAGTCGCCCAGAAGTTGACCATCACGACCTTGCCGCGCAAGGATTCGGTGCTGATCTTTTCACCGGCGATGCTGATGAAGGTGACGTCGGGCGCCTGCGTCGTGCTGCTGAGCGAGGCGTAGCCGATGCCGGCCAGGGCGAGCACCACGGCGCCGATGGCGGCGGGCTTGAACCAGGAACGGGAAGAAGTGGGAGCGGTCATGGTCGATCGATATAAAAAAACGGCAGGACCATTATAGTCCTGCCGCTCATTGGGGGCTGATGACGCCCTTTTAGTCCAGCGAAGCCTGCACGGGGCTGTTCTGGCGCACGCGCGGATCTTCTTCGTTGATGTACTCGAAGATCTTCACCACGCGGGTCACGCCCGACACGCCCTTGGCGACGTCAGCGGCGATATTGCCTTCGCGTGGCGTGACGAGACCCATCAGGTAGACCACGCCGCGTTCGGTGGTGACCTTGAACGAGATCGCCGACACGGTTTTCATGTCGACCAGGCTCGTTTTGACCTTGGTGGTGATCAGTGCGTCGTTCGAGCGCGAGGTATAGCTCGACGAACCGGACACCGCCAGCTCGTTGATGACCGACACCACGTTGGTGATCGCGCGCACTTCGCGCTCGGCCGCCTGCTTCATCGCTTCGTCGCGCACTTCGCCGGTCAGCAGCACGCGGCGGTTGAAGCTGGTGACGTTGACGTTGCCGGCGTCGCCCGTGATCTCGCGCATCTTCATCTCGGCCTTGACCGTGATCGACTTGTCTTCGGTCTGGGCGCCCAGGGTGCGGCGGTCGACCGTGGACACGGCGCCGGCCACACCGGCGCCGACGATCAGGCCGAAGCAGCCCGACAGCGAGGCGGCCAGGGTGGTACCCAGGATAATCTTGGTCAGCAGCGCGGCCATGGGCCGGCGGGTGTTACGCATTCTCGTCTCCTCCGAACAGCGCGACGTCGATGCCGTCGCAGATGCAGTGAATGGCGCACAGATGGACTTCCTGGATGCGCGCGGTGCGTGCATGCTGGACGTTGATGTGCACGTCGGCGTCAGTCAGCAGCTTGCCCAGCTGGCCGCCGTCCTTGCCGGTGAAGGCCACGATGCGCATCTCGCGCTCCAGGGCCGCCTCGACCGCGGCCAGCACGTTGGCCGAGTTGCCCGAGGTCGAAATCGCCAGCAGGATGTCGCCCGCCTGGCCGAATGCCTGCACCTGCTTGGAGAAGATCTCCTTGAAGCTGTAGTCGTTGCCGACCGCGGTCAGGATCGAGGTGTCGGTGGTCAGGGCGATCGCCGGCAGCGGGAAGCGCTCGCGCTCGAAACGGCCGACGAGCTCGGCCGCGAAGTGCTGGCAGTCGGCGGCCGAACCGCCGTTGCCGCAGGCCAGGATCTTGTTGCCGTTGGAGAGGGCGCTGAACATGAGTTCTACCGCCGCCGAAATGGAAGGAGCCAGGGTGGCGGCCGACTTCATCTTCAGGTCGGCGCTCTCCTGGAAGTGAGCGAGGATGCGTTGAGTATTCATAGCCGAGGATTATAGTGCAGCGGCAACCCCACCTGAGCAAGCGCAGTAAAAATTGCTTACACTTCAATGATGTTCCGCAACCATTCAATTTGCTCGCCATCGATGGCGACGAGGTCGAAACGGCAGGGAGGAGTGACGGGAAAACGCAACAGATAGACTTGCGCTGCACAGACCAGGCGGCGAATCTTGGCAGGGGTGATGCTGGCGGCGGCGCCGCCGTGTTCGCGGTCGGCGCGCTGGCGCACCTCGACGAACACCAGGGTTGCGCCATCGCGCATGATCAGGTCGATCTCGCCGCCCTTGCAGCGAAAATTTTCCTCGACCCGGGACAGTTTATGCCGCTTCAGGTAATCGAGGGCGGCGCGTTCCCATTGCTGGCCCTGGGCCTGCCGTCGGGACAGGCGAACGGGCCACATCTCATAGACCGGTGGCGACCGGCTCGAATACGCGGCGTGGTGGCGGGACACTGTCGCCGCCGGCATCGTCGGTGAGGATTTCTTCGGTCGGGCCGTTGTCGCGCACGACGACGCCGGTCTCGACGCGGCGGAAGGCGCGATCACCTTGCCCCATGTTCACCGACAGGCGGCCGGTAGCGCCCTCGAGCTCGAACGAGCCGGTGGGGCGCTGCGCCAGTTCGCGCGCGACGCGGAAGGCGTCGATGCCGAGCGCATACAGGCGCTGCAGGTCGAGCGCTTCGCCGCCGCTGCTCCAGCGCGGATAGCCGGCAATGGCCGGCTGGCCGGGCTGCACGGTCCAGGGCAGGTCGAGGAAGCGCACGCCGACCAGTTCGGCCGGCACGCTGGACGGGTCGAGGCCCGGATTGACCGAGGCGGCGCCATAGGTCGGCAGCGAGGTGCCGATCGCCATGCGCACCTGGCGCAGGCCGTTGGCGTCGAGCGCGGCGTAGACCAGCTGCGGCGGTTCGGCCGACAGGCGGGCGCGCAGCTCGGCCAGCGCATTGCCGTCGACGTAGCCGCCTTCGGCCGGCAGTTCGACCGTCGCGTGCATGCGGCCGAGTTCCGCCCAGCGCTGGCTGAAGGCGCCCGACAGGCGCTGCTGCCAGGCGGCGCGGCCGGTCAGCACCAGGGCCTGGCCGACGGGCTGTTCGCCGGCGGCCCAGTCGGCCACCTGGCGCGCTTCGTCTTCGAGCGACAGGCCGATGACGAGCATCTGGGGCGGCAACGGGGAATTGACTTGCGGGTGGTTCAGGGCAATGGTCGGCTTGTTGACCGTGCCGCTGGTGGCCAGGGCCGCCACGGCGGAACGCGCCAGCGGGCCGACCACGATATCGTTCTGTTCGGCCGCGCTGCGGTAGGCGTCGAGCGAGGCTTGGGTCGAGTCGCCGGTGGGCACCAGGTTGACGGTGACGCCCTCGCGCTGCAGTTCGTGGGCCGCCATGAAGCCGGCGCGCACCGCTTCGGCCGGCTGGGCCAGCGCCTGCGAGTCGAGCGGCAGCAGCAGCGCCACGCGCACGGCCGGGCCGCTGTAGGGCGCTGACGATGGCAGCGCTGCGCGCGGGCTGCCGCCGGCGCTTGGCGGCAGTTCGACCGGATTGGTCTGTACGCCACTTTCAGGACGCGGCGGCGGCGTGTAAGCTGGCGCCGGCGGCGGCGCATTTGTCACCGGCGTCGCGGGAGCACACAGTCCGCCCGGCATGCCGCAACCGGTATCGGGTGGGAGCGGCGTGCTGCCGCAACCAGCTAATAGTGTAAGTACAGCGGCCGCGAGCAAGCCCGGTAGATTTTTTTTCTTCAGCATCGGAACCCTTTATGACAGATCAGCAGACCATCGACATCGCCCGACTTCCCGTCATGGGCGAGGCGGCCCAGCAGTCCTATCCTACCGCAACGCTGTACGTCGTGGCTACTCCGATCGGCAACGTCACCGACATCACCCTGCGTGCTTTACACCTGCTGGC
>DDKG01000353.1:3987-12795 GCA_002339265.1 Massilia sp. UBA2604 | reverse complement strand
CTACTACCAGTACCAGGTGGCCCTGAAACCGGCGCCCGAGAACATCCTCGATTTGTATCTCGGTTCACTCGAAGCCCTTGGACTGGACCTGAAGAAGAATGACGTGCGCTTCGTCGAGGACGACTGGGAAAGCCCGACCCTGGGCGCCTGGGGCCTGGGCTGGGAAGTCTGGCTGAACGGCATGGAAGTCACCCAGTTCACCTACTTCCAGCAGGTCGGCGGCCTCGATTGCAAGCCGGTGCTGGGCGAGATCACCTACGGCATCGAGCGCCTGGCCATGTACCTGCAGGGCGTCGAGAATGTGTACGACCTGGTGTGGACCGAGTGGGAAGAGAACGGTATCAAGAAGAAGCTGAGCTACGGCGACGTGTTCCACCAGAACGAGGTCGAACAATCGACCTACAACTTCGAGCATTCGAACACCGAGATCCTGTTCCAGGCCTTCAATAACCACGAATCCGAAGCCAAGCGCCTGGTCGAGCTGCAACTGACCCTGCCGGCCTACGAGCAGATCATGAAGGCCTCGCACAGCTTCAACCTGCTGGACGCGCGCGGCGCGATCTCGGTGACCGAGCGCGCCGCCTACATCGGCCGCGTGCGCACCCTGTCGCGCCTGGTGGCGCAAGCCTATTACGATTCGCGCGAGAAGCTGGGCTTCCCAATGGCCCCCAAAGCCGAACAAGCCGCAGCCTGAAAAGAACAGAACAGACCATGAACCAAACACTCCTCGTCGAACTGCAGACCGAAGAACTGCCGCCGAAGGCGCTCGTCAAGCTGGGCGCGGCCTTTGCCGCCGGCATCGCGAACGGCCTGAAGGCCCGCGATTTCCTGGAAGCCGACAGCAGCATCACTACCCACGCCACCCCGCGCCGCCTGGCGGTCACGATCACGAACGTGCGCGCCACCTCGCCTGATAAATCGATCCGCGAGAAGGTGCTGCCGGTCTCCGTCGCACTGGACAAGGAAGGCAATCCGAGCGCGCCGCTGGCCAAGAAGCTGGCCGCGCTGGGCTTTCCCGACCTGACGATCGACCAGCTCGAACGCGCCCAGGACGGCAAGGCCGAAAGCTTCTTCTACGCCTATACCGCCGCCGGCAGCGCACTGGCAGGCGCCGTGCAGGACGTGCTGGCCGAGACGGTAGCCAAGCTGCCGATCCCGAAGGTCATGAGCTACCAGCGCCCGAGCGGCGACACGGTGCAGTTCGTGCGTCCGGTGCACCTGTTAACGGCGCTGCATGGCGACCAGGTGCTGCCGATCTCCCTGCTCGGCCTGGACGCCGGCCGCACCACAATGGGCCACCGCTTCCTGTCGCATGGCGGCCCGATCACGGTCGACCATGCCGACAACTATGCGCAAGTGCTGGAAGCCGAAGGCAAGGTCTTGTCGTCCGCCGAAGCGCGCAAGGAAAGCATCCGCACCCAGCTCTTGGCAAAAGCCGGCGCCGACCAGGTCCTGATGCCCGAATCGCTGCTGGACGAAGTGGCGGCCCTGGTCGAATGGCCGGTGGTCTATGAATGCCGCTTCGAGGAAGAATTCCTGGCCGTGCCGCAGGAATGCCTGATCCTCACCATGCAAACGAACCAGAAATACTTCGCGCTGACCGACGCCGAAGGCAAGCTGCGTTCGCGCTTCCTGATCGTGTCGAACATCGCCACCGACGACCCCACCGCGATCGTCGGCGGCAACGAGCGCGTGGTGCGTCCGCGCCTGTCGGACGCCAAGTTCTTCTTCGAGCAGGACAAGAAGAAGACGCTCGAGTCGCGCCTGCCGCAGCTGGCGAGCGTGGTCTACCACAACAAGCTGGGCTCGCAGGCCGAGCGCAGCGAGCGCGTGACCAAGCTGGCGACCTATATCGCCACCCGCCTGGGCTTCGACGCGGCGCTGGCCGAACGCGGCGCGCGCCTGTCCAAGGCCGACCTGCTGACCGATATGGTCGGCGAGTTCCCCGAGCTGCAAGGCATCATGGGCACGTACTACGCGCGCCACGACGGCGAGCATGACGAGGTCGCGCGCGCGGCATCGGAACACTATCAGCCGCGCTTCGCCGGCGACGCCCTGCCGGCGACCAACACCGGTCTGGCAGTCGCGCTGGCCGACAAGCTGGAAACCCTGGTCGGCATCTGGGCCATCGGCCTGCAGCCGACTGGCGAGAAGGATCCGTTCGCGCTGCGCCGCCACGCGCTGGGCATCATGCGCATGCTGGTCGAGAAGCGCCTGCCGCTGTCGATTGCCGACATGCTGGCCGATGCGATGACCACCTTCGCCGACGAGCCGGCACGCTTTGAATCACTGCGGGACCCGCGCGCGGAAGTGACGACCTTCATGCTGGACCGCCTGCGCGGCATGCTGCGCGAGCGCGGCTTCTCGCCGAACGAGGTCGAGGCGGTGCTGGCCCAGAATCCGGACCGCGTCGACGACGTGGTGCAGCGCCTGGAAGCGGTGCAGGCCTTCGCGGCCCTGCCCGAGGCAGCCTCGCTGGCCGCCGCCAACAAGCGCATCACCAACATCCTCAAGAAGAACGAGGAAGCGATGCCGAAGGACGCCGCGGTCGACCCAAGCCTGCTGCAGGACCAGGCCGAGAAGGACCTGGCCGCCGCCGTCACCCGCGTGCAGCCCGCAGTCGACGCGGCCTTCGCCGCCGGCGACTTCGCCGGCACGCTCAAGACGCTGGCCCAGCTGCGCGACCAGGTCGACGCCTTCTTCAACGATGTGATGGTGATGGCCGACGACGTCAAGCTGCGCAACAACCGCCTGGCCCTGCTGGCGTCGCTGCACGGCATGATGAACCGCGTGGCCGACATCTCGAAGCTGGCGGCATAAGATGGGTCACGAGCGAGCCAAGGAAGAACGGGGGATGAAGCTCATCATCCTCGACCGCGATGGCGTGATCAACCACGATTCGCCGGACTTCATCAAGTCGCCGGCGGAATGGATCCCGATCCCCGGCTCGCTCGAGGCGATCGCCCGCCTGAACCAGGCGGGCTACCGCGTCGTGATCGCGACCAACCAGTCGGGCATCGCGCGCGGCCTGTTCGACATCACCACCCTGAACGCGATCCACGCCAAGCTGCATGCGGCGGCCCAGCTGGTGGGCGCCGACATCGACGCCATCTTCTTCTGCCCCCACGCGGCGATCGACGGCTGCGATTGCCGCAAGCCCAAATCGGGCATGTTCGAAGAGATCGGCAAGCGCTTCAAGCTCAATCTCAAGGGCGTGCCCACCGTGGGCGACTCGCTGCGCGACCTGCAGGCCGGTTTCAATCGCGGCTGCACGCCCTACCTGGTGCTGACCGGGAAAGGCGAGAAGACGCAAGCCACCGGCGGCCTGCCCCCCGGCACCCAGGTGTTTCCGGACCTGGCGGCGATGGTGAACGCCTTCCTGAAACCTTCGAGCCTGGCCTCTGGTGCAACTGGCGCGCAGCCTGCATAATCAATATAAAAACAATTAGCACTATCCAGAATCAGATCGATTTGTCCGGAGCCCCTTTGCGTAACTTCAGTTTGTTCCTGCGTTCCCTGCTGTTTACGATCGTCATGGTCGTCGCCACCGTCATCTGGGCCTGTCTCTGCTTCCTGGCGGCGCCGTTTTCCTACAACAAGCGCTTCTGGTTCACCTCGCGCTGGAACGTCTTCATCATCTGGTGCGCGCGCGTCATCTGCGGCATCCGCTACGAATTCAAGGGCTACGAGAACCTGCCCGACGCGCCGGCCATCGTGCTCTCGAAGCACCAGTCGGCATGGGAGACGATCTTCCTGCTGCCCAATCTCACGCGCCCGCTGGTATTCGTCTTCAAGAAGGAAATCCTGTATATCCCCTTCTTCGGCTGGGCCATGGGCTTGCTGCGCATGATCCCGATCGACCGCGCGCAGGGCAAGAATGCCTTCGCCCAGGTGGTGCGGCGCGGGCGCCAGCGCCTGGCCGACGGCCAGTGGATCATCATGTTCCCCGAAGGCACCCGCATCCCGGTCGGCCAGAAGGGCAAGTACAAGAGCGGCGGCACGCGCCTGGCTGTGGAAACCCAAGCGGTCGTGGTGCCGATCGCGCATAATTCGGGCGAGTGCTGGCCCAAGAATTCATTCATCAAACGGCCCGGATTGATCACGGTCTCGATCGGCAAGCCGATCGCGCCCAACGGCCATACCCCCGACAGCCTGATGCAAGAGGTAGAAAATTGGATAGAATCCGAAATGCGCGTCATTTCGCCCCACGCCTACAAAGGTGGTTGAGCGACGTCAGCGCCCAGATTCGTGAGTCGAGGCCCCAGACCATGGCCTCGGCCAAGGTCGATGGGCACCAGCTGGAGTTGTTCGCGCAAGAATTCTTCGCGGCGCTGAAGCCTTCCGACAGGCCGGCGCCGCCCGCCCAGCCGCTGTTCAAGGCGCCGCCGGCGCCGCCCCGCATCAAGCTTCCCTCGCCGCCCGTCGGCCCGCAAGACCCTCCCCTGAAACGCATCAATCTCGGCCACCACACCATCGAATACGCCCTGCGCCGATCGACGCGCCGCTCGATCGGCTTCACGATCGACGACGACGGCCTGCGCGTGACGGCGCCGCGCCGCGTGACGCTGGAAGAAATCGACAACGCGCTGCGCGCCAAGCAGCGCTGGATCGTCACCAAGCTGCTCGAACGGGGAGAACGGCGCGACCAGCGCCAGCTGCGCGCGCCGATCGAATGGAAGGACGGCGCGCGCCTGCCCTATCTCGGAGGCGAGATCGTGCTGCGCCTCGAGGAAGCGGAGCGCAGCCACTGCCAGTTCGACGCCGCCAACAATGCATTGTGGATCGGCGTGGTGCCGGGGCTGTCCGAATGGCAGCTCAAGGAGCGGGTAAAAACCTGGTTCCAGGCCGAGGCCAAGCGGCTGTTTCGCGAACGGCTCGATCATTATGCGCCGCAGCTGGGCGTGAGCTACAGCAGCTTCACCCTGTCGTCGGCCGGCTCGCGCTGGGGTTCGTGCACGGTAGGCGGCAGCATCCGCCTGAACTGGCGCCTGATCCACTACCCGCCGGCGCTGATCGACTACGTCGTGGCGCACGAGCTGGCCCACCTGCGCGAGATGAACCACAGCCCGGCATTCTGGGCCACGGTGGGCGAGGTGTATCCGGATTACGACGGGGCGAGGCTGGCGCTGCGCAAGCGCTCGCATGAGATGCCGGTGTTGTTCGAGGAGTGAAAGGTGGTGTCGCTGAAATGCTGCTGACTTGGGTTCCCGCACATCACGAATCAGCGCAACGCCAACTCATGCCGCGCCGCCGCCAGCTCGCGCATGGTCGCCACCTGCCCGTCGGACAGGCAACGGAACGGAATCGGCAAGGTGCCGCGCTTGAGCACCATCATGAAGCCACGCGAGTAGGTGCGCACGGCGGCCACGTCTTCCCAGCCGATCAGGGTCACGCCGCCGCTGGTGCGCACGATGCCGTGTTCGTCGATGGTGAATTCATAGGTGCGCCGCCCGCGTCCGAGCAGGACGAAGTTCAGGGCCGCACTGAAAGTGCTTTTCAGGCGCAGGAACAGGCTGGCCGGCCAGCGCACGCGCCGGCGGCGGATCAGGAAGCCGCCATGCTGCCACATGAAACTGGTGTACTCGCGCAGCGTATAGCGCACGAAGAAGTGCAGCGCTTCCAGCGGAAGCGCGCCGCCGGCGCGTGGCGGCGCCGAGACGTGGTCGGTCGGTGCTGCGGTCGTGATCGCCTCCAGCGCCTCTGCCGCCTGTTCCTGGACCAGGACAGCCACGGGCTTTCCGTTACCGACCGGCCGCGGGTGATTGAACGACAACATGGCGCATCCCCTTTTGTTTTGTTCCGTGCAGTTTGGAATGGTAACAAAACCTACCGGATATGCCGTTGCACGAGTTCAACAGTGCGCAGGGTCGCGCCACGGTGGCGGCGCGCGAACGCCAGCGCCTTTTCCCCCATCCCCACCCGCGCCGCGCCGTCGCGCAACAGGCGCGCGGCGGCCGCCACCAGGGCGTCGGCGTCCGGCACGCGCAGCGCGGCGCCGTCGCCCACCGCCTCGATCGTGGCGTCGAGGAAGTTGAAGGTATGCTCGCCCACCAGCACCGGTTTGCCCAGCGCGCAGGCTTCGATCAGGTTCTGGCCGCCCAGCGGCAGCAGGCTGCCGCCGATATAGGCGCAATCGCAGGCCGCGTAATAGGCGAACATCTCGCCCATCGAATCGCCCAGCAGCACGTCGGCGCCGTCCACCCCATGGTCGAGGTCGAGCTGCGAGCGCCGCGCCAGCGTGAAGCCGCGCGCCGCTACCAAGGAAGCCACCTCGTCGAAACGCTGCGGATGGCGCGGCACGATCATCAACAGCGCACCAGGCGGCTTGTCGGTCGCCCGCTGCCAGGCGTCGAGGATCAGCGCCTCCTCGCCCTCGCGCGTGCTGGCGCACAGGAACACCGGCCGTTCGGGCCCGCCGGAGCGGATCCGGCTGCGCAGCCAGTCGCCCTTTTCCAGCGCCGCCGCCGGCGGCGTCACGTCGAACTTGACGCTGCCGGTAACGACCACGTTGGGCGCGCCGAGCGAGCGGATACGCTCGGCATCGAGCTCGGTCTGGGCTGCGACCAGGGTGAAACCGCGCGCCGCTTCCAGCATCACGGCGCCCGCCTTGCGGCCGCGTTTCAGGGATTTCTCGGACAGGCGGGCATTGGCCAGCACCACTGGAACGTCCAGCCGCGCGCAGGCGTGGATCAGGTTGGGCCAGACCTCGGTCTCCATCAGGATGCAGGCGCGCGGGCGGTGGCGGCGCAGGAAGCGCCGCGTCATCAACCCCGTGTCGTACGGCAGGTAAGCCTGCACCACGCGCTCGCCATGGTGAGCGAACAGGGATTTGCCGGTGGCGCGCCCGGTCGGCGTCATATGGGTCAGCAGGATGCGGCAGTCGGGATAGGCCGCCAGCAGCGCATCGACCACCGGTTCGGCGGCGCGCGTCTCGCCAACCGAGACGGCGTGCACCATGATCGTCGGCCGGTCGCTCGGCGCCGGGCCGTCCAGGGCCAGACGCTCGCCCCAGTGTTCGCGGTAGCCCGGCTCCTTGCGGCCGCGCCACCACAGGCGGCCCAGCACGGCCGGCAGGGCCAGCCACCACAGGCCTGAATACAGCGTACGGTTCATGGGCTTTCCAGCAGGCGCCGCGCGGCCGTCACCACCTCATCGACGGACGGCGGCGTGCCCAGGTCACCCAGGTTGACGATGCGCTCGGACCAGTTGCCCTCGGTCTTCCACTTCGGCGAATCGCAATAGATCTCGATCGTCGGCCTGACAAAAGCGGCGGCGATGTGGGTCAGGCCGGTGTCGACGCCGACCGCGAGCCGCGCATGCTGGGCCAGGGTCACGGCGTCCATCATCGACAACTTCGGCAGCACGCGCGCGTTCGGGATGCCGGCGGCCAGCACCTCGGCGTCGCGGCGTTCGGCTTCGGAGCCCCAGGGCAGCAGCACCGGCATCGGCGCCAGCGCCTTGCCGAGCGCGATCCAGTTGGCGTCCGCCCACTTCTTGGCGGCGCGCGCCGTGCCGTGGAAGAACACCGCGTAGTCTTCCTGCGGCAGGAAGGCAGGACGCGTCGACGCATCCGGCGCCGGCAGGCCGAAGTCGGGCGGCATGTCGACCGGATAGTCGAGCGCCGCGCCGGCGACCAGCCGTCCGCGCGCCACCGCGTGGGTGCGCGGACTCAGCGGAATGCTGTCGGTATGGAAGATGCGCGAGATGCCTTCATAGCCTGAGCCTTCGCTGCCGTTGGCCAGGCCAACCTTCTTGCCGCCCGTGCGCACGCGCGCCGCGCCCATGATGATGCCGGTCTTGAGCAGGCCCTGGGTGTCGAACACATAGTCGTATTCTTCTTCGCGCAGGGTGCGGAAGAAACCGCGGATTTCGGCGCGCGTCTCCTTCTTGCCCAGGCTCTTGCGCCAGCGCCGCAGGGCCCAGGGAATCACCTTGCGCACGTGCGGATTCAGGCGCACCAGGCTGACATAGCCCTCCTCGACCACCCAGTCGACCGTGGCGCCCGGATGGCGGCGCAGCAGGTCGGCCACCATCGGCAGGTTGTGCAGGACGTCGCCGAGGGACGACACCCGCACCAGCAGGATCTTCAAGCGAACTTCCTCAGAAAGGCAATTCGGCGTCCGGCTTGGCGGCCAGGATCACGCTCTTGAACTCAGCCTGGATGCGCGCCAGCGCTTCCGGATTCTCGCCCTCGAAGCGCAGCACCACGACCGGGGTCGTGTTCGACGAGCGCGCCAGGCCGAAGCCGTCCGCGTACTCGACGCGCAGGCCGTCGATGTCGTTGATCTTTTCCGAGGTCGGGAATTTCGCGTCACGGCGCAGCTGGTCGATCAGCGCGAAGTTCTCGCCTTCCTGCAGGTGCAGGTGCAGTTCCGGGGTGCTGCTGGCGATCGGCAGGCCATTGAGCAGCGCCGACGGGTTCGAGCCCTTCGTCAGGATCTCCAGCATGCGCGCGCCGGCGTACAGGCCGTCGTCGAAGCCGTACCAGCGGTCCTTGAAGAAGATATGGCCGCTCATCTCGCCGCCCAGCGGAGCGCCGGTTTCCTTCAGCTTGGCCTTGACCAGCGAGTGGCCGGTCTTCCACATCAGCGGCCGGCCGCCGTTCTTCTCGATGTACGGCGCCAGGTGACGGGTGCACTTGACGTCATACAGGATCTCGGCGCCCGGATTACGCGACAGGACGTCGGCCGCGAACAGCATCATCTGGCGGTCCGGGAAGATGATCTGGCCATCCTTGGTGACCAGGCCCAGGCGGTCGCCGTCGCCGTCGAAGGCCAGGCCGATCTCGGCGTCGGTCTCTTGCAGCGC
>DDKG01000353.1:0-3851 GCA_002339265.1 Massilia sp. UBA2604 | reverse complement strand
GTCGCCGACGATGCGCTCGATATACGCGGCGCGGATGTCGTGGGTACTGTAGCTCGCCGCGCTGGTCGGCGATCTTGCCGTCGTAGGCCGCGATGCTGTCGTGCAAGCCGGTGATGGCATCGCCATAGATCGCCTCGCCCGCCATGACCATCTTGAAGCCATTGTAGTCGGGCGGGTTGTGGCTGCCGGTGACCATGATGCCCGAGCGCGTTTCCAGCACATTGGTGCCGAAATAGACCATCGGGGTGGCGACCATGCCCAGGTCGATCACGTCGACGCCGGCGTCGCGCAGGCCTTCGCTCAGGGCGGCGGTCAGTTCCGGGCCCGACAGGCGGCCATCGCGGCCGATCACGACCTTGCGCTCTCCCTTGGCCAGCGCGGCGGCGCCGAAGGCACGGCCGATGTGGCGCGCGATGCCCGCATCCAGGGTCTTGCCGATGATGCCGCGAATATCATAGGCCTTGAAAATCGTTTTCGAGAGAGCAACCATGTTCTTCCTTGGAATTCTTGAGAGGCATGCGCCGGTCATTGGATCGACCGTGGTCATCGCCGGATGTTGGAGGAATGATAAAAAATCGCTTGCTATTGTACCGGCAAGCGCTGGCGCCGTGGGATTGACGCGCGAAGGGTAAGACGGAGAGCGGGCGGCGTGGATAGCGCCAAGTGCTTGGCGGAATGTTACCGCCGCCTGCGGTGCGGAAACGCGGTTCCGCAACGCAGGAGGAAACGCGAATCAGACGCGCAGATCGTCGATCGACTTGCCGCCTTCGACCCATTCCTTGACCCACTTCGGCTGGCGGCCGCGACCGGTCCATTGCAGGTTGGAATCTTCTGGGTGACGATAGCGCACGGCGACGGTGGCGCCTTTCGAACCGCGGCCGGTAGCGGCCATCAGGTCTTTCAGCGGCAGGCCGACGCTTTGGGCGATGGCCAGGATTTGTTCGCGTGCTTTCTGCACTTCCTGGACTTCACGCTTCTTCATCTCCTGCTTGATTTGCTCTTGCAGGTTGCGCAAATCGCCTACGGACATATTCGACAGATCCATCATCATTCCTCGTTTCGTTAAAGATTAAATGCAGATTCAGCAATTACTGATTCTAGTGAATTCTCACTAATTCTCGCAATATAATACATCAATAAACCGGGGCTAGTCCTTCTTGCTTAAAAAAAGCCAGCGTGGCGACTTGAATCGCACAATACGCCCGTATAACCAGAGGTAACTGATTATGAACAACAAACAGAAGAGCATCAGGGCCGTCGTGTTTTTCCAGAACACCGTTGCCGGTATCACGGCCAGCAGTGAAAACAGCCATAAATAAGGAGAGGTCCGCGCATTGCGCTTCATCAATGCACGTGCTTCGCGCGGCCCCACCGTCCATTGCACGATACGGCGGAATATCAAACTGTGCAGGTGAATACCATCCGGCATCGCCGGCGACTTACCGCGCACAAACATGCGGCGATAAGCGGAGAATATCGTTTCGAAAGCCGGATAAATCAGTAACAGCGCTGCATACCAGGTCGACACGCCGGGATTGCGCATCACCAGCAGCAGCGCCAGCTCGCCCAGCAGGAAACCGATGAAATAGGCGCCGCCGTCGCCCAGGAAGATCAGCCCCACGGGATAGTTCCAGATCAGGAAGCCGGCGGTGGCGCCGGCCACGATCAGCGCCGCCACCAGCACGAACATATCGCCCACCTGCAGCGCCACATAGGACAGCGACAGCAGCATGAAGATGCTGATCACGCCCGCCAGGCCATTGAAGCCGTCGATGATGTTGATGGCGTTGGCGATGCCCGCCACCGCCAGCATCGTCAACGGCAGCACGATCCACAGCGCCTCGATCGGCACCACGGCCCACGGCAGGTCGATGCGGCCGACACGCGCGTCGAGCAGCCAGTAGCCGAGCGCCGCCGCGATCATCGTCAGCGCCAGCCGGCGCAGCGGCGAAACGCGGCCGGTGTAATCTTCGGCGATGCCGCCGGAAAGCGCGATCGTGGCGCAGGCAATCAGGGTGGCGAGCCACGCCATCATTTGCGGCTCGCGCAGGATCGATATCCCGGACGCCACCACCACCGCAAGGAAAATCGGAATGCCGCCGATACGCGCGACCGCGTGCGAGTGGACTTTCTGCACGCCGCCAAAATCGCCATCGAGTCCCAGCCCATGTTTTCGCGCGGTCTTGATAACCAGCAGCGTCAGCAATGCGCAGGAAAGGAAGCTCACGAAAAACGAGAACATTATTGTTTTCTTTCGATGCCTTGTATGTGGAGCGACGGCAGCAGCGCCTGTCAATTGGAACGGCAAGCAGCGCGCTATTTGTGCAGGAAAGCCGGATTCATTGTACCGGAATGGAAGGGCATTTCCGGGCGCACGTATTTATCGCGCTCGCAGTGTTCGCTTGCAGTGTTGGAAGCGAGACAAAAAATGCCGATGTGCGCGCATTTCGGGCACGAGACAGGCATGGGATCGACAAGTGCAGGGCCGGCGCCGGCGCCTGCAGGTAAAATCATTTAGTATCCGCAAAAGCCGGGACAACAACGACAGCTTCCCGGGCCAATCCCAAAAAATATGAAAACCTATGCCATTGGCGACTTGCAGGGTTGCGCGCACGAAGCGCAACTGCTGCTGGACCGAATCTTCGAGACGGCGGGCGATGAGGCGCGCATCCTGTTCGTCGGAGACCTGATCAACCGCGGCCCCGATTCGCTCACCGCACTGCGGCGCATGAAGGCGCTGTCGGCATCGAGCGGCGGCCGCATCGAAGCCCTGCTCGGCAACCACGACCTGCACCTGATCGCGGTGGCGGCCGGCGCCCAGCGCCTGAGCCGCTCCGATACCCTCGACGAGATCCTGGCCGCGCCCGACCGCGACGAGTTGATCGCCTGGCTGCGCCGGCGCCCGCTGGCGATGTTCGTCGACGCCCACCTGCTGGTGCATGCCGGCGTGGCGCCGCAATGGGACGCGCGCCAGACCATGGCGCTGGCCGGCGAGGTGGAGGCCGCGCTGCGCGGCGACGGCTGGATCGATTTCCTGGGACAGATGTACGGCAACCTGCCGGACCGCTGGGACGACGGCCTGCAGGGCATCGAGCGCCTGCGCTGCATCGTCAACGCCCTCACCCGCATGCGCCTGTGCGCGCCGGACGGCACGATGGACTTCAAGCACAAGGAAAGCGACGCCGGCCCCGCCGGCAGCGGCCTGCTGCCGTGGTTCGACCTGCCGCAGCGCCGCACCCAGGACGTGACGGTGGTGTTCGGCCACTGGTCGGCGCTGGGCCTGGTGCAGCGGCCGAACCTGGTCGGCCTCGACAGCGGCTGCGTATGGGGCGGCAAGCTGACGGCGGTGTGCCTGGACGACCGCACGCTGTTGCAGGTGGATTGTCCCGAGTATCGGGAGCATGGCGGCAAGAAGCTATAAATAAAAACAGACGTAGCTCAAGCACGTCATTCCCGCGCAGGCGGGAATCCAAGTCCTCCGAATACCGCCTACGCGCGCGTTATTGGCTGCGCACGCACACTTGGGTTCCCGCCTCCGCGGGAACGACGGTTCAGGCGGCGCGGGGCGTCGTTACCGCGCCACTGCCCCCGCCACCGCCTCCTGCGCCGCCAGCGCCAGCTCGCGCCGGTGCGCGCCGCGGCTGTCCAGCGGCGCCAAACAGGCCAGGCGCGCCGTCACGGGCGGGCCCTGCAGGATCCTGAACAGGCTGTCCACGAAGCTGGTGTCGCCCACGTAATCGATCGACGGATGCAGCGCGCCGCCGGCGTCCACGTAGGCCAGCGCATACGGCTGCACCGGCACGCCGGCATCGATCGCGGCCTCGAACAGGTTGGCGTGGAAGGGCAGCACC
>DDKG01000158.1 GCA_002339265.1 Massilia sp. UBA2604 | reverse complement strand
CCGAGCTGGACCAGGGCCTGCGACAGCGATTCGATGCGCGGGCCCGGCACCGCGCGGCTGTTCACCAGGCGCAGCAGGTTCAGGCTGATCAGGGCGTCGCGCTTGACGGCGGTCTCGATCGCCTGGCTGTCGGCGTTCGAGTTGACCAGCTCCAGCAGGTGCAGGATGGTGATTTCGGACGGCGTGATCTTGCGTCCGCTGAGAATCACGGGACGCGCAAAATAATAGCCCTGGAAATATTCGAAGCCGAGTTCCATGCACAGCTTGAATTCGTCGATGGTCTCGACCTTCTCGGCCAGCAGGCGCTTGCCGGTGCCGCGCAGCGAATCGACCAGTTGCGCCAGCTCGTTCGGAGCCACGCCCTTGACGTCGACCTTGATGATGTCGACCAGCTGCACCAGCTTGTCGAGCTCGCTCGAATGCTCGACCACGTCGTCGACCGCGAACTTGAAGCCGAGGTCCTTGAGCTCGGCCACCCGCGCCAGCAATTCCGGCGTCGGCTTCACGGTTTCAAGGATTTCCAGGATCACCTTATGCGGCGGCAAGAAGCGCACGAAGTCGCTCATCAACACCACTTCGTCGACGTTGACGAAGGCGAGCTGCTCGCCCACCACCTGCTCCATGCCCAGTTGGGATGCATGCGAGATGACGGCGGCGGTGGCCGCGGCGCCGTCGGTCAGCTTGGCATCGTCGTCCTCGCCGGCGGCCCGGAACAGCAGCTCGAACGCCACCAGATGCTGGTCGCGCCCGAGGATGGGCTGACGCGCAAGAAAGAAATCATCGGACGGCACGGAGACCGCTGCCGTTGCATCGGCATGCATCGAAAAATACTCCTGGAAACAGTCACGGCAGCGCGCCGCGCCCGGTGGGCGGCACGCGCCATCCACCTACCGCCGACTATACTACAAAAATGCTAATCTTAGCATTTCGACATCGAATCGAACGGGGCCAAATCAGCCGCGGCCGCCGCCACCCTGGCGGGTGCGGCCATTGCGCGGTGCGCTCGGCGCGGCTGGCCGGGCGGCGCTGCTGCGTGGGCTGCGCGGTGCGCCGTCGCGCGGGCCAGCGGCCGCGTCGGAACGGGTGCGCGACGCATTGCCGCGCGGCGGTGCATTGCCGCGTGGGGCGCCATCGCGCGGTGCGCCGTCACGTGGCGCGGCAGTGCGCGGACCGCCGGCGCGCGCTGGCTTGGCCGGTGCGGCCGGCGCTTCATCGGCGCGCGGCATGCTCTGGCCCGGCAGGCGCAGGCTGCCCTTGCCCGACAGCGGGCTGGCGCGGCGCGCATTGCCCACCGGCGCACGCGGCGCATCGCCCGCCAGGCGGCCGGCGGCGGCGCCGGTCACTTGCGTGCCCTTCTCGATCGTGAAGCGGGCGCCGGCATCCTTGCCCAGCACGCGCACCAGGTAGGGCATCACTTCGCGCAGGATCGGCTCCAGCGTGTACGGCGGGTTCAGGATGAACATGCCGCTGCTGTGCAGGCCGGTGCCGTCCGGGGTCGGGGTATTGGTGGTAAGGGTGACGTTGAGCCATTCCTTGGCCGGCAGGCGCTTGAGGCGGTCGGCGAACTGGCGCGACTCCATGCGCTGCAGCACCGGATACCAGATTGCGAAGATGCCGCTCGGGAACTTGGCCAGCGCTTCTTCGAGCGCATCGCGCACGCGCTTGTAGTCATCCTTGATCTCGTAGGGCGGGTCGATCAGCACCAGAGCCCGGCGCGACGGCGGCGGCAGCAGCGCCTTCATGCTGTGGAAGCCGTCGCCATGCTCGATGATCACGCGCCGGCCGCGCGAGCGCTCGCCCTGCTCGGCCTTGTGCGCGTCGAGCTTGCGGAAGTTATCGGCCAGGATCTTGCAGTCGGCCGGGTGCAGTTCGAACAGGCGCAGGCGATCCTGCTCGCGCGACATCTGCTCGGCCACATAGGGCGAGCCGGGGTAGTAGCGCATCTTGCCGCTCGGGTTCATGCCCTTGATGAGGTCAAGATATTCCTTCAGCGGGGCCGGGACGTCGCTGCAGTTCCACAGCGGGCCGATGCCCGTATCGAACTCGGCGGTCTTGGTCGCCTGGAAACTGTCGAGCGCATACACGCCGGCGCCCGAGTGGGTGTCGATATAGGTGTAGGCGGCGTCCTTCTGGTTCATGTACAGGTGCAGTTGCACCTGGACGAAGTGCTTGAGGACATCGGCGTGGTTACCCGCGTGGAAGGCGTGGCGGTAGCTCAACATAAGCTGGAATTCCTAAAAGAGTCGTTGCCGCGGAAAAGGTGGCGGCAGAATAGGCGCCATTATCCACTACAACCGACTACGGCTGGGAATTCCAGTGGCGTCGGCGGGTCTCCCGCCGACGCCACGATTACGCTACCTTGTTACGCAACCTTTTTGCTTTCGAAGAACTGTTCGTCCTCGGTCGAACCGTGCAAGGCGGTGGTCGAGCTCTGGCCCTGCTGGATGGCCTGGGTCACAGCGTCGAAGTAGCCGGTGCCCACTTCGCGCTGGTGCTTGACGGCCGTAAAGCCCTTCTCGGCCGCCGCGAATTCGGCCTCTTGCAGC
>DDKG01000159.1 GCA_002339265.1 Massilia sp. UBA2604 | reverse complement strand
GGGTCGACCATGCGCCACGAGGCCAGGTTGTCGAGCGCCGTGCCCCACAACACGGCCTTCTTGCCGCCCGCGTTCATCGCGATATTGCCGCCCACGCAGGACGCGTGGGCCGAGGTCGGGTCGACCGCGAACACGAAGCCGGCCTTCTCGGCCGCCTGCGACACGCGCTGGGTGACGACGCCGGCATAGGTGTGGATGGTCGCGTATTCGCGGTCCAGGCCCGGCATGGCGGTCATCTCGACCTCGCCGATGCCGATCAGCTTTTCGGTATTGATCACGGCCGACATCGGCGTGAGGGGAATCGCGCCGCCGGTGTAGCCGGTGCCGCCGCCGCGCGGGATGATGGTCAGTCCGAGTTCGATGCAGCCCTTGACCAGGCCGGCCATCTCGTCCTCGCTATCGGGCAGCAGGACCAGGAAGGGATACTCGACGCGCCAGTCGGTGGCGTCGGTCACGTGCGAGGTGCGGTGCATGCCGTCGAAACGGATATTGCGCTTGTCGGTGTAGGCGCCCAGCACCTTGGTGGCGCGCTTGCGCAGGTCGTAGGTTTCGGCGAATTCGCGGCCGAAGTCGTCCACCGCGCGGCGCGCGGCCGCCAGCAGTTGTTCGACGGCGGCGCTGCGGTTGGCCACCATGTCCGGATCTCCGCCGTCCAGGGCATCGACCGTGGTGCGGCGCTTGTCGATCTCGGCCAGGCGGTGGTGCAGCGCTTCGATCAGCTTGGCCCGGCGCTTCGGGTTGTCCAGCATGTCGTCCTGCAGGTAGGGATTGCGGCGCACGACCCAGATATCGCCCAGCACCTCGTACAGCATGCGCGCCGAGCGGCCGGTCTGGCGCGCGCCGCGCAGGCTGTCGAGCAACTCCCACGATGACTCACCGAGCAGGCGGATAACGATTTCGCGGTCCGAGAACGAGGTGTAGTTATAGGGGATCTCGCGCAGGCGCGCGGGTGCGTTGTCGGCAAGCAGGGTATGGATGTGTGCGGGGGCGTTCATGAATTCTGGTCGACGATCGGACAGGCCCGAAGGACGTTCATTCTAGCTTATTGCGATGCACCACGCTCGGCTAATGCCCGGGCCGCCATTCTGGCCGACGCAACAAAATGTCTATACTATTTTGAAAGTACAAACTTTATTTGCCTGCGAAGCCTGCGATGCAACGTTTGTCTGCCTGGGCGACCCGAACGGCATATGTCATCCGGCGTTGTTTGCGGGCTTTGGCAGCTCCGCACTCGCCTCGAAGGCCTCGCCCAGCTCGAAGAAGTGCCCGCCCGCGACATAGTGGATGCTCTTCGGCCCCTCTTCGGTCGTGACCCAGTGGCCGTCGCGGAACACGGCCGGATCGGCCCAGGCGGCCACCACCTGGCCCAGGAACAGGTCATAGGTTTCCTGGATGTGCGGTTCAGGAAGCAGCCGGCATTCGAGCCAGGCCAGGCAGCCTTCCAGCAGCGGCGCACCGGTTTGCTCGCCGGTCCAGTAGCCGGCGCCAAAGGCGGCGAACTTGTCGACTTCGCGGCCCGTGGTCGAGCCGACCTGCAGGGTCAGCTGCGCCAGTTCTCGCGACGGCACCATCAGGGCGAACTCGCCCGAGGCTTCGATCATCCGGCGCGTGAGCGTGCTCTTGTCGAGCACCACCGCCACCTTTGGCGGCGCGAAATCGAGCGGCATCGACCAGGCGGCGGCCATCACGTTGATCGCTTCGCCATGGCGCGCGGAGACGAGCACGGTCGGGCCGTGGTTCATCAGGCGGTAGGCTTTGTCCAAGGGGACGGGAAGACGGTCGCTCATCGTGCAATCCTCAACCGGTAATGCGGGTCAGCATATCACCGAGATTGGTCCAGAAACTATCAGGGATGTACAGCAGCGCCAAGGTCATGGTCAGGTAGCGCGCAAACTTGCCGATCGCCATATACATCACACTGGGCCAGAACGGCAGGTGCAGCCAGCCGGCCAGGGTGCACAGCGGGTCGCCGATGCCCGGCAGCCACGACAGCAGCATGGTCTTGGCGCCGTAGCGTTTGAGCCAGCCGAACCAGCGGCTCTGACGCTCTTTCGCGAACGCGACCTTGGCGCGGTAGCCGAGGAAATAATCGAAAGCGCCCCCCAAGGTATTGCCGAGCGTGCCCACCAGGATGGCCGGCCAGAACATGTCAGGGTTGGCCTTGATCACCGCAAACACGGCCGGTTCGGAGCCGAGCGGCAACAAGGTGGCGGAAACGAAGCTGACGATGAAGATCGAGGTCAGCCCGACGGTCGGTGCAGCCAGTAAGTCAAGCAGCCATTGGACAGCGGATTCGATCATGCGGGCTTATTTGCGGCCTTGCGTCAGCCTAGTGGTGGCAATAAGCCTCCATTATAATGATCCCGTACTTTCGTCACGACACGATACGACGAGCCTGTCACCCAGCCTGTCGAATCGACCTTTGCGCCACGGTCACCCACCCTAGCGGAATAGTTTCCGTCGTCCGTCCCGCCGGCCCTGCCGGCCTGACTTTTGCAATCCGACCATGACTACCGACTACCTGAGAAAAATCCTGACCGCCCGCGTCTACGACGTCGCCGAACAGACGCCGCTCGACCTCGCCCCGACCTTGTCCCAGCGCATGGGCAACCGCATTTATTTCAAGCGCGAAGACATGCAGAGCGTGTTCAGCTTCAAGCTGCGCGGCGCCTACAACAAGATGGCGAACCTGACGCCCGAGCAGCTCAAGCGCGGCGTGATCTGCGCCTCGGCCGGCAACCACGCCCAGGGCGTGGCGCTGTCGGCCTGCCGCCTCGGCTGCCGCGCGCTGATCGTGATGCCGACCACCACCCCGCAAGTCAAGATCGACGCGGTCAAGGCGCGCGGCGGCGCCAGCGTCGAAGTCGTGCTGCATGGCGATTCGTATACCGACGCCTACAACCACGCCCTGCTGCTGGAAAAAGAGCAGCGCCTGACCTTCGTGCACCCTTTCGACGATCCGGACGTGATCGCCGGCCAGGGGACGATCGGCATGGAAATCCTGCGCCAGCTGTCGAGCCCGATCCACGCAATTTTTGTTGCCATCGGCGGCGGCGGGCTGATCGCCGGCATCGGCGCCTACGTCAAGCAGATCCGTCCCGACATCAAGATCATCGGCGTGCAGACCCTGGATTCGGATGCGATGGCGCGCAGCCTGAAGGCCGGCCAGCGCGTCACGCTCACCGACGTCGGCCTGTTCTCGGACGGCACCGCGGTGCGCCTGGTGGGCGAGGAAACCTTCCGCGTCGCCCAGCAGGTGGTCGACGAAATCATCCTGGTGGATACCGACGCCATCTGCGCCGCGATCCAGGACGTGTTCCAGGATACGCGCAGCATCCTCGAGCCGGCCGGCGCGCTGGCGGTGGCCGGCGCCAAGGCCTATGTCGAGCGCTCGCAGATGAACCGCGAGCCGAT
>DDKG01000160.1 GCA_002339265.1 Massilia sp. UBA2604 | reverse complement strand
CTCGACCGTCGGGGCTTCGACTTTTACGGCCATTTCCAGGCTGTCGCGCACCGGCACCATGGCCTCGGCGAAGCTTTCGATGGCGAATTTATGGGCCTTGCTCACGTCTTCCTGGGCACGGCGGCGGATATTGTCCGCTTCGGCCTTGGCGCGCATGAAGGCGTCGTGCATTTCGGCCAGCTTGGCTTCGGTCGCGCTCAGTTGTTCTTCGAGGCCCGGTTCGGCCGATGGGGCGGCTGCGGCAGCTTGCTCGGCGGCTTGTGCGTTCGCACCCTCAGTGGCGTCAGCGACAGGCGCTTCGCCAGGCTGCTGGTCGAGCACCTCTTTGTTTTCTTGGTCTTGCATCGGAAAAACTCCTAGAATCAAGGACTTGGCTGAGTTGAAAACGTATCCTGATCGATACACAGCGCCCCAGATGGGGCGATCTCCTACAATTTCAAGGGGAATTGCAGAGATGTCATCTGAAATACGGATAAATACGGCACCCAGCACCAACAACCTGGCATTTTAGCAGGTTGTCAATAAGCAAGCGGTTGTCGACAGGATGCCGGCCTGGCGCCGGCATCCAGGGTCAGGCGCCCAGGCGGGCCGCGTTCTGTGCGCCGCGCTCGGCGTCGAGGCGGCGCGCTTCGCGCTGGGCCGGGGTCAGGATCGTGGGCCAGCCGATCAGGTGCTGCTCGGCGATCTCGGCCATCCCGCGGATCCAGGACGGCGAGGCGTTCAGGCAGGGGATGTAGTGGAATTCCTTGCCACCATTGGCTTCGAAGTCGTGCCGCACTTCCATCGAGATCTCTTCCAGCGTCTCGAGGCAGTCGCTGGTGAAGCCCGGACAGATCACGTCGATGCGCTCGATGCCGCCCTGCGCTAGCTGCTGCACGGTCGGCGCGGTGTACGGCTGCAGCCATTCGGCCTTGCCGAAGCGCGACTGGAAGGTGACCAGGTAGTCGTCCGGCGCCAGTCCGAGCGCGTCGGCCAGCAGGCGCCCGGTCTTCTGGCATTCGCAAAAATACGGGTCGCCCAGCTCCAGGGTGCGCTTGGGCGTGCCGTGGAAGCTCATCACCAGCTTCTGGCCGCGGCCATGGGCGTCCCAATGAGCCTGCACGCTGTCGCGCAGCGCATTGATATAGCCTTCGTGGTCGTGGTAGTGCTTTACCAGGCGCAGCTCGGGCACGTTGCGCACGCGCGCATAGTGCTGGAACACCGAGTCCCAGATCGAGGCGGTGGTGGTGCCGGAATACTGCGGATAGGCAGGCAGCACGACGATGCGGTCGCAGCCGTCGGCCTTTAGCTGGTCGAGCACGTCGGGTAGCGAAGGCGTGCCGTAGCGCATGGCCATCGCCACCTTGACGTCTTCATGGCCGCGTTCGGCCAGCACGGCCTGCAATTTTGCCGCCTGCTGGGCGGTGTGGATGCGCAGGGGCGAGCCTTCGCGGGTCCAGATGGTGCGGTATTTGGCGGCCGACTGGCCGGAGCGGAACGGCAGGATGAACAGGTTCAGGATGAACCACCAGATACGGCTGGGGATCTCGACCACGCGCGGATCGGACAGGAACTGCTTCAGGTAGCGGCGCACGCTCGATCGGGTGGGCTCGTCGGGGGTGCCCAGGTTGACCAGGACGATCGCGCTGTGCGAGACGCTGCCGTGGCGATGAGGCGGTTCTTTACGAAATGGCATAGACAGGGGAAGAAGATATGACCTGTCTATTATAAGTGGGGGCTGTCATCGAAGTCGGTGACGCCCCCTTTTGCCGGGGTGGCGCCACCGCCTTTTCGTGGCGCTCGAACCACGGAACCTGTCTTATGCCACTGGAATCAGGTGTTCACGTGCAGGCGCACGTCGATGTTGCCGCGGGTGGCGTTCGAGTACGGGCACACGATATGGGCCTTGTCGACCAGCTCTTGCAGCTGGGCCCGGTCCATGCCCGGCGCCTTGATGGTCAGGTCGACTTCGATGCCGAAGCCGGTCGGGATCTGGCCGATGCCGACGTCGCCGGTGATGGTCAGGTCTTGCGGCAGCGCGACCTTGGCCTGGCCAGCCACGAATTTCAGGGCGCCCAGGAAGCAGGCCGAGTAGCCGGCCGCGAACAGTTGCTCCGGATTCGTGCCCGAGCCGCCACCGCCGCCTAGTTCCTTCGGCGTGCTCAGTTTCAGGTCAAGGACGCCATCGGAACTTTTTGACGAGCCTTCACGGCCGCCTTGCGAGGTGGCTTGGGCGCGGTACAGGACTTTTTCGATGCTCATGCGAATTCCTTCCATGGTTGAGGGTGGTGGTCGATGCTGCGGCGTGAGGGCCGCAGGTCGAACGTCACTCTGCCACAGAATGAAGAAGCCGGCATGACAACTAATTGGATAGGTGCGGTACGGGAACTACGTTGTTGCCCGCTCCGTCTGCACGTCGTTCCCGCGCAGGCGGGAACCTAAGGTTGCTCGCGCTGACGCTACGCTTGACGTGATCGGCGGCGCAGAAGACTTGGGTTCCCGCCTTCGCGGGAACGACGTGCTGGGGCTGGCGGCTAACGGCAGCTGGTCAAGAGGCCAGCAACTCCCGCGCATGCTTGCGCGTGGTCTCGGTAATCTCGATCCCGCCCAGCATGCGCGCCACTTCTTCGACACGCGCGCGGCTGTCGAGCACGTCGATGCGCGACACGGTGCGGCCCTCGCCGGTCGTACCCTTGGCCACCTGGAAATGCTGGTTGGCCTGGCTCGCCACCTGCGGCAAGTGGGTCACGCACAGCACCTGCCGCTGCTGGCCCAGGCGCCGCAACAGGCGGCCCACCACCTCGGCCACGCCGCCGCCGATGCCGGTGTCGACTTCGTCGAAGATCAGGGTCGGCACCGTGGTCGCATTCGAGGTGATCACCGAGATCGCCAGCGAGATACGCGCCAGTTCGCCGCCCGAGGCCACCTTGGCCAGCGGACGCGGCGCCACGCCGGCGTGGCCGGCGACCAGGAATTCCACCTGTTCCAGGCCATGCGCGCCCGGCTCGCCGCT
>DDKG01000351.1 GCA_002339265.1 Massilia sp. UBA2604 | reverse complement strand
GTTCTGGCAGTTCCACCCAACGGGTGTGTCGGGCGCCGGCGTCCTGATCACCGAAGGTGTGCGCGGCGAGGGCGGTATCCTGATCAACTCGAACGGCGAACGCTTCATGGAGCGCTATGCGCCGACCCTGAAGGATCTGGCGCCGCGCGACTTCGTGTCGCGTTCGATGGACCAGGAGATCAAGGAAGGCCGCGGCTGCGGTCCGAATAAAGACCACGTGCTGCTGGACCTGCGCCACATCGGCAAGGACACCATCGAGAAGCGCCTGCCGTCGATCCTGGAAATCGGCCACAAGTTCGCCAACGTCGACGCGACCAAGGAACCGATTCCTGTCGTCCCGACCATCCACTACCAGATGGGCGGCATCCCGACCAATATCCATGGTCAGGTCGTCGCGCCTGACGGTACCGGCGGCCAGAAGATCGTCAATGGTCTGTACGCGATCGGCGAATGCGCCTGCGTGTCGGTCCACGGCGCCAACCGCCTGGGCACCAACTCGCTGCTCGACCTGGTGGTGTTCGGCCGCGCGGCCGGCAACCACGTCGTGGCGTCGAACCTGAAGCAGAAGGCGAACAAGCCTCTGCCGGCAGATGCGGCCGACTTCGCGCTGGCACGCCTGAACAAGCTCGAAACCTCGACCGGTGGCGAGAAGGTGCAGCACGTCGCCAACGACATCCGCGCCACGATGCAGAAATACTGCGGCGTGTTCCGTACCCAGGAACTGCTGGATGCGGGCGTGAAAGAGATCATGAAGCTCGACGAGCGTCGCAAGCACGTGTCGTTCCAGGACAAGTCGAAGGTGTTCAACACCGCCCGCGTGGAAGCGCTGGAACTCGACAACCTGATCGAGACCGCGAAGGCGACCATCGTGTCGGCCGCGGCGCGTCCGGAATCGCGCGGCGCCCACGCCCACAGCGACTACCCGAACCGCGACGACGAGAACTGGATGAAGCACACCCTGTTCTTCTCGGAAGGCAACCGTCTCGAGTACAAGCCAGTGGTGCAAAAGCCGCTGACCGTCGACACCTTCAAGCCGAAGGCACGTACTTTCTAATATTGACTGGGCCGGGGCATCGCGCACCGGCCCGATACAACAGGTAATCAAATGGCACGCACCGTCCAACTGAAAATCTACCGCTACGATCCGGACAAGGATTCGAAGCCCTATATGCAAGACGTGACCGTCGAGCTGAAAGACACCGACAAGATGCTGCTGGACGTCCTGCAGCGCATCAAGTCGGACGTCGACGACTCGCTGGCCCTGCGCCGCTCGTGCCGCGAAGGCGTGTGCGGTTCGGACGCGATGAACATCAACGGCAAGAACGGCCTGGCCTGCACCACCAACCTGAACGAGCTGACCCAGCCGATCGTGCTGCGTCCTCTGCCGGGCCTGCCGGTGGTGCGCGACCTGATCGTCGACATGACCAACTTCTTCAAGCAGTACCACTCGATCAAGCCGTACCTGATCAACGACTCGATCAAGCCCGAGAAAGAGCGCCTGCAGTCGCCGGAAGAGCGCGAAGAGCTCGACGGCCTGTACGAGTGCATCCTGTGCGCCTGCTGCTCGACCTCGTGCCCGTCGTTCTGGTGGAATCCGGATAAATTCGTCGGTCCTGCCGGCCTGCTGCAGGCCTACCGCTTCATCGCCGACTCGCGCGACGAAGCGACCAACGACCGCCTGGACAACCTGGAAGACCCGTACCGCCTGTTCCGCTGCCACTCGATCATGAACTGCACGGACGTGTGCCCGAAGGGCCTGAATCCGAACAAGGCGATCGGCAAGATCAAGGAACTGCTGGTTCGTCGCGCCATTTAATTGGCGCCATGCATGCGGCGGCCGGCATGGCGCCGCATGCGGTGTGCAGACGTGCGTTCATTGCAGGCGCCGGTTGAACCGCCGCCGTAGGGTGGAAGGCTCCGCCTTCCACGCGTTCAACGCACGTGTGCATCACCCTTTCGGCCTTAAATATGCCGAAGCAATACAGTAAAAGTACCGTACTGCCGAATCGCGGCAGCCGGAGTATGATGTCGAACCAACAACGGACTCTAGTGTGAAACCTAGTGCAAACGCGCATCAATCCGATCCTGCAAACCGTGCCCGCCTGCGTTGGCGCGCACGCCGGGGATTGCTCGAGAACGATCTGATTCTCACGCGCTTCCTCGACGCGCACGAAGAAGAACTGACCGACGAAGAGGTCGATGCGCTGACCCGTCTGCTCGATCTGGCGGACAACCCGTTGATGGACCTGTTGCTGGGACGCTCCGAGCCTTCCGGCGAAGTCGACCTGCCGCATGTGCGTGCCTTGCTGGCGCGGTTGCGGCAAGCGTAAGCGAAATTGGGCATTCGATCTGCCTCGCGGGCTGGTCGCGGCGCCCCCTGGTTTCGTTTTATTTTGTAGAACCCACTCCCACAAGAAGGAAGTGCCATGAACATCTCTGATACCAAAGCCACCCTGTCGTTCTCGGACGGCAGCCCGTCGGTCGACATGCCAATCTACAAGGGCACCATCGGCCCGGACGTCATCGACATCCGCAAGCTGTACGGCCAGACCGGCAAGTTCACCTACGACCCTGGCTTCATGTCGACCGCTTCGTGCAACTCGAGCATCACCTACATCGACGGTGACAAGGGCGAACTGCTGTACCGCGGCTACCCGATCGAGCAACTGGCCGTCAACTGCGACTTCCTGGAGACCTGCTACCTGCTGCTGAACGGCGAACTGCCGAACGCCGAGCAGAAGGCGAAGTTCAGCGACACCGTGACCAAGCACACGATGATCCACGAGCAGATGAACTTCTTCTTCCGTGGCTTCCGTCGCGACGCGCACCCGATGTCGGTGCTGGTCGGCACCGTCGGCGCGCTGGCCTCGTTCTACCACGACTCGCTGGACATCAACGATGCCAAGCAGCGCGAGATCTCGGCGATCCGCCTGATCGCCAAGCTGCCGACCCTGGCGGCGATGGCCTACAAATACTCGATCGGCCAGCCGTTCATGTACCCGCGCAACGACCTGTCGTACAGCGCCAACTTCATGTACATGATGTTCGGTAACCCGTGCGAAGAGTACAAGGTCAACGACGTGCTGGTGCGCGCCCTGGACCGCATCCTGATCCTGCACGCAGACCACGAGCAGAACGCATCGACCTCGACCGTCCGCCTGGCCGGTTCGTCGGGCGCCAACCCGTTCGCCTGCATCGCAGCCGGCATCGCCTGCCTGTGGGGTCCTGCCCACGGTGGCGCGAACGAAGCCGCACTGAACATGCTGAAGGAAATCGGCTCGGTCGAGAACATCCCTGCCTTCATCGAGAAGGTCAAGGACAAGAACTCGGGCGTGAAGCTGATGGGCTTCGGTCACCGCGTGTACAAGAACTTCGACCCACGCGCCAAGCTGATGCGCGAAACCTGCCACGAAGTGCTGAACGAACTGGGCCTGCAGGACGACCCACTGTTCAAGCTGGCGATGGAACTGGAAAAGATCGCCCTGAACGACGAATACTTCGTGTCGCGCAAGCTGTACCCGAACGTCGACTTCTACTCAGGCATCGTGCAATCGGCCCTGGGCATCCCGACCTCGATGTTCACCGGCATCTTTGCGATGGCCCGCACCATCGGCTGGATCGCCCAGTGGAACGAAATGATCGCCGACCCAGAGCAGAAGATCGGCCGTCCACGTCAGCTGTTCATCGGTTCGCCGGTGCGCGACGTGCCAGCGATCGACAAGCGTTAATTACTACGCGACGTCAACAGAAGCGGGCTTCGGCCCGCTTTTTTTTCTTCTAAAGCAGGCGCTGCTGGTAGATGCTCGGCGTCGTGCCAAACTCTTGCCGGAACACGGCGATGAAACACAAGCGGGGTCAGGTCTGACATTCGGACACGGACTCTGCAATGGTCCCTCGTGACACAGTCCAGATCGTGTCCGAATGTCAGACCTAACCCCGATTAATGCGGTAGTAAATAAGCCATCGTCCAGACCAGTCGCCGGTTGACTGGACGATAAAGCGGGCTATACTGCGCTAATCGCTTTCGCCGCCCGCCATGAACCAAATCCGCCTGCCACAGTCTATCGCCGCATCGCCCCTGAGCGCAGGTGGCGTGCCGGCGTGCGTGGCATCGCGTCGAGCGGCGCTTCTTTCCAGCCTCGACCTCGCCCGGCTTTCCCGGGCTCGGTGAGGAAACACGGCAGGCCAGCGCCTGCCCATCCTCCCGGGCCGCCTCCATCGCACCGTCGCGCCGCGCCAATCGCGCTGCGCCATCAATCACTGGCCCTACCTGGCCATACTGTGGAGTAACCATGAAACCATCCATCGTCGTATCCTGGCTCGACCTCGAGCGTCTCGAACGCATTCTCGACCGCCTTCCCGCCGCGCAAGCCAATGCGCGCGACGCCCTGTTGAGCGAACTCGAGCGTGCTGAAATGGTCGAGCCGTGGGACATGCCGCCCGACGTCGTCACCATGAATTCGCGCGTGCGCTTCCGCTTCGCCGGTTCCGACGAAGACGTGACCATGACCCTGAGCTATCCGAAAGACATGAAGGACAGCGGCGAGCAATTGTCAGTGTTGACGCCCGTCGGCACCGCCTTGTTGGGCTTGCGCGTCGGCGCCAGCATTACCTGGGAGCGACCGGGCGGCGGCGTGTTCGAAGCCACCGTGCTCGACATCGACTATCAGCCGGAGCGGGCAGGAGAGTTGCACCGATAGCAGGGTGGGAGCGTGGTTCGGCACATTTCCATGTGTACAATAACCGCGCTCAACAACTCTAACGAAGGGACCTCCGTGAAACGCTTTCTGACCGCCTGCTTCCTGTGCCTGGGCCTGATCGGCGCCGCCAACGCCGCCACCGATGCCGAACTGACGAAGCAGGTGAACGCCTTCGTCGACGAATGGCACGACGACGCAGCCAATACGCGGATGGCCTATTTCGACAAGATCGCCAAGGACGGCGTCTACATCGGCACCGACCGCACCGAGCTCTGGACCCGCGACGAATTCAAGGCCTGGTCCAAGAAGTATTTCGACGCCAAGTCGGCCTGGACTTTCAAGGCAACCCGCCGTAACGTCTATGCTTCCGCCGACAAGTCGCTGATCTGGTTCGACGAACTGCTCGACACCAAGAACATGGGTCATGCGATGGCCAGCGGCGTGATCCGCAAGACGAAGAGCGGCTTCGAGATCGTCCACTACCAGCTCTCGGTCGCGGTGCCGAACGAGGTGATCGACCAAGTCACCGGCATCATCGCCAAGCACAAGTAGGGTGGACGGCTTGCCGTCCACGCGTTCAGCTTACGTCCGAACTGCAACATCGCACGGACTGTTTGAACGCGTGGACGGGAGACCCGTCCACCCTACGCCATTGATCCAATTAGCGTAGAAACTTGAAACCTCCATATATCGGCCGCTTCGCCCCATCGCCCACCGGACCGCTGCACGCCGGCTCGCTGGTGGCGGCGCTGGCCAGCTATCTCGACGCGCGCTGGCACGACGGCGCCTGGCTGGTGCGCATCGAGGACATCGACGAAGGCCGCAGCGTGGCCGGCGCCGCCGAGGGCATCCTCGCGCTGCTGGACGCACTGGGCATGCATGCCGACGGCGAGATCGTCTGGCAAAGCCGGCGCAAGGACCTGTACCAGGCAGCGGCGGACCAAATCAAGCAAGACACTTACCCCTGCGGCTGCAACCGGCGCGAGATCGCCGATTCGCGCCTTGGTTTCGCCCCCGACGGCGCGGCGATCTATGCCGGCACTTGCCGTCACGGCCTCGGGCCGGGCCGCACCATGCGCAGCCTGCGCGTGCGCGTGCCCGATGCCGGCCATGATGAGATCACCTTCATCGACCGTTTCGCGGGCAAGGTCACGCAGCACCTGGCGGCCGACTCGGGCGACTTCCTGCTCAAGCGCGCCGATGGTTTCTGGGCCTACCAGCTGGCGGTGGTGGTGGACGATGCAGAGCAAGGCGTGACCGACGTCGTGCGCGGCGCCGATCTGCTCGACTCCACGCCGCGCCAGATCTTCCTGCAGCGCCTGCTGGGCGTGCCGACGCCGCGCTACCTGCACGTGCCGGTGGTGCGCAACGAGAATGGCGAGAAGTTGTCGAAGCAGACCGGTGCGCTGGCGGTGACGGCGGGGGACGAACCCGCCGCCGTCGCCGCGCTGCTGGCATCGGCCCGCTTCCTGGACCTCGACCTGGATGGTGCGCAGCCGCATTCGCGCAACGACTTCTGGCAGGCCGCGATTCCCGCCTGGGGCCGCCTGCTGGCGCGCCGCGCCGCCGCCTGATTCAGGTCGCTCGCTGCGGTTGCAGATTGAGTCGGCGCCGCACCAGCAGCGCCAGCATGCCCAGGCCCATCCCCATCATCGCCCAGGTGCTTGGCTCCGGAATCGGCGCCGCGACCGCGAAGCCGCGGATCTCGCCCGCCGAATACGCAGCGCTGTGGATGTTGACATAGGCCTGGTTGCCGTTGAACGCATCGATGAGCGCGCCGCTTGCCAGCTGCGGCGTGCCGCCGTTGGCCGCGAGGAAGTCCGCATCGTAGGTGGCAGGGTCGCCCAGGTCGAAGCTGGCCGAATAGACGCCGGCCGTGACTTGCAGCGGGAAGTCGTTGAAGGGAATGGCGATCGGCGCCACGCCGCGGAAGGGATCCACCGTGCAGCAGTGGATGTGGGCGCTGATGGCCGGGCTGGACAGGTCGCGGAACGGCACCTCGGCGCGTAAAGTGAGATCGTCGATCTCGAACGCCGAGACGCTCGACCCGGGTGAACCGTTGGGTGTTTCTTCGGCAGGGCCGCTGGCAACCGCGCGGTAGTAAACCGGCGCGGCCTGGCTGGCGGCGGCGACCAGGGTCGACGCGGCCAGCGCAAGTACGGTGAGGGCTCGTTTCATGGTAGACCTCCTGAATAGGAAAGAAACCAATCGCGCCGCCGGACCGGCGGCGATGCCCAAAGAATTAGCACACAGGGAGTGGCCCGCCCACACCGTACGGGCGGTCAAAGGCTGCTGAGAAATCTCGGCAGTTCAACAAGAGCGGCGCGGCAATTCGTTTACTGCGGATTGCGCATGATGCTGATCCGTCCGTCCGCCTCGAGGAAGGCGCATTTCATCTTGGGGCGCGGGCAGTCGGCCTCGCGCAGCGCTTCCTCGACGTCGCTCTCGGACAGGCGGCATCGTTTCATGACCTTCTCGAAGAAGACGCCGTCGCGGCCGATCAATACGGGACTACCTTCAATGAGTTCTTCGAGCTTCCTGCTGCGCGAAGTAAGGAAGGCGAACAGCACGGTCAGCGCGACCAGCGTCCCGGCAATGATCAGGCCGCCAAACAGCGATTCATCGCCGCCGGTCATCGAATTCGATACCGCTTCCGACAGCAGCATGACCACCAGCAGGTCGAAGGGCGTGAACTGGCCCACGGTGCGCCTGCCGGACAGGCGCATCATGATGAGCAGGGCGCAATAGACGATCGCGCCGCGTGCGATTAATTCCCACCAAGGAAGATCAAGACCGAACATCGAGCCCTCCGCAATCAAGACACGGTTCAGCTCATTGTAATCAGTTTATTAACTCTATGACTTTCCATTGCGTGCCGCCTGCGCCGCTTCCCAGGCGGCGAGCGCGGCCTGGTAGCGCGCCAGTGCGTCTTCATACAGGTCGAAGACGCACGGCACGCAACCGCTGCGGCAGCAGTCTTCGAGTTCGGGAGCGACGGGAGGCTCGGGGCGGGGGCTGGAAGGATCGATCGACGTCATGGGCCCAGCATAGAGGATGCCGGGCCTGGCGTCGACCGTGCTCAATCCGCGCGATGGTAGCTGCGCAGGTGAAACACCATCTTGCCGCCTTCGTCCTCGCAGACGCCGCCCATGCCTTCGCCGGGCCGCATGGTCAGGTTCAGGCGGGTGCCGTCCGGCTTGCCCTGGCAGGCCGCGTGGAAGGCGGCGGGAACCTCGGGCAAGTCGACTGCCGGCGGCGCCGGTGGGGCCGGCGGGGCGGCAATCACTGGCGGGACTGGCGGGGCATGGCCGGGGATCGAGGGTGGCGTTGGCGGTGCAGGCGGAGCGGGTGGCGTTGGCGGCACCGGCGGCTTGGGGCATTTGCCGCGCGCGGCCTCGCAGACATAGTGCACGGCAGCGTCGGCATCGGCGGCGCCGAGCGCCAGCAAGGCGGCCAGGATCAGTGGGGTGGTCTTTTGCATGGTTTTTCTCCTCGGTGGCGATGAACACCATCGTGCCTACCGAATGTGGAGAAAAAATGTAGGCTAGAGATCGTAGCGGTAACCGAGTCCGTAGATCGAGCGGATCGGTTCCAGTTCTGGCGCGACGGCGGCGATCTTGCGCCGCAGGTTCTTGACGTGGCTGTCGATCGCGCGGTCGTTGGAGTCAAGGTTGTCGGCCTGCGCAGCATCCAGCAACTGCGCGCGCGACAGCACCTGGCCGGGACGGCGCACCAGGGCGGCCAGGATCGCATACTCGCTCGGCGTCAGCTCGAGTGGCTGGCCGTGGAGCGCGACGCGGCGCGCAGCCTCGTCCACGGCCAGCACGGGCGCGGCCGCAGGCAGGCCGGCGCGGCGCAGGATCGCCTTGATGCGCGCCATCAGCTCGCGCGGGCTGAACGGTTTACACAGGTAGTCGTCGGCGCCCGTTTCCAGGCCCAGCAGCCGGTCGACTTCCTCCACCCGCGCGGTCACCATCACGATCGGCACGTCGGAAAAGGCGCGCACCGCACGGCAAACGGACAGCCCGTCCAGTCCCGGCAGCATCAGGTCGAGCACGACCAGGGCGGGCGGCGCGCGGCGGATCGCTTCCAGCGCCATGGCGCCGTCGTCGAACACGGTCGGCGCATAGCCTGCGGCGCGCGCATAGTCGGCGACGACGGACGCCAGTTCCGCCTCGTCTTCCACGATCATGATCGCCGGGTTCATGCGCTTTCCTCCAATGGTATCGACACGGTCACGCGCAGTCCCTTCATCGGAGAATGGTCGAAGGCGAGGGCAGCTCCCTGCGCCTCGAGCAGGCGCCGGCACAGCGACAGTCCGAGTCCCGCGCCGCCGTGTGCGCGACTGCGCGAAGCGTCCACCCGGTAGAAGCGCTCGGCCAGCCGCGCCAGCGCGTCGTCCGGCACGCCCGGTGCGCTGTCGTCCAGCATCAGGTGGATGCGGCCGTCTTCGGTGCGCGCGGACAGGCGCACCGCGCCGCCGGCCGCGGTATAGCGCAGGCTGTTCTCGAACAGGTTGGCGAACACCTGGCGCATGCGGTCCGGATCGGCCAGCACGCCCGAGCGCGCAGGCCTCTCGCCGATATCGAACGCGATCCCCGCCTCCTCGAAACGCGCGGCGAAGGCGCGGGCCTCGGCGGTGGCCAGTTCCCACAGATCGAGCGCTTCGGGCCGGCATTCCAGCTCGCCGACGTCGGCGCGCGCCAGCGCATACAGCTCGTCGATCAGCCGGGTCAGGGCCATGACCTGGCGCCGCATGGCGTCGATCGCATCCGGCGTGGCCCGGCGCACGCCGTCCTGGATCGCTTCCAGCTGCGCGCGCAGCACGGCAAGAGGCGTGCGCAGTTCGTGCGAGGTATCCGCCACCCATTGGCGGCGCGCCGTCTCGGCGCCGTCGAGACGCTCGGCCAGCACGTTGAAGTGGCGCGCCAGCTCACCCAGTTCGTCGCTGCGCCCGAGGGGCAGGCGCACGCCGTAGTCGCCCGCGGCAAGCGTGGCGGCGCCGCGTGCAAGCTGGTCGATCGGACGCCGGAAGTGGCGCGCCAGCAGTACCGCGGCCAGGGCGCTCAGGACGACGGCGCCGGCCCCGATCAGCCACAGGCTCTGCTGCAGTTGGGACAGGAAGGCATAGGCCATCGCATCGCTCGGCCGGTGGCTGCGCGCCACGCCGAGGAAACCGACCGTGCGGCCATCGACCTCGATTGGGCGGCGCGCCAGCGGCAGCGTGCCCGGCGGGCGTCCGGCAAGGTAACGGCCGGCGGCGTCGAGCAGGGTGATGCGCGCATGGAGGTCCTGGGTGACGCCGGCCGGGCCGCCCGGCACCGGTGGTGGCAGCGGCGGGAGGGGAGGGGCGGGCGGCGCCGGAGGGGCCACGCCAGCTGGCATGGCCGGTGGCGCCGGGGGCGCTGGGGCGGCCGGCGCGACCGGTGCAACTGGGGCAACCCCAAGGCGCCCGGATTCCAGGCGGGTCAATTCATCCGTGATCCAGCTGCGCCGCGCGATGTTGTCAGGCAAGAAGGACCAGCCGTCATGCTCCCGGTGTTGGCGCGCGAGGGAACTCGCCAGCCCGTCCAGCCGCTCGAGTTCGATCGCCACGGCATAGTCGCCGAAACTGGCCAGGACATTCTTCCGCAGTAATAAAACCCCGGCGCCGGCGACCGTCAGAATTGCGAGCAGGACAGCGACAAAAAGACGGTGTCCGATGCCGATCTTCATATTGCCGCCAGGAGATAAGAATGTCTCTTATTAGCCCATTTCTTCTGTATGGCTTCTATTTTGATAATTATCATTCTAAGAACTGCCAAATTTATATCAAGTTTTTCTTTCAGTTTGCCGGCCCAGACGCATCGGGCGACAAGGCATGGTCCTACAGGATCGTTGCCGTTTTTTGGTGTTCAGGGCGCTTTTCGGTGGCTACGATGGAGTCCTTCGAGTCGGCAACGCTGACATTTTGTTCACGATGAAAAGGAGTCAATCATGGCAAACAATTCGCGTAACAACAACCCACAGGGCAACAACCAGTACTCGCAGCAAGGCAACAGCCAGAGCGGCAACCAGGGTAACCAGGGTAGCGGCAAGCAAGGTTTCGCATCGATGGATCCGGAACGCCAGCGCGAGATCGCCAGCCAGGGCGGCCGTGCATCGCATGGTTCGAGTAACCAGCAGAGCGGCAACCAGGGCAGCCAGCAAAGCAACCTGAACCAGGGCAGCCAGCAAAGCGGCCGCAGCCAGGGCAGCCAGCAGAAAGGCGTCCAGGGCGGCACGCCTGAACAGCACGCCGAAGCAGGGCGTCAAAGCCACAAGAACGACAACCGCTGATCGTGCTTTAAGTTGAAGCACGACGGTTGATCGATACCGCCGGCGTTGCCGGCGGTTCTCGCTTCTACACCATCTTCAGCTCAGTACACATCGCGCCGACAGCGCCCATCGGCCATCATTGCCTCGACCGTATCGGGTCCGAGCGCCGACACCAGCGCATCGTGCACGCCGCCAGCCATGCCTTGCAGGCTGCCGCACACATAGATCGCCGCGCCTTCGGCGACCCAGCGTTGCAGTTCTTCGCGATGCAGGTCCACCAGATGTTGTACATAGCGAGCTTGCCCCTCGTCGCGTGAAAACGCCAGGTCGAGCCGCGTCAGCATGCCGCCATTGCGCCATGCTTCCAGTTCTTCCCTGCACAAGAAGTCGTGGGCCGCATTACGCTCGCCGAACAGCAGCCAGTTACGGTCGGCGCCGGCATCGATGCGCGCCTTGAGCAGCGAACGCAGGCCGGCCAGGCCGCTGCCGTTGCCGATCGCAATGAACGGCCGCTGCGCATTGGCGCCCAGCCGGAACCGCGCATGGGCGCGCACGCGCAGGCGGATCGTGTCGTTCGGGTCCGCGCACACACATAGCCAGCCGGAGGCCGCGCCGGGCGTGCCGTCCTCGCGCTGCTGCAGACGCACCAGCAATTCCAGCCGGCCTTCGCCCGGCACCGAGGCGATCGAGTATTCGCGCGGATGGTCCGGGTCGAGCGGCGCGCTGATCTGCGCCAGGTCGCCCGCTTCCCAGGCGGGCAGCAGGCCGTCGCGCGGGACGAGCGCGATGCGGTACAGCGGGGCGCCGGCGCTGCCGGGATTCAGTTGGGCGCGGCTGGCAATGCGCCATTCGCCGTAGGCCGGCGCGTCCCAGTCCGGGGCATCGCTGGTGCCGGCCAGGTGGCTCAGGTGGTGCTGCCAGGCAGCCAGCGCCTCGGGCGCGCCGCGGTCGACGTCGATCCGTTCGAACAGCGGCGTGGCGCCGCGCTCCATCAGCCAGGCATCGAGCGCGCGAGCGAAGCCGCAGTAATTGGTATAGGTCGCGTCGCCCAGCGCCAGCACGCCATAGTGCAGGCGCGACAGGTCGGGCGCTTCGCCCATCGTGTGGCCGGCGAAGCGCGCGGCCGTATCCGGCGCGTCGCCCTCGCCATAGGTGCTGCAGATGAACAGCACGCGTGAGGCCGCGGCCAGTTGCGCGGTGTCGACGGTCGACATGCAGGCGGCGCGCGCGTCGAGTCCGCCCAGGGCTAATGTGGCAGCGGTGCGCTCGGCCAGGAATTCGGCGCTGCCGGTCTGGCTGGCATGGACCACCAGCCAGTCGGCCGCGCCGCCGGCGGCCCTGGTGCGCGCCAGGCGGCTGCGCCAGATGCCGAGGCACATCGCGAGATAGGCGCCGGACAGCGCGAGCGCGCCGCCCCAGCGCAAGGGTTCGATCGTCAGCATCATTGAAGTAGCGAGCGCCAGTTGCTGGAATTGGTTTCGACCAGGCCGGCGCCGGCGCGCACCAGGAAGCGCGCCGCAATGCCGCGCGTCTCGGCGAAGGCGAGGCCTTGCTCCGGGCCCAGCACGGTGAGGGCGGTAGACAATGCATCGGCCTCCATGCAGGTGGGCGCCAGCACCGTCACCGAGGCGACGCCATTGGCGACCGGGTAGCCGCTGCGCGGATCGAGGGTGTGCGCGGCGCGCCGCACGCCGTGTTGAAAATAGCGGCGATAGTCGCCCGAGGTGGCAATCGCCAGGCCATGCAGGGCGACCACGGCCTGGGTGGCGGAGCCGTCGGCGTCCGGGACGCCTTCGATTTCCACCCACCACGGCTCGCCATTGGACTTGGTCCCGGCGCCGCGCAGCTCGCCGCCGGCCTCGACCACGTAGTGGCGCACGCTGCGCTGTTCCAGGCAGCGCGCCATGCAGTCGACCGCGTAGCCCTTGGCGACGGAAGAAAAATCGAGGAGGGCGCCGCCCGGCTGCAGCAGGCGGCGGCTCGCACGGTCGAGGACAGGCTGGCTGGAGGCGCGCTGCGCGAGGGCGTTGCCGATCGCAACCGCGTCCGGGGCGTAAAAGCCCGCTTGGTCATAGCGCCGGGTGGCCCCGAAGCCCCACAGGTTCACCAGCTGGCCGCCGGCCGGATCGTAGGCGCCGCCGCTGTCGTCGAACACCCTCAGCGCGTAGTCGGCGACGTCGAAGAACTGCGGCGGCAGCGCATGCCAGCTGCCGGCCGGTGCAGCGTTATAGCGCGACAGCAGGGAATCCGATTCCCAATGACTCATTTGCGCGACGATCTCGTCGAGTTCACCCTGGAGCGCGCGCTCCAGGGCGGCGCCGTCCGCGCCGGGCGGCAGCATCAGCCGCGCCGACCAGCCGGTGCCCATCGCCGTGCCGGCAGTCGCGTACAAGGTGCTGCCGCCCGGCGGCAGCGCCATGTCGACTTCCAGCGGAACCAGGACGTCGCGCATCGGGCTTATTGCGGCAGGACTTCGAGCGTGGCCGCGTAGCTGTAGCGCTTGGCGCCCGGTTGCGGCTTTTCGCGGCCTTCGCCGAACGGGAAGCCGGCGCTGAGCCAGTACATATTCGCGGCCGGCACGGTGAACGAGGCCTCGCCCTTGGCGTCGGTGGTCAGGCGCTGCTCGCCCGAAGAGCCGCGGTACTTGACGGTGCCCTGCACGATGCTGAACGGCAGGTTGGCCACCGGCTTGCCGTCGAGGTGGAAGCGCACGCGGATCGGCTCGCCGACGCGCAGGTCGGACGGATTGGTGAGCGGGATCATTTCCAGGCCTTCGCCGACTGGCTTCAGCGCGGTGTCGTTCAGCTTGTTGGCCGAGACGAAGGTCTCGTTGCGCGAGTGGACGGCGGTGGTCTGGACGTCGGTGGCGCCGGCCGGGATCGCCACCGCCGGGCTGCCGGCGGCGCCGCGGAAGCGCTTGGTCTCGCCGTTCAGCTTGTAGCTGCCCATTACGTTGTTGTTGACGATCGACAGGCGATAGGTGCCGTCCTTCGGCAGGCGCAGGTCGAGCGTGCTGCGGTACTTGCCGACCACGGCGCCTTCGGCCTTGGCCTGCACGCCGTCCGGATCGGTGATGGTCAGGTTGTCCAGGCGCAGCGGGTGGTGGTTGAACTCGAACACTTCGTTCGAGATCGCGGCATCGATCGTGACCCAGGCTTCCTTCGAATCGACCATGGCGGTGTTCGGCAGGATCCAGGCGCGGTGGGCCTGGGCCGTCATCGTGGCGCCGGCGAGCATCAGGCCGACGATGGCTGCTTTGTAGAATTTGTTCTGTTGCATGGGGTTCTCCTTGTTGTCGTTATTGGATCTGGAGCGACACGGCGCCCAGTTCTTCCTTGCCCGCCGCGTTCGCCGCCAGCTTGCCCTTGCCCGCCCAGTTGAACGGTACCTTGACCACTTCGCGGCCGCCCGCTTCGCGCGCCGCTTCCACCACCAGCTTGTATTCGCCGGCCGGCAGCTTGTCGATGCCGAACCTGGCGCCGTCGAATTTCATCGTGTGGGTGCCGGGCGCCTTGGTGGCGCCGCTGACGCCGTCGATCGGCAGGGTGGCGTCGCGGCCCGCCTTGCGCCACCAGGTGCGCAAGTCCTTGACCCATTTCTCGCCGCCCTTGTCCTTCATCTTGACGTCGTACAGCACGGCCAGGTTGGAGGCGATGCTCTGGTCGGCATTCTCGATCCAGATCGCGACATAGGGCTTGTGGTATTCGGCCACGTTCAGCTGCGGCACGTCGAACTTGACGGACAAGTCGGCGCCCATGGCCCAGCCGGACGCGAGCGGCAGGGTGAGGACGAGCGAGTGGGACAGTTTCATTCTTGGTCTTCTCTCAGGTTTGATGGATCAGTGGACAAACAACAATGCCAGCACGATCGGCAACACGATGCCGAAACCGACCACCGGCCAGGTCGACGGCCGCTTGGCCGCGTGGTACTTCAGGATCAGGAAGCCGGTGATGCAGAACACCACGCAGGCCACGGCGAAGATGTCGATGAACCAGCTCCACACCGCGCCCGTGTTGCGGCCCTTGTGCATGTCGTTGAGCCACGAGATCCAGCCGCGGTCGGTCTTTTCGAACTCTGCGCTGCCGTCGACGGCGATGCGCAGCCAGGCGTCGCCGCCGGGGCGGGGCAGGGCGACGTAGGCGTCTTCTTCGCTCCATTCGGCGCGCTTGCCGCGCACGTCGACCGGGAAGACGCCATTGGTCCAGTCGGCGATTTCGCTCGGCAGTGGAACCTCGGCGTCGGCGTGGTCTTCGGCATAGGCCTGCAACTGCGCCCGCAGCGGCTCGGGGAGCGTCGCTTTCAGGCGCGTGACGACCGGCTTGGCCTCGATCAGGGTGGCGTTGTTCAGGGTCAGGCCGGTAAAGCTGAACAGCAGCATGGCCATCAGGCAGATGGCCGAACTGATCCAATGCCATTGATGCAATTGCTTGAGCCAGAGGGCGCGGCCGGCGCCGGGCAGGGCGCCCATTGGCTTGGCACTGGAATCGGATGCAGGGGCGCTGGCCGGCGCGGGCTCGGCCCTGATGGCGGGCTCGGCTTTATTCTTGAGGGGAGTTGCGGGAGAAGGCATCATTAAATGATAACGATTATCATTTACATGGTCAACTCGGCAGTAAGATTAATGCCAAAAGTACGATGCAGAAAAACACATTTTGAAATAAATAATTTCTTGGAAGTGAGTCTGCCTTGGCTTGGATCATGCGTTACAATAATGTGCGCAAATTGGCAGGATTTTGCACACGTATTTTTAGTACCGAACAGTCCTTCCCCCACAACTTGATGTCAAGAAGTGCAATCCGCTAACCGG
>DDKG01000045.1:7624-7808 GCA_002339265.1 Massilia sp. UBA2604 | reverse complement strand
TCGTCCTCGACCGCCGTTTCCATATAGGCGGCGCGCTCGGCCTCGACGAATTCGCGCTCGAACAGCACGATCTCTTCGGGGTAGTAGAACTCGACCACGTTGCGGGTCTTCTGCGGGCCGTCCGGCCACAGGGTCGACACCACCAGCACGTTCGGATACCACTCGACCATGATGTTCGGGTACA
>DDKG01000045.1:0-7396 GCA_002339265.1 Massilia sp. UBA2604 | reverse complement strand
TTCTGCAGCGCGCGGTTCACGCCCACGGTCTGCACGCTGTAGTCGCTGCCGAATTCCCATTTCAGGTCGTCGCACGAGACGAAGTTGCCCAGGCCCGGGTGGAACGGCTCGACGTGGTAATCCTCCAGGTAGACCTCGATGAAGGTCTTCCAGTTGTAGTCGCACTCGTGGATCTCGACGTGGTCGAACATATAGCCCGAGAAGTCGAGGTCCTTCGTCACCGACAGCTTGCCCAGCTTGTCCATCACGTTGTAGCCGTTCTGTTCGAACAGCAGGCCATTCCAGTTCTGCAGCGGAGTTTTGGACAGGTTCAGGCACGGCGTGTCCGCGAAATGCGGTGCGCCGATCAATTCGCCCTTCAGGTCATAGGTCCAGCGGTGCAGCGGGCACACGATGTTCTTCGCATTGCCGCGGCCATTGAACATCAGCGCCTGGCGGTGGCGGCAGACGTTGGACAGCACTTCGATGCCGCCCGCGTTACGCACCAGCATGCGGCCTTCGTGTTCGGAGGCGAGCGTCGCGAAGTCCCCGGTTTCCGGCACCATCAATTCATGGCCGATGTAGCGCGGGCCATTGTGGAACAGTTGCTGCATCTCGCGCTTGAGGAGCGCGTCGTCAAAATAAACATTTACCGGAAGCTGTGCGTTCGAGCGCGCCAGCTTGGCGTGGGTAGCCAGATCGGACATCCCAACCCCCCTTTAAGTAAGCTTCCAAAGAAGAGAAAGAATCCAAAGACCAGTATTTAAGTAGAGGAATACGGTATTTCGGACAGAACCGGAGATTATACTGCGGAACAGGCTCTACCGTCTTGGGCCGGCGCGAGATTGTGGTGCGCGGCGCTTGATGTGTTGCCGATGAGGCATGGTTTTCATATTGGAAAAGAGACGTCAGACGGATTATTGACGCACTTGCTAGTTGTGGATACTGCAATGTGCGCCCCTTGTGGGGTGGGATTGATCTAAAATACGCGATTGGACTGACCCACGGCGCACAAAGCGCGCGTTCACGATACAGACTTATTTATGGCAAAGAATATGACAGCGGATAGCGCGCCGGCGGCAGCGGCAACGCCTCCGCAATCCTTCGAGCAGGCGATGGCCGAACTGGCCCAGCTCGTGACACAGATGGAATCCGGCGCCTTGCCGCTGGAAGCCTCGGTCGCGGCCTATGCGCGCGGCTCCGAACTGGTCAAGTACTGCGCGGCCCAGCTCGAAAAAGTCGAGTCCCAGGTCAAGGTGCTCGAAGGCGACATGCTCAAGCCATTCAGCGACGACGAGGCGGCGCAATGACGGCCGACCTCATGACGGCGCAGGATTTCGGCGCCTGGACCCGCGCCGTCCAGGCCAGGGTGGAGGAAGCGCTCGACGCCTTCCTGCCGCCAGCCGACCGCGTGCCGCACAAGCTGCACGAGGCGATGCGCTACACCACCCTCGGCGGCGGCAAGCGCGTGCGTCCGCTGCTGGCGTATGCCGCCGGCGCGCTGTTCGAGGCCGAGCCCTCGGTGCTGGCGCGGGTCGCGAGCGCGGTCGAGATGATCCACGTGTATTCGCTGGTGCACGACGACATGCCGTGCATGGACGACGACGCCCTGCGCCGCGGCAAGCCGACGGTGCACGTGGCCTATGACGAAGCCACCGCGCTGCTGGTCGGCGACACCCTGCAGGCGCAAGCGTTCGAGGTGGTGGCCGGCGTTGATGTCGCATTGGTGCCGCCGGCGCGCCAGCTGACGATGGTGCGCCTGCTGGCGCAGGCTGCCGGTTCCGCCGGCATGTGCGGCGGCCAGGCGATTGACCTCGATAGCGTCGGCCTGTCGCTCACCCGCGAACAGCTCGAACGCATGCATCAACTGAAAACCGGCGCCATGCTGCGCGTGTCGGTGCTGCTCGGCGCGCTCGCCGGGCGCGACCTGGCGCAGGACGAGCTGCAGGCACTGGACAAGTATTCGGCCGCGGTGGGATTGGCGTTCCAGGTGGTCGACGACGTGCTCGACGCCACCGCCGATTCGGCCACGCTGGGCAAGACCGCCGGCAAGGACGCGGCCGACAACAAACCGACCTATGTGTCGATCCTCGGCCTGGAGCCATCGCGCGCGCTGGCCGAGCAACTGCGGCGTGACGCGCACGAAGCGCTGGCGCCATTTGGAGACAAAGCACAGCGTCTGCGCGAACTGGCAGACCTGATCGTGCAGCGGAAGGCCTAAATGAACCTGCTAGAAAAAATCAACGACCCATCCGACCTGCGCAAGCTGCCGCGCACCCAGCTCACCCCGCTGGCGCACGAGCTGCGCCAGTTCCTGCTCGAATCGGTGTCGAAGACCGGCGGCCACCTGTCGTCCAACCTGGGCACGGTGGAACTGACGATCGCGCTGCACTACGTGTACGACACGCCGCGCGACCGCATCGTGTGGGACGTCGGCCACCAGACTTATTCGCACAAGATCCTCACCGGTCGCCGCGGCCGCATGCCCACCCTGCGCCAGTTGAACGGCCTGTCGGGCTTCCCGAAGCGCGACGAGAGCGAGTACGACACCTTCGGCACCGCCCACTCGTCGACCTCGATCTCGGCGGCCCTGGGCATGGCCACCGCGGCCAAGATCAAGGGCGAGGACCGCCACGCGATCGCCGTCATCGGCGACGGCTCCATGACCGCCGGCATGGCCTTCGAGGCGCTCAATAACGCGGGCGTGGAAGACGACGTCAACCTGCTGGTCATCCTGAACGACAACGACATGTCGATCTCGCCGCCGGTCGGCGCGCTGAACCGCTACCTGGCGCGCCTGCTGTCGGGCCAGTTCTACGCCGCCGCCAAGAACGTGGGCAAGAGCGTGCTGCCGGCGCCGGTGCTGGATCTGGCGCGCAAGCTTGAGGAACACGCCAAGGGCATGGTGGTCCCGGCCACGATGTTCGAGGAATTCGGCTTCAACTACATCGGCCCGATCGACGGCCACGACCTCGATTCGCTGATCCCGACGCTGGAAAACATCAAGAAGCTCAAGGGCCCGCAATTCCTGCACGTGGTGACCAAGAAGGGCCAGGGCTACAAGCTGGCCGAGGCCGAGCCGATCCTGTACCACGGCACCGGCAAGTTCAACCACCTCGAGGGCATCAAACCGTCCACCGCACCGAGCAAGATCACCTATACCGAGGTGTTCGGCAACTGGCTGTGCGATATGGCGGCCGCCGACAAACGCCTGGTCGGCATCACGCCCGCCATGCGCGAAGGCTCGGGCATGGTGCGCTTCCACCAGCAATACCCTGACCGCTACTTCGACGTCGGCATCGCCGAGCAGCACTCGGTGACCTTCGGCGCCGGCATCGCCACCGAAGGCCTCAAGCCGGTGGTCGCGATCTATTCGACCTTCCTGCAGCGCGCCTACGACCAGCTGATCCACGACGTGGCGCTGCAGAACCTGGACGTGACCTTCGCGCTGGACCGCGCCGGCCTGGTGGGCGCCGATGGCGCGACCCATGCCGGCAACTACGACCTGGCCTACCTGCGCTGCATCCCGAACATGGTCGTGATGGCCGCGTCGGACGAGAACGAGTGCCGCCAGATGCTGACCACCGCCTATCACTATCCCGGCCCGGCGGCGGTGCGCTATCCGCGCGGCGCCGGCGTCGGTACGCCGATCGTCGAGGCCTTGAGCTCGATCGAGATCGGCAAGGGCGAGGTACGCCGCGCCGGCAAGGACGTCGCGATCCTGGCCTTCGGCTCGATGGTCGCGCCGAGCATCAAGGCGGGCGAGGAACTCGATGCGACGGTGGCCAACATGCGCTTCGTGAAGCCGCTCGACGTCGAACTGGTCAAGCGCCTGGCGCAGGAGCACGATTTCCTGGTGACGGTGGAAGAGGGCTGCATCATGGGCGGCGCCGGCGCCGCCGTGATGGAAGCGTTGGCAGCGGCGGGCATCGCCAAGCCGGTGCTGAACCTGGGCCTGCCCGACAACTTCATCGACCAGGGCGATCCGGCAGCGTTGCTGGCGTCGGTGGGCCTGGATGCCAAGGGCATCGCGGCGTCGATCCGTGCGCGCCTGGTGGCGCAGGGCGAGCCGCGGCTGGTGGTGAACAACGGCTGACCCGGCGTCTCGAACAAGGCCCCGCTTTCTCGCGAAAGCGGGGCTTTTTTTATGCGCGCATCAAGCCGGCTTGCGGGTGCAGACATGGACCGCGCCAGCCGTGACCATGAAGCCGGCCAGCGTCATGGCGCCGAGCGTTTCGCCGAGGACGGCAAATCCCATCATGGCGGTCGTGCCGGGAATCAGGTAGAACAGGCTGGCGACCTTGCTGGCCTCGCCCTTGCGCATCATGAGGAACAGCAGGCTGACGGCGCCGATCGAATTGACGATCGATAGCCAGCCGGATGCCAGCACCAGCGTCGGCGTCCAGCGCACCTCGAACCCTTCCACCACCAGGGCCAGCGGCAGCGCAACGATGCTGGCGACTGTCAGCTGGATGACGCCAGCGGTGCGCAGGTCGGCATCGGCGCAATACTTTTTCTGATACAGGGTGCCGAGCGTGATGCCCGCCAGCGCCAGGCTCACCGCGCCCAGGCCGGCAAGGCTGGCGTTGCCGATCCGGTCGGCGACCACCAGCGCCACGCCGCCCAGGCCCGCGGCCAGGCCGAGCCACTGCCGGCCGCTGACTTTTTCATGCAGGAACACGCTGGCGCCAAGCGCGGTAAACAGCGGCATGGTGCCGACGATCAGGGCCGACACGCTGGCGCTCACGCCCAGCTTCAGGCCGGTGTACAGGCCGGAAAACTGCAGCGCCTGCATCAACAGGCCGACCACAACCAGGTGCGCCACCGGCTTCCAGCCCGTCGGCCACGGCGCCCGGGTCACGAGCGCGATCGCCAGCAGCACCACGGCCGCCACCGAAAAACGCAGGAACAGCAGGGTGAGCGGACCGGCGTGGGGCAGGGCGAGCTTGCCGACCACGTAGCCCGAGCTCCACATCAGGATGAACAGCAGCGGCAGGGTGGACGCGGGCGCCGCGAGCGCCGGCTTTTGAATGCTGAATGCGGTCATGATCGTCTCCAGTAGGTGGAGATGCCAGATTAGCGCCGTGTATTTATGGATACAATACGCTCAGTCGATAATACATTGTTTCCAATGGGGATACTATGAGCGAGCTGGCGCCGCGCGATTTTGCGGACCTGTGGCCTTTCGTCCAGGTGGTCGAGGCAGGCAGTTTTTCGGAAGCGGCGCGCCGCATGGGCACGACCAAGGCCAGCGTTAGCAAGGCGGTGGCGCGGCTCGAGAAGGCGCTGCAGGTCAAGCTGCTGAACCGTTCGACGCGCCGCATCGGTTTGAGCGAAGCGGGCCGCGACATCTACCAGCACGCCCTGCGCATGATCGACGCCGGCCGCGCCGTCGAGGCCGCGGCCGCCGGGCAGCAGTCCGGCCCCGGCGGCACGCTGCGCGTGTCGACTTCGATGGCGTTCGGGAATGCGCAACTGGCCGCGCTACTGCCCGGCTTCATGGCGCGCTATCCCGAGGTGCGGGTGGTCCTGAGCTTGAGCGATCGCCACGTCGACCTGGTGGAGGAGGGCATCGACGTCGCGCTGCGACTGGCGCCGAAGATCGACCTGATGAGCATCGTCGCGCGTCCGGTGGCGCCGCTGCGCTACGTGCTGGCGGCTTCGCCCAAGTATGTGGAACGCTGGGGCATGCCGCCCGATGTCGCCGGACTGGCGCTGGCGCGCTGCCTGACCTTCGCTGAATCAGGGCCCGGCGCGATCTGGAACTTCGAAGGGGACGAAGCGCCAATCCAGCTCAAGCCCGCCAGCGCCCTGGCGATCAACAGCAGCGGGGCGCTGCGCGAAGCCATGCTGGGCGGCGCCGGCATTGCCCTGCTGCCGACCTTCGTCGTGGGCGAGGACATCCGCGCCGGCCGCGCGCTGCACGTGCTGCCGGCGGCGCGGCCGGTGGGCATGTTCGGCAGCCAGGTGCTGGCTGTCTACCTCGAAAACCGCTTCCTGCCGCAAAAGGTCAGGGTGTTCATCGACTACCTGCTCGAACAGTGGGGCGAGCGGCCGGCCTGGGACGATTTTCTCGCTGCCGTTACGACCCCTGCGGCTGGCCGAACAGCGCCTCGGCGCGCTGGTACAAAATCCAGGAAGTAGCGATGTATTTGTCGCCGCTCGTGGCCACATTGCCGCGGTGGGTGTGGGTGAAGCCGGCCGGTGCGATCACCAGCCGCCCCTTTCTTGGCGCGATCTTGCGGCCCTGGTACAGGAACTCGGTCTCGCCGCCGTCGTCCACATCGTTGAGATAGAACATCCACAGCAGCACCCGGTGCAGCGAATCGCAGGTGGCGTTCTGCGGATAGATCTCGGAATGCCAGTGGTGGTAGCCGCCGCTGGCCTGCCGGTACTTCTGCAGGTTGATGGTGCCGGGGCGGTACAGCACGCGCACCAGGTCTTCGATATAGGGGCGGCCCACTTCCTCGAAGTTATCCATCGACAGCACCGTCGGCGCGCCGCTGGCCGGATGCGCCAGCGTCGGCGACAGGGAACCCATCAGCAGCATGCGGTAGCGGTCGACGTACTGCACCAGGTGGCGCGTCATCGTCTCGAGCAGCAGCTGGGTGACGTCGTCCCATTCGCGGTGCAGGTTGATGGTGATGTCGTAGCTGTCCTTCTTGTCGACGTCGACGCCGTTGCCGGTGCGCCCGCGCGCCACCTTGTCGCTGGCATCGAAGCGCGCCAGCAGCGCATCGCATTGCTGCGCGCTGAGCGCGTCGTCGTAGACGCCGATGAAGTCGTCCATCACCTTGTCATCCATCGCTTATCCCCGCTTGCGCTCGTGCTGCCACAGCACGTCGCTGCCGCCGGCATGGCGGTTCAGCACGCGCGCCAGCACGAACATCAGGTCGGACAGGCGGTTGACGTACTGGCGCGGGTGGGCGTGGATCTGCTCGGCCTTCGACAGGGCCACGATGGCGCGTTCGGCGCGCCGGCATACGGTGCGGCAGACGTGGGCGGTGGACGCCGCGCGCGAGCCGGCCGGCAGGATGAATTCCTTCAGGATCGGCAGGTCGGCGTTGTATTTCTCGAGCAGGCCGTCCAGGCGCGCCACGTGTTCTTCCTTGATCATCTGGTAGCCGGGGATGCACAGCTCGCCGCCCAGGTCGAACAGGTCGTGCTGGATCGAGACCAGCTCTTCGCGCAAAGCGGCCGGCATGTCTTCGCACAGCAGCAGCCCGACGAAGGAATTGAGTTCGTCGACTTCGCCCAGCGCGTGGATGCGCGCGCTGTCCTTGCCGGTGCGGCTGCCGTCGCCCAGGCCGGTGCTGCCGTCGTCGCCGGTGCGGGTCGCGATTTTCGAGAGGCGGTTGCCCATGATGTTGCCTTATGCGTTGGTGAGAAAAAACGATGGGATGAGCATACGACAAAA
>DDKG01000044.1 GCA_002339265.1 Massilia sp. UBA2604 | reverse complement strand
TCGGCGCCGTCGGGATGGCGCGGCTCGCCCACCACCAGGCGCGCCGGGCGCCATTCGGCGATCAGCTCGCCGATGATCTTGAAGCGGGTGGCGTTGTCGATGGCGGAAATGACGCGCAGCGGCTGTGCCTGCCCGGTCAGGGTATTGCCCATGGCGATGCCGATCCGCTTGATGCCGAAGTCGAAGCCGAGAACGATATCGACCATCATGCGCAACGGTGCAGGTACAGCGAATCAAGCATGGCCGGCTTCGGTGGCGAGCATGAAGGGATCGATTCCCAGCAGTTTGATGGCGGCGTTGTAGCGTTCCTCGATCGGCAGGTCGAACAGCACGCGCGCGTCGGCGCCCACCGTCAGCCAGCCGTTGCGCGAGATTTCTTCCTCGAGCTGGCCGGGGCTCCAGCCGGCATAGCCGATCGAGACCAGCATGCGCGCCGGACCGCCGCCGCTGGCGACCGCTTCGAGCACGTCGATCGAGGTCGTGAAGGCAACGTCGTCGGTGACGGACAGCGACGACGAATAGCGCCCGCCCGGCGAATGCAGCACGAAGCCGCGGTCGTCCTGAACCGGCCCGCCGAACATGATCGGCTCGTCGACCACGGTCGCGCGCAGGCCTTCGGCCAGCTTCAGGTCGACGCGGTCGAACAGCGTTTCCATCGTCATATCGGTCGGCTTGTTGATGACCACGCCCAGCACGCCCTTGTCGTTGTGCTCGCAGACATAGACGACGGTGCCGCCGAAGATCGGGTCCTGGATCGATGGCATGGCGATCAGGAAATGGTTCGCAAGGTTGAGCCCGGATGCTGCCGGCCCCGCCTTGGCGAGCGTATCGTCCTGTTCCCGGGGCATGCCCGGCATCGGTAGAGTTTTGCCAACTTTGGTTTTTTTCATACGGATACTCTCAAAAGGCGCACTCTTGCGTTAAACATGATCGGCTGCCAAGCTTTTGCAGCACAACGTTACGCTTTTCCCTAGTTTACACCCATTTGGCCGCAGGCCCCCCCGGAACCATCACGACACGCACACCACGGTCCGATCCTAGACAGTAAAATCTGCTCCCGCCTTGACCCTGCACACAGTGATGAATTTGAGCAAGTCTTTAGTCTGGTTCCGGCGCGACCTGCGCGCATTCGACCACGCCGCCCTGCACCACGCCTTGCGCTGTTCGCAGCAGGTATTTTGTGTCTTCGTGTATGACACCGATATTCTCGACGGCTTGCCGCGCGACGATCGGCGCCTGCGTTTCATTCACGCCAGCCTGGCCAGCCTGGATGAGGAATTGCGTCGTCTTGGAGGCTACCTCATCGTGCGCCACGGGAGCGCCCGGGAAGAGCTTGTTGCTTTGGCGAATGAGCTCGGCGTCGATGCGGTGCACGTCTGTACCGACCATGAACCGCTACCGATCGCGCGCGATGAAGAAGTGGCGCGGCAGCTGGCGGCCCAGGGCCGCGCCTTCCATTCGTACAAGGACCAGGTCATCTTCGGGAAGGATGAAGTGTTGACCCTGGCGGGGCATCCGTTCTCGGTGTTCACGCCCTACAAGAACGCCTGGCTCAAGCGGCTGGCGGCGCGTCCCGACACGCTGGCGGCGTATCCGGTCGATGCGTATGCGCATGCGTTCGCGCCGCCCGCTTCGCCTTCTGCGCTGCCGGCGCTGGAAGACATCGGTTTCGATTCCGGCGAAGCGCCGCTTCCGGCCGGCATGGAGGGCGCCGAAGCGCTGTTCGAGGCCTTCGTGGAAGACATCGCCGACTACGGCCGCGCGCGCGATTTCCCGTTTGAAGATGGCACGTCGCGCCTGTCGACGCACCTGCGTTTCGGCACCACCTCGATCCGCCACCTGGTGCGCACGGCGCAGCAATTGATGCTGTCGGGCGCCGGCGGCACTGGCGCATCGGTATGGCTGTCGGAACTCATCTGGCGCGACTTTTATGCGATGGTGCTGGCCCAGAACCCGCACGTGGCCGAGCGCTCGTTCAAGCCGGCCTTCGACGCGGTGGAATGGGACGAAGGTCTTGACGCCGATGCGCTGTTCGCCGCCTGGTGCGAGGGCCGCACCGGTTATCCGCTGGTCGATGCGGCGATGGTACAGCTGAACACGACGGGCTTCATGCACAACCGGCTGCGCATGGTGACGGCCAGTTTCCTCACCAAGGACCTCGGCATCTCGTGGCGGCGCGGCGAAGCGTATTTCGCCTTGAAGCTGAACGACTACGAGATGGCGTCGAACAACGGCGGCTGGCAATGGGCGGCGTCGACCGGCTGCGATGCCCAGCCCTGGTTCAGGATCTTCAATCCGGTGACGCAGTCGACGCGTTTCGACGCGCGCGGGGAATTCATCCGGCGCTATCTGCCGCAATTGGCGAGGCTGGATATGAAGCAGATCCATGCGCCGTGGCTGGTCAAGCCCGAGGCGCTGGCCGAGCGCGGCGTGGTGCTGGGGAAGGATTATCCGGCGCCGGTGGTGGACCATGACGCGGCGCGCAGGCGGACGCTGGAGCGGTTTGCCGTGGTCAAAAAAACGGTGGCGGTCGACGGGGATGCCGATACCGATTGACGGCGGCGGTCGGCATACAAACTTAGGTTCCCGCCTTCGCGGGAACGACGGTCTTGGAGCTGGCGGTACGAACTAAGGGCCGCGTGCTTGCACCTGCTGCCAACGCACGTCGTTCCCGCGAAGGCGGGAACCCAAGTACGCACCGCAGCCACAACCCCAAATTACATCGCATCCCGCTTCAACAACCCTTCGATCGCCGCCAGCAACACCGGCTCCTGGTACGGCTTGCCGTAATAGGCATTCACACCGAGCCCCAGCGCCACATTGCGGTGCTTGTCCGCCGTGCGCGAGGTGATCATGATGATCGGGATGTCCCTGGTGGCCTCATTGCCGCGCACATTGCGCGTCAGGTCGAAGCCGTCCATGCGCGGCATCTCGATATCGACCAGCATCAGGTCGGGTGCGCCCTGCCCAATGAGCTCGAGCGCCTCTACGCCATCCTTGGCCAGCTGCACGCGATAGCCTTCGCGCTCCAGCAGGCGCTGGGTCACGCGGCGCACCGTGAGCGAGTCGTCGACCACCATCACCGTAGGCCGCCGCACCTGGCGCGCCACTTCCTTCTTCACCTGCGCCGCGGCCTGCGGCTGCTGCGCCAGCGCCAGCGCCAGTGCCAGCGGATCGAGGATCAGGACGATCTCGCCCGAACCCAGCACCGTCGCGCCGGCAATGCCCGGCACCCGCGACAGCTGCAGGCCGATGTTCTTGACCACCACCTCGCGGTTGCCCAGCACCTCGTCCACGCGCAGCGCGATGCGGCTGGCGCCGCCGTTCAGCACCAGCACCGGCGTCGAACGCTGGCTCGCCGCCTGCTCTTCTTCGTCCTCGCCCAGCAGGCCGGGCAGCGCATGCAGCGCCAGCGTCGCGCCGGCCAGCGAGATAGTGCCGGCCTCGATCGCCGCCGCCAGGTCCAGCGCGCGCACATGCTCCACCCGCTCGACCAGGGTCGACGGCAGCGCATGCGTGCGGCCGCCGGCCGTCACCAGCACCACCTGGGCGACAGCGAGCGTCAACGGCAGCGTGATCGTGAAGCGCGCGCCCTGTCCCGGCTCGGACACTACGGTAACCCGTCCGCCCAGCGCCTGGGCTTCGGAGCGCACCACGTCCATGCCGACGCCGCGGCCGGCCAGCTCGGTCAGCGTGTCCGCCGTCGAGAAGCCCGGCTCGAAGATCAGTTCCGTCACTTCCTGGTCCGAAGCCTCCTCGCCTTCGAGCAGCAAGCCGTTGTCGATGGCCTTGGCGCGGATCCGCTCCAGGTCCAGGCCGGCGCCGTCGTCGCCGAACACGATCATGACTTCGTTGCCGTGCTGGCTGACCTGCACCAGCAATTCTCCGGTCTCTGCCTTGCCCGCCTCCTGGCGCGCCATGCGCGGCTCGATGCCGTGCACGATTGCATTGCGCAGCAGGTGCTCGAACGGCGCCGCCATCTGTTCCAGCACGCCGCGGTCGATCTCCACGGCGCCGCCGCGGATGTCGAGATTGACGCGCTTGTCGGTTTCCTTAGCGGTCTGGCGCGCGACGCGGAACAGGCGTTCGGAGAGGCTCGCGAACGGCACCATCCGCACCCGCATCAGGTCGCGCTGCAGGTCGCGCGTCATGCGCGCCTGGCTGGCCAGTTCCTCGTTGGCGCCGTCGACCGCGCGCGCCAGGCTTTCCTGGAACGAGGCGACGTCGTCGACGCTCTCGGCCAGCATGCGCGTCAGTTCCTGCAGGCGCGTGAAGCGGTCGAATTCGAGCGGATCGAACTCGCGCTCGCCCGAGATCGACAGCTTCGATGCGATCTGCGATTCGGCCTGCATCTCGATCTCGCGCAGCTGGCGCCGCAGGCGCGCCACGTTGTCCGAGAAGTCGCCCAGCGAACCCTTGAGCGCGCCCATCTGGTTTTCCAGGCGCGAGCGCGTGATCGACACCTCGCCGGCCTGGTTCACCACGCGGTCGAGGATGTCGGCGCGCACCCGCACCAGCGGCGAACGGCCTGGCTCGGCCGGCGCCGGCGCGTGCGCCTGCTCAGTCGATGGCGCCGATTCGGCTTGGGCCGGCTGCTGCAAGGCTTCGAACAGCTGCATCGCCGCGTCGTAGTTGGCCAGCAGCTCGTCGAAGGCGGTGGCCGGCAAGGTGGACGTGCCGGCGTGGACCATGTTCTCGATCTGGGTTTCCAGCTCGTGCGCGTGCTGGCCAAGGCGCATCGCGCCAGCCATGCGTGCGCTGCCCTTCACCGTGTGCAGGTCGCGCTGCATGCCCTGCGCGATCGCGGTATTGGTCGGCTCCTGCTGCCACTGGCGCAGGTCGTGGCCGATGCGCGGCAGCAGGTCGGCCGCCTCTTCCAGGAAGACCGGCAGCAGGTCCAGGTCGATCTCGTCGGCATAGCTGGCGCCGACCAGTTCGGGTTCGGACTCCGATTCGGGTTCGGGCTCGGGCTCGGGCTCAATTTTCGGCGCGGGTTCGGCCAGCACCGCTTCATCCGGGGTGACGGCCACGAAGCCGCGCTGCTGCTCCTGCTCTGGCGCCTGATCTTGCTCATGCGCCTGCGGCGCGGCCTGGTCGAGTTCCGGCGCGGCGAAGGCGTCGTCGAGGAAGGAATCGAACAGGTCGTCGACGTCGTCCGACACGGCCGGCTTCGGCGCTGGGGCCGATGCTGCGCGCGCCTCGAATGCGGGCGGCTCGGCCAGCAATTGTTCGTAGGCGGCCGCGAACAGTGCGTCGAGCTGGCCGGCCAGGGCCGGATCGGCCTCGCCATACAAGGCTGCCGCCTGCTGGCTGGCCAGGCGCTCGCGCAGGGCCGCCAGTTGCTCCACCAGGTCGGGCTGGCCAGGGGCCAGCTCGCCCAGGGTGAACACCTGCAGCATGGTGCGCATGCGCGACAGGGTCGCATCGAACAGGTCGTGCTGGCCGTCCTCGAGCTGCGTGCCCGGCGCCGCCAGCTTCTCGAGCGTGGTCTCCAGCTCATGCGCGAGGTCGCGCAGCGCGGTATAGCCAACCGTGGCCGAGGTGCCGGACAGGGTATGCGCCGCGGTCACCGCGTCCTGCAGCGCCTCCTTGTCCAGGCCTTGGCGCAGCGCGTCCAGGCTTTGTTCCAAGGTGGCGCACAGCGTCTCGGTTTCGCCCAGGTAGACGTCGTGCAGCGCCTGCGGGATGGCGAGGTCGCCGACGCGCTTCACGCCGTCCTCGCCCGGCATGGCCAGCGGCTCGTCGAGCAGCGGAATGTCGTCGAGCGCCGGTGCTTCGATGATGTCGTCCAATACCAGCGGCTCAGCCTGGGATTCGTCAGCCTGAACTTCAGCGGCCAGCGGCTCGAACGGTCCGCCCTCCTGCACCCGCGCGGCTGCGGCGATCAGGTCCGCCCCATTACGGTCCGGATTCTGGCCGGCGGCCAGCTCGGCCACCCAGGCATCGAGTTCGGCATAGGCATGGGCCAGCAAGGCCAGCAGGTCGGCGGTGGCCGAACGGCCGTCGGCCAGCCACACGTTCATCACGCGCTCGATGGCGGCGGCGGTGGCGCCGAAGGCCTCCAGGTCCACCATGCGGCTGCTGCCCTTGAGCGTGTGGAAGCTGCGGCGCAGCTGGGTCAGGATTTCCTGGTTGGCCGGCTCGTCGGCCGCGCGCGGCAGGGTCTCGACCACGAAGCCCAGCACTTCCTGCGCTTCGGCGATGAAGATGCCGAGCAGTTCGGCGTCGACGCTGTCCGAAGCCTGCGGCGCAGGCGCTTCGACCGGTTCGGCGTCGGCCCTGGCTTCGACGAACTCGAACGGCAGCTCGCGCAGCAGTTCCTTGTCGGTGTCGAAGGTGAAGCGGCCACGCGCAGCTTCGCTGTCCTGGGCCAGCAGGTCGGCGAAGAAGCCGAGCGCGCCGATATTCTGGGCGATGTTGTGCAGCGAAGCATGCTGGTTGGTCACGTCCGCCGCGCTCGCGGACAAGGTGCGCACCGCTTCCTCGACGTGGCGCACGGCCAGCACAGCCTGGTCCTGGTCGAGGATGGCGAACGCCCCCTGCAACTGGTGCAGGATCGGCGCCGACTGCTCGAGCACCTGGCGCTTCGACGGGTCGTCATAGTATTCGTCGAGCAGCTTCTCGATCTGGCGCAGCCCTGCCTTGATCTCGTTCGCCAGCACGGCCACGGTCTGGCCCTGCTGGATCTGGCGCGCCAGCTCGCCCTGCCAGTGCGGGGCGTCGGGCGGCGTCTCGCCGGCGGCCAGCGCCAGCAGGCGCGCGCCGACGGCTTCGGCATTCTCCGAGAAATCCTCGGGCAGCTGGCGCAGCTGGTCCAGGCCGTTCTCGACGAACAGCATGGCGGCCGCCATCTCGAGGCCGAACTGGTCGTCGCGGCCCGACTGCACCGAGTCGCTGGCCGCGCGGCCCAGTTCGCGCAGCAGCTGGGCCAGCGCCGGGGCGCCCAGCTTTTCGCTGGCGCCGGCCAGGCGCGCCAATGCGTCGTTGAAGTCGCTCTCGACCGCGGCGTCGGGCTTGCCCTCGCCGGCGATCCGGTCCCAGTCCGACTTGGTGCGCGCCAGCGCCTCGCGCGCCTCTTGCAGGGCTTGCGGGTCGAGCTTGCCGTAGCGGCGCTCGGCATAGTCGGGCGGCACCGCGCCATCCAGGCCCAGGGCCTGGCGCAGCGCGCGCGCCTCCGGTCCCGGTTCGCGCGCGGCGGCGATGAAGAACAGCGCGTCGCGCAGCATCGCCTCGGGTTCGTCGTGCTCGCCCTTGGCCAGGCGCCGCAATTGCAGGTTGATCTGGCCGAACAGCTGCTTGATGTAGAGATCACTCTCCACCTGGCCGTCGGCCACCACGGTGGCGAAGGCATGCATCGCCTGCCAGAACAGGCGCGCGCGAACATCTTCCTGCGCGGCGCCGATCGGCGCGATCGCGGCCACCAGGTCGGCGGCATGGATCTGGCGTCCGGCGTCGTCTTCGGCCTTCAGGTAAGGCAGCAGCGCCTTTTCGAAACGGCTGCGGCAGGCTGCGATGTCGGCCTCCCCGCTGCCCTCCGGCGCCGGCAATTCGGGCAGGGTCGACAGGTCGAGCGGCATCAGGTCGGACGGATGCACCTTGCGCTCGCCCTGGCGCTCGACCATGTCGCGGTAATAGGGGAACAGGCGCGCCGGCTGTTGCGGCATGCCGGCCAGCAGTTCGTCGAGGTATTCGCCGAGCGCCCCGAAGGCGTCCAGCACCACCTGCACGCTATCCGGCGTGCATGGCAGACTACCATCCTTGAACCCATCCAGCACCGCCTCGGCCGCGCCGGTGTACACCCCGACGCCCTCGACGTCGACCATCTGCAGGGCGCCGTGCGCCTGGTGCAGGTGGGTCTTGGCGTGCAGCAGCAGGGTCGGCTGGGCCTCGGGCGAACGCCCGGCGGCCTCGCGCAGGGCGGTGGAGGCGCGCGCCAGGGCGTCACGGATTTCGCCGATGACCCAGGACAGCGGGCCGGTGTCGAAGTTGCTGGAGCGTTGCAAGGTCGTTGTCAGGGTTGCCATGGGCCGCTCAGGATACCACGCGGAAGCGCGACACCGAATCCTTGAGCTCCTGGGCCAGGGTGGCCAGTTCATGAATCGATTGCGCGGTCTGGCGCGTGCCCTGCTGGGTATGTTCGGTCACCGACAGGATCTGCTGCATCTTGTCGGCCACGCCGGTGGCCTTGCTGGACTGGCGCTCGGTCGCGGTCGACATGTCCCCGATCAGCTCACCGAGGCGGTTCGACACG
>DDKG01000162.1 GCA_002339265.1 Massilia sp. UBA2604 | reverse complement strand
AATAAATCAGTGCTTCCCTAGATCACCCGCTCCACGCGCAACATCGCAATCTGCTCGGGCGAGTAGCCCAGCTCGAACAGCAATTCATCGGTGTGCTCGCCCAGCAGCGGCGAGCGGCGCACCTCGGTCGGGCTGTCGGACAGCTTGATCGGGTTGCCCACGGTGAGATACGGACCGCGTTCGGGATGATCGACTTCGACGATCGTGCCGGTGGCGCGCAGCGATGGGTCCTCGGCGATTTCCTTCATCGACAGGATCGGCCCGCACGGGATATCGTATTTGTTCAGGATATCCATCGCTTCGAACTTGGTCAGCGTGGTGCTCCACTCTTCGACCGTGGCGAAGATCGACATCAGGCGCGGCAGGCGCGCCCTGGGCGTCGCATAATCGGGGTGCGTGATCCACTCTTCGCGTCCAATCAGCTTGCACACCGCGGGCCACACCTGGGCCTGGGCGATGAAGTAGATATACGCGTTCGGATCGGTCTCCCAGCCCTTGCACTTGAGGATCCAGCCGGGCTGCCCACCGCCGGAGGCATTGCCCGCGCGCGGGACCGACTCGCCGAACTGGCCGTCGGCGAATTGCGGATACTCTTCCATGACGCCGTTGCGCTCGAGGCGCTGCTGGTCGCGCAGCTTGACCCGGCACAGGTTCAGCACCGCGTCCTGCATCGAGGTAAGCACTTTCTGGCCGCGGCCCGTGCTGTTGCGCTGGTAGAGCGCGGTGACGATGCCCAGCGCAAGATGCAGGCCGCTGCCGCTGTCGCCGATCTGGGCGCCGCTGACCATTGGCGGGCCGTCGTCGAAGCCGGTGGTGGCCGCCGCGCCGCCGGTGCACTGGGCCACGTTTTCATACACCTTGCAGTGCTCGTAAGGACCCGGACCGAAGCCCTTGACCGAGGCGACGATCATGCGCGGATTGAGCTCCTGGATGCGCTCCCAGGAAAAGCCCATGCGATCGAGCGCGCCAGGCGCGAAGTTCTCGACCAGCACGTCGCACTGCCGGATCAGCGTCTCCAGCACTTTCTTGCCATCGGGCCGCTTGGTATCGAGCGTCATCGAGCGCTTGTTATGGTTGAGCATGGTGAAGTACAGGCTGTCCACGCCCGCGATATCGCGCAGCTGGGCGCGCGTCGCATCGCCCTCGCCGGCGCGCTCGACCTTGATGACGTCGGCCCCGAACCACGCCAATAGCTGGGTACATGTCGGCCCGGACTGGACATGGGTGAAATCGAGGATGCGAACGCCTTCCAGTGCCTTGCCCATACCAGTTTCCTCCGAAGATTTAACTCAGCCATTGCATTCTGCTCCCGGCAATGGATTTGTGCACGCTGCACTGCACACATCACTTCATGAGCGCATGAAAGCAGGACGCCGGATGATCTTAGCGAGACGCAGCGGCCGAGCTCAATGACCGCAGTCAAGATCCATGAAATGAAAATTTGACATCGAATCGACGCGCGTCCGGGCAAGAAAAACGGGCTCCCGAAGAAGCCCGTTTTCTGTCAGGTCAGGCCTGCGCCGATGCCGTCAGGCCGGCAAAGGCCCCTTCCCGATCGCGTTCTCCTCCGCATAGCGGTTCCTGGAGTAGGCGACGTGATTGCGCAGCACCGGTCGCAGCACTGTGATCGCCAGCAGCGCCGCGATCAGGTCCATCGTGGCGACCGTATAGAGCACGGTCGACCAGGTGCCGGTCGCCTCCATCATCAGGTTGCCGACCGGGACGAACAGCGCACCGATACCCTTCGCGGTATACAGCACCCCGTAGATCTTGCCGATGTGCTTGGTGCCGAAGGCGTCGCCGGCCAGGGCCGAGAACAGCGAGTACACTTCGCCCCACGCCAGGAACACGATACCGGACAGGATCAGGAAGGCATACGGATTGCTGCCGAAGTAGCCGAGCGCGATGATGCCGCAGCCTTCGAGCGTGAACGCGATGACCATGGTCTTCTCGCGGCCGATGTGATCCGAGATCCATCCGAACAGCGGTCGCGAAATGCCGTTCATGATCCGGTCGAGCATCAGGGCGAGCGGCAAGGCGGCCATCACGAAGAAGTGCAGGTCGACCTGGAATTCCTTCACGCCCAGATCCTGCGCGATCACGCCGAGCTGCGCCACCGCCATCATGCCGCCGGTGACGACCAGCACGAACATCACCAGCATCAGCCAGAACAGCTTGGTGTTCAGCGCTTCCTTGAGCGTGTAGTCATGGGTCGACTGCACCAGCTTGCTCGACTTTTTGACTTCGTTCGACTTCGGCGAGCGCAGGAACCAGGCGGCGACGAAGGCCAGCGTGCCCTGCAGGATGCCGAAGAAGAGGAAGGTTTGCTGGAAGCCGGAAGACTCGATCATGGCCGCGATCGGGAGGATCGTGGCGGCCGAACCGGCGCCGTAGCCACCCGCGGTCAGGCCGACGGCCAGGCCGCGGCGGTCCGGGAACCACTTGATCGCGTTATTGATGCAGGTGGCGTAGATCGAACCGACGCCGATACCGCCGACGGCCGCGCCGACGTAGAAGCCCGCCAGCGTAGTGGCTTGCGAGTTGATGACCCAGGCCAGGCCGATGAAGATGGCGCCGAAGGCGACCATCATGCGTGGACCGAATTTATCGATGAAGTAGCCTTCGAGCGGGGCGAGCCAGGTCTGGACGATGACGAACAGCGTGAAGGCGACCTGGATGCTGGCGCGCGACCAGCCATAGGTTTCCTGGATCTCGGGAACGAACAGGGTCCACGCGTACTGGATGTTCGCGGTAGCGATCATGCAGACGACGCCAACGGCGAGCTGGAACCAGCGCGTGCTGTTGGAGACCGGCTGGGGCTGAAGCGCGGCTGCCGATGAATTATGCATTTGGCGCTCCCTGATCGGTGAGGTGTTGTGCTTCCAGACTTGCAGACGGATTTGCGGGCGCCCGGGACGCCTGCCTGGTTAAGGTTTCCAGCATTTTCATGTCTCCATTTTTTATGGTGTGATGTGCATGCTCCACGTCGAGTCATGGACTCGCGCGCCAACCCCTACGCCTTTTCTAATTAAAATTGTTAAAGCACCCTGCCAGCAAAAAGGACGTCGGCATGCTCCTGGCGGCAGCTAGCCCACCAGGCGAGACAGCCGCTTAAAACGTGCTCTCCAACAGTGCTCTCCAAACTTGAATGTGCGCTATTGCCGCTCTCCTCATCGTGCAAGATTGCTGCCCTGGACGACCGCAAAGGTATTGCGTTCCCTGTCTTCACCCTCGGCGCCCGGGAGGCGCCGCTACAACGTGGTTTATCAAAAAGGTGAAAGTGAGATGATGTTGCTGGAGCCGATTTTCAGAATCATTGACCGCGGTTATGTTTTAAGATTTTTTAGAGCCGTCGGCTGGAAGCCTTGATACGCCGATCGCCAGTCAGACTGGCGCTGATCGCCTTGCGCTGCTATCGCTGTACCACGAGACTTTTGTGAAGATGCCGGGAGTGGCGCGCGACTCGCCGGCACCATGCGCTGGTACCGGGAGTCTTCGTATGACACCCTGGGCGGGATTGCGCGACCGTGAATGGTCGGATGATCGCTTGCTTGACAAGCAGCTTATTGCAGGAAGTAGTGAAAAACAATTATTTTGAACAATATCTTCTGCGTGTTTATTTTCATAAATATTCATTATCTTGAATAAATATTTAAAAGCATCCTGTTTTACCCTTTGGCACACCAGGCGCCAATGCGTGAGCCGATCAGCGTGCGCTCGGCATCCACGAATACCAGCTCCTTGCCGGCCTGCTTTTCAAACAGCAGCACGAAGGACGACCCGCCCTGCCTGAACGTCCCCATCTCCTGCCCCTTGCGCACCCGGGCGCCGCGCCGCATGCGCGAATCGAACACGACGCTGGACGCCGCGTTCATGCCGAGCGGGATGCAGCACACGTGGCCATGATCCTCGGTCCTGATCACGATCACCCCGCGTGCATGGCCCTGGCAGGTCGGCGCTGCCGACAGATTGGAAAAGCAGCCGGGAATGGTGAACGGATCGAACAGCACTTCACCATTGACCGGCGCCCACCAGCGGTGGAAATCGTAAGGAGTCAGATCGGCGTGGAAGACCAGGCCGCCCGTGAACCGCTCGACCAGGCGCTGCTCGTCGATCAGCGACTGCTGTCGCGGCACGGGCGACGCGAGCAGGTCGGCCAGCGGCAACTGGAAAGCGTCCTTGCGCGCGCCATCGGTCGGGCAGACGACGGTCTGGTTCGAATCCGGATCGGCGACCGGGCGTGCCTGCCCGGGATGCTCAGGGCTGCGGCCCAGGAAGGCATTCCAGCTGTTCCAGTAAGGCGGCGCGCCGGCATCCCTGCTCCATAGGGAGAATTGGTATCGCTCCTTCACCGCGGGCGCCAGCCACTGTTCGCCGTCGACACGGAAGCCGGCGTTCGAGGCCGGGCTGTCCAGGAAGGCGTGCCAGTCGTTCAGGATGTTCGACGTCAGGAGGTGGACGGTGGGCTGCCTGAACAGGGCGGCGCCGCCCACGGTCCGGCCGATGCCCGCCATGAAGGCGCAAAACGGCAGGCCGACCAGCTCACCGTCGATGAAGCACGGTGCATGGGTGAGGATCGTATTGAAACCGTGCAGCAAGGTGTCCACGTCCCCGATGTGCGGCGAATGCGCATCGATGGCGTCCAGGTATTCGGCGCAGGCATCGCGGGCAAGACGGCGCACGACCTCGTTGTCCTCGATATAGGTGGCCAGCGCCTGGACCGATGGCGCCAGCGCCGTTCTTTCGGCGTCGAGGACGCGCTCGACATAGGTCCGCATGCCGGCGCTGTCGTGTCGGGGCAGCCAGCCGCTGTGCAGATTGCCCGGATGAGGATGGAGGTCGAATTGCGCGTCATGCAGTACGGTGGTCACGGCGTCTCCTTCGGCGTAGTGATCAAAGTAGAAAGATCACCTTTTTAACCGCCACTCAAGCGCAGCTGCTTGATATGGATCAGTCCGTTTCTTGGACATTCCGAATGGATGATTTCCACATCCCTACAATGTCACACCCGGGCGCAAGTTGGCACGGCGGCCACGATAGTGATCGTCCCGACAAGCCGCAAAGCCTTTCAATTGTCGTCAAACTGTAATTAACTGTCTTCTATGTCTGGAGGTTGTGTTAATTGGACACTTGGTCTTATACAATGCGAGACCAAGGAGAAATTGTATGTACCGAGTGATGTTGGTGGAAGACGATGCGCGCCTGGCCGAGCTCGTCACCGAATACCTGTCCGGCTATGAATTCGCGGTCGAACTGGTCACGCGCGGCGATGCGGCGCTCGACCGTTTCAAGGAACTGGCGCCCGACGTCGTGATCCTCGACCTGATGCTGCCGGGCCTGGACGGCATGGTCGTGTGCCGCCAGATTCGCGACCAGTCCGACGTGCCGATCCTGATCCTCACCGCGCGCGAAGATTCGTATGACGAAGTATCCGGCCTCGAGCAAGGCGCCGACGACTTCGTCAACAAGCCGGTCCAGCCGCGCGTGCTGCTGGCGCGCCTGCGCGCGCTGATGCGCCGCACCCAGGCCAAGTCGGGCGTCGATGCGCGCGTGCTGCAGTTTGGCGCCCTGCGCATCGTCACGTCCGACCGTAGCGTGGTCTGGCGCGGCCAGCCCTGCGTACTGTCGAATACCGAGTACAAGCTGCTGCTGGTGCTGGCCGAGGCGGCCGGACGCGTGCTGTCGCGCGACGCCCTGCTCAAGAAGATGCGCGGCATCGAGTTCGATGGCCTGGACCGCAGCATCGACAACTGCATCTCGAAGCTGCGCCGCAAGTTCGACGATGCGGAATCCGAAAAGATCAAGACGGTGTGGGGCGAAGGCTATCTGTTCTCGCCCTCGGCCTGGAATTGATGTCCCGCCCATGAAACCTGCAGCTTGCAGGTTTTTTTGCGCCGTGATGTTCTTATTCGAACAGCGGCACGATCGCCAGCGGGGCGCTGTAGGTGACGACCTGGCCCGCCGGTTGCGCGCCGAAGCGGACAGTGACGACCGGGAAGTCGTCGTCGGCGTCGCCCGCGAAGGCCGCCCCGCGCGCCAGCGGCAGCGCCTGTTCCGCGCCGCCCGCGCGCACCCGCACGTTCGCCGCCTCGCCCTGTTTCGGGAACACCATGCGCACGCCGACGCATTGGCGGCCGCGCGCCGAATTGTCGGCGTAGCGGGCGAAGCCGAGCGCCTGCTCGCAGGCCGCGCGCAGGTCGGCCACCTCGTACGAGCCGTCGGCGCGCAGCGCCAGCGAGACCCGCGGCTTGACCGTGAAGCCGCCCAGCGGCCGGTTCGACGTCAACACCGCGTTCTCGTCATAGGCCGCCTTGAGCAGCGGCAGCGCGGTGCGGCCGAGCGGATCCAGCGCCAGGCTGGTCTGGACGGTCTTGCCCTTCATGAGCAGTTGCGCGCCCGGCTGCAGCGCGCCCTTGTCGCGCGCCAGCACTTGCAGGTGATTCTGCAGCAGATTCTTGGGGCCACCGTATTTGTCAAACAGCACCATCGCGCGGTAGGCGTCACGATAGTTCACCCATTCCCCGGCGCGCGGCTGCGCCACGGCCAGTTCGGCCGTCAGCAGCAAGGTCACGCAGGCGGTGAGGTGTGCGCGTCGCATCATCAGAACCGGTAGGCGAAGGCGGCCGAAACCGTCACGTTGGTGGGCCGCTCGACGAGCGGGCTATTGCGGACGCTGCCGACCAGGCGCGTGGCCTGGACATTGGTGACCAGCATCCAGGACGGGCTCAAGGCCCAGTTCCAGCGCACGCCGGCGCGCACATCCTTGATGCCGCCGCCCGGACGATACGGCGGATTGCCGCTCTGCCAGGATTCGGTCCCGGTGACGCCGAAATAGGCGCGGCTGTAGTCGGCGTTGACGATGGTCACGCCGGCATTCAACGACAGCGTGTGCTGCGGCGCGACCTGGATCGCCAGGCGCTGCACGCCCAGTTCCATGCGTGCGCCGTCGCGGTCGTTGCCGGCGCCATACAGCACGCTGCTGGTCAGGCGCCACTCGGGCGCCAGGTAGTAATTGAAGAAGAAGCCGCCCTCGAGCCGGGTGCTGACGTCTTCCATGCCGTCCAGGCGGTTCCCGGTGCGCGCATAGTGCAGCGGCGAGGTCGACACGCCGACGCCGTCGACGATGCGGCCCGTGCCGGACTCGTCGCGGTTGGGGTGGACCGTCAGCAGCGGGCCGTATTCGACCGTCGGACGGTTCGATAGATGCATCCCTGCGCTCATACCGGAAATAAAAAGGCCGTTGCTCCATTGGACCTGGAGCACCGGCAAGGCTGAAACCTTTTGGCTGTCCGCCCCTTCGTAACGCGGCCGCGAGACGGCGCCCAGCCCTGCGTACATGTCGCGGCTGCCGTCGGGCATCGGGTTGGTGGCCGGCGTCTGCGCACTCGCTGCGGTGCTCGCAGCCGCCAGGGCCAGGGCGAAGAATGGTTTCATCGTGAAAGTACTCGGAGAGTTCGTTTGTCGATATTTTACGTCGAGCAAGCTTCGCTCTCCCATCCCATTATGACCGGCGTCGCATTCCCGTCGGGGCTGCGTCCGCGCTCGGGTCGTGGGAACGTGCTGTGCGCCGTGCCGGCGCTTCGGAATCGACCGGCACTGTGCCGGGCTCGACGGTGTTGTTCGCGCGCACCATGCTCATAAGCGCTTCCTTATGGTCGAGGCGCGGCCCGCTCCGGGTCGCTTCCTGCTGAATAAAAAAACCCACCGATATTCCATTGCTGGCGCATCAGGTGGGCAAACGGAAAACCTGATGATGGGAAAGATGGTAATCGTTCGGCCTCCTGTCATGCACCCTCCAGATGTCGGCCAATTGTCGTCAATTTGTAAGTCGCCCTGCCAGCTCTCTCCTTTGGATTACCCGCCCCACCATTGCGCCTGTACAATTCGTGCCCGAGGAGAACCCATGCAGCCGGCACCACCGCCAGACCGACAGTTACCCAGGACGCGACCGTGAACCGGATATTCTTCCGCTTCTTCGTGCTCGTCATGCTGTCGATCACGGCTGCCACCTTCGTCATCTATTTCGCGTTCGCGCGCCTGTTCGGCGACCCGCTGGACGACATCGCGCGGCGTCAGGCGGCGGCTCAGATCTTCCTGCTCGAGCAATACGTGGACCAGGCGCCCGGCGACGAATGGCTGACCCGCCTGAACAATGTGCGCGAAGTGTCCGACGTGCGCTACGACCTGCTGCCGCTGCCCCAGGCGCTGGACGCCCTCGGCGCCGGCCAACGCGACGAGCTCGAACGGGGCGGCATCGTGATCGACGTGGCCGGCAAGTCCTTCTACCGGCGGGTCGACCTGGACGGTGAACGCTATATCGGCAGCCAGGACGAGGTCTTGCATGCCCAGGACTTGCCGATCGACGTCGGGCAAGCGCTCAAGATGGAGCTGCTGCGCTACGTGATCGTCGCCATCGCCCTGCTGGTGCCGATCGCGCTGTGGTCACGCTCGCACTGGCAGGGCTTGCAGTCGCTGTCGCGGATGGCGGACGAGTTCGGCGCCGGCAAGCTGTCGGTGCGGGCCCGCCTGAAACCGTCCGACACCGTCTATCCGCTGGCCGAACGGATCAACCACATGGCTGGCCGCATCGAGGATTTGATGGAAGCGCAGCGCAGCCTGCTGCACTCGGTGTCGCACGAATTGCGCACCCCGATCGCGCGCCTGGAATTCGCGCTCGAGCTGCTCGACGCCAAGGCGAAGGATCCGGAATTGAGCAAGCGGATCGCCGCCATGGAAGGCGACCTGTCCGAGCTGAACAACCTGGTCAAGGAGCTGCTCGATATGAGCAAGCTCGACAGCGCGCGCAGCCTGCAGGCCGCCCCCGTCGACCTGGACGCGCTGCTGCGCGACTGCTGTGCCACCCTGCCGCCCTCGCCGCAACAGGTCGCCTGCGAGCTGGCGCCCGGCCTTGGCACGGTCGAGCTCGATGCCCGCCTGCTGGCGCGCGCCGTCGGCAACCTGCTGCGCAATGCCCAGAAGTATGCGCAGGGACGGATCGTGCTGTCGGCGCGGCGCACGCCGGAAGGTATCGGGATCGCGGTCGACGACGACGGCCCCGGCATCCCGGCCGAGGAACGCGAGAAGATCTTCGATCCGTTCTACCGCCTCGACCGCAGCCGCGACCGCGCCACCGGCGGCTTCGGGCTCGGCTTGTCGATCGCGCAAAAGGCAGTGGCATTGCATGGCGGCAGCCTGCGGGTCGAGACGTCGACGCTGGGCGGTGCGCGCTTCGTGATCGAGCTGCCGGCATGAACGAGCGCCTGCTGATTGCAACGCTGTGCGGCCTGGGACTGTTGTCCACCGTCGGCGCCTCGCTTCCCTATCCGATGCTGGCGCCGCTGTTCGCGGACGGCGGCGTCAATGGCCTGAACAGTTTCCTCGGCCTGCCGCCCAAGCTGCTGCTGGGAATCGCGCTGATGATCAACCCGGTCGGCCTGCTGATCGGCAGCGCGGTGCTGGGGCCGCTGTCGGACGGTTTCGGCCGGCGCCGCGCCCTGCTCCTGACTACCATCGGGGCAGCAGTGGGCCATCTGCTCACCGCGGTGGCGATGGTGATGGAATCGTATCCGCTGTTCCTGGCGGCCCGTTTCTTTACCGGTCTGCTGGAAGGCAATGGCGCCGTCATGCGCGCACTGGTTATCGAGCGCATCAAGGGGCCGCTGCGCAATCACGCCGTGTCGTGGCTGAACGGCTCGTTCAATCTCGGCTGGCTGGTCGGTCCGCTGCTGGCCGGTTTCACCATGGCCCACGGACCGGCGTTGCCATTTTATATCGCCGCCGGCGCGCTCCTGCTCGGCACGGTGGGCGTACTGGTCTCGATTCCTTCCACGCCGGCGGCGCCGCACGCGGATCGCTGGTGGGCGGTGGCGCGCGACCGCCACGCCCTCACCCTGCTGCGCCATGCGCCGCTGCGCACCCTGTTCACGGTGCACCTGGCCTATTGCTGCGGCGTCGCGGCGCTGTATGAATTCTTTCCGCTGTGGCTGGTGGACGTGGGCGGCTACGACGCGCGCCAGATCGCCGTCGTCAATATGGGCATGTGCGCGCTGATGACCATGGCGGCCCTGTTCGCCGGCCGCGCCAGCCGGGTCGAAGGCCGCCTGCGCGCCGGCTGGTACGCCGGCGTGGCTGCGACCGCGGTGCTGTGCGTGGCGTTCGGCAACCTGTGGGTCGGCATCGCCGGCATCCTGCTGTTCGGCGCGCCGCATGCCTTCTACAACACCGCCCTGCAAACCTGGTCGGCCGACGAGTTCGCCGTGCATGGCCAGGGTTCGGTGATGGCCCTGCTATCGACCATCTTCTGCCTGGCGAATATCCTGATGGCGCTGACCGGCGCCGTGCTCACCCTGATCGACACCCGGCTGGTGCTGGTCGTTGGCGGCCTCCTGACGGCGTGGGCATCGGTCGCGCTGCGGCGCTGGAGCGCCCGCAGCCCGCATCCTCATCTGGAATCGCCACCGGCGTCCCGATGAAGAAACGGCGTCCTGTTGGACGCCGTTCTTGATTTACTTCCGGGTATCGATGCGCCCATCGTGATCGGGATGGGAACGCACATGGGTCACGCCGTACCACAGATGCTCCCACCAGTGATCGCGCGAACGCACGGTCGTCAGGCATTTCTTGTCGAACCCTTCCTTGAACACCTGATCGGGACAGAGGTTCGACGCCATCGCGTGGCGCTGGTTTTCGGCATGCACGAGCGCAATGCCGAACCAGACGGTGGTCAGGACGAAGATCAGCGCCAGCGCCCACGCGAGGTGATTCACGTTACTGGTCTCGAACAAGGTTTCCTCTTTGGGTCGGGACCCTTCGTAAATCTTGAGGATCTCGCCTTCGACTTTGTCGCTCATTTTTCCTTGGCTGCCTTCGCCACCAGTGCGTCGAGGACCTGGCCGGTGGCCGTCATCAGCTGGCCCATGTCCTGGATCTTGTTGGATTGCGCCACCGTTGCCGGCGACACGACGTATTTGCCGTCGATGATGACGGTCGGGGTGCTGCTGACCTTGTACGCTTCGGCGATCTGCGGCAGGCGCTTGAGCTTGGTCTGCACGCCGAACGAATTCCACGCCTCGGTGAACTTCGCCTTGTCCAGGCCGTTCGAAGTGGCCCAGGCGATGATGTCGTCGTCCTTCATCAGGCGCTTGCGCTCGACGTGCACGGCGCGGAACACGCGATGATGATACTGCTCCAGCTTGCCCATGGCGTCGAGCGTCAGGAACAGGCGTGCCTCAGGGTCCGATGCACCCTGGAACGGCAGCGGAATGCGTCGCATCACGATGTTGTCGCCCTGCTTCTTGACCCAGTTCACCAGGCTCGGCTCGAACGCGTTGCAGGCGCCGCAGTGGTAAGCGAAGAACTCGACCACTTCGACCTTCTTGCCCACCGTCTGGGTCGGCTGTGGCGAAGCCAGCACAGTGTACTCGGCGCCAACCTGGGGATTGGTCGGCGAGGCATTGGCGAAACCGGCGACCAGGGCAGCGGCAACGAGGGCGAAACGCAGGGTGCGCATAAAATCCTTCCAAAAGAATGAACGAACGACCGCGAGATTACCACTTTTTGCGGCTCCCCTGTCCCGGGAGCGCAATTTATTGCATTTGCTTACGGCTGAAACAGGGGCGTGGTGACTTTTCAATATAGGTTGGCGCTGGAAATGGTCAAGTCAGCGTGGACGCCGTCCGCGCGCCTCTTCCAGCATCGCGCACAACTGGGCCGCGCCTTCGGCCGTGCGCGGGCCGGCCCGGTTGGTCAAATCGCCATCGATCGTGAAGATATTGTCGCGCCTGACAGCAGTCATGCCCTTGAACGCCTGCCACATCTTCCCGCCGGGATCGGCCGGGTTGTCGCGCCCGCCGACCAGGATGACTTCGGGGTCGCCTTCGATCACCGCCTCGACGCCGACCTCCGGCGCGATCGTCTTGAGCGCGCCGAACAGATTGCGCCCGCCGCACAGGCGCACCATGTCGCTGGCGATGTGGTCGTCGTTGAGCGTATACAGCGGCTTCGGCCACACCTGGTAGAACACGGTGACCTGCGGCCGGCCCGAATAACGCGCCTTGAGCGCCGCGATCCGGTCGCCGTAGTCGCGCGCCGCCGCCTGCGCGGCCGGCTCGGTGCCGAGCAGCCGGCCCATGCGCAGCAGGCTGTCGCCGATCTGGGCCAGCCGTCCCGGCTCGCTGTGGTAGACCGGAATCCCGAGCCGCTCCAGCTGCTCGACCTGGCGCACCGGGTTGCCGCTATGCCAGACCACGAGCAGATCGGGCTTGAGCGCCAGCACCCGCTCGAAGTCGAGCTTGTTGTAGCTGCCCACCTGGGGCAGCTTCTTCGCCGCCTCCGGGTAGTCGCTGTAGTTGACGGCGCCGACCACGCGCGCGCCGCCGCCGGCCGCGAACAGCAGCTCGGTGACGTGCGGCGCCAGCGACACCACGCGCCGCGCCGGCTGCGCCAGCGTGACCGTGCGGCCGACGTCGTCGACCACGGTGACACTGGCGCTGGCCGGCAGCACGGCCAGCACGACCAGCAATGGCGCAAGCAGGCGCTTCATGGCGTCAGAAGTCGTAGCGCAGCGACAGCTTGAGCTGGCGGCCATCGCTCGGATAGATGCCGGCGCGGCAGCTGAAGGCCTGGCTGTAGTACTGGCGGTCGGCCAGGTTCAGGCCCGAGATCGCCGCTTCCCACGGACCGAAGCGGCGCGCGTAGCGGGCGTCGATCGTGGTGAACGACGGGATGCGGGTGCTGCAGCCATTGGTGAAGTCGTTGCCATAGCGCTGGCTGTCGACCCACTGCGCGCCGATGTCGGCGGTCTGGCCGTCGCCCGGCGTCCAGGCCAGGCGCGCGGTGACGACATGCTTCGGCACCAGCACCATTTCGCGGCCGGCGTTCGGGCCGTCGCGGAACTCGGCCTGCACGTATTGCCACGAACCGGTCAGGCGCAATGCGTTGGCCAGGGCAGCCTGCCCTTCCAGCTCCACGCCCTGGCGGCGGGTCGGATCGAGGTTGGTGTTGGCGCCGAAGCCGATGGTCGGGTCGTAGAAGATCTCGTTGGTCAGGCGGTGGCGGAACACGCGCGCGGTGGCCTTGCGCGCTTCGTTGCCGGCGCTGACGCCCAGTTCCAGGTCGCGCGAAGTCTGCGGCTCCAGCACGTCCAGGGTCGAGCGGTAGCTGTTTTCGTCGATGTTGGCGATACGGTAGCTGCGGCCGGCCTTGGCGAACACGGTCACGAGCGGCATCACGTCGATGCTGCCTTCCACGGTCCAGGCGTTCAGCGACTGCTTGCGGTGTTCGCCGAGGACAGCCGGGAACGCCAGCGGATCGCTGTAGTCCTTCTCGAAGCGCTCGTGACGGCCGCCGACGGCCAGGCGGGCGTTGTGCGGCGCATTCCAGCGCAGTTCATCGCGCAGGTAGAAGGCTTTGGAGTCCTGGCGCGCGTCGCCGGCCGAGAAACTCGAGGTGACCTGGCGGTCCCAGCGGATCAGGTCGATGCCGGTGACGAACTCGTTGCGCTTGTTGCCGAAGTCGGCGGTTTGGCGCAGGCGCGGCGAGAACTGGGTCTGCTCGGCCTCGTAGGTCGAAGCCGACGTGCCCCACTCGGAGAAATAGGTCGAGGTGACTTCGCGTTCGCGGTGCGACAGATCGGCAGCCAGCTCGAAGGCGCCGATGCGGTGCTCGACGAAGGCGGTCACGCGGTCGGTGTCGAGCGAGCCGAAATCGTCCGGCGTATTGGTCTGCCGCGGATTGGACAAGAATTGCTCTTCGGTCAGCGAACCCGGCAGGCGCGAATCCGAACGCGAGCTCTCGAAGCGCAGGCCGGCGCGGCCGTTCGGCGCATAGGCATACTGCACGCCGCCGCTGAAGCTGGTCTGCTCGTACTTGTTGTTGTCGCGGTAGTTGTCGGTGCGGCGATCGGCCACGGCAGCGTCGAACGACCACGGGCCGGCGCCGTGGGCGATCGAGGCGCGCATGTCGAGGTGGTCGAAGCGGCCGCCTTCGATGAACAGCGAGCCATGGGTACCTGCGCCGGCGTCGCGGCGGGTGACGATATTGATCACGCCGCCGGTGGCGCCGTCGCCGTACAGCACACTGCTGCCGCCGCGCGTGATCTCGATGCGCTCGACCGTGTCCACGGGAATCGTCGACAGCACGGTATGGGCCAGCTCGTTCTCGTTCAGCCGCACGCCGTCGACCAGCACCACCGTGTTCTGGGCGCTGTTGGTGCCGAAGCCGCGCAGGTCGAGGCCGAAGTCGGGCGAGCCGTCCAGGCTCTGGCGGCCGAACACGCCGCCGATCTTGCGGATCGCCGCATTCACGTCGGAGGCGCCGGCGCTGCGGATCTGCTCCGCGCTGATGACGGTGGCGCCGATCGGCGTGGCCTGGGCCGGGAAGCGCGGGCCGGTGACGAGGACCGATGGGAGTGCGTCCTGGGCAACGGCGTAGGTAGAAATGGCGGACAGGGCGAAGGCGCAAGCCAGTGCGAGTGGCGCGCGGCGCGGGGCAGCTGCAAAAATCATGATGAATGTGTTCTCGATAAAAGGCACCGGCCTGCTTCCCCGCAGCCCGGAGTCAACGGAAGCGCCTGGCGCTTCCACCTGCTTTGGCCGGTATCCGGGCTGGCAAGCATGACGGCCTCACCTTCCTGCGCAGCATGCACAGTGGTTGTCGAGACCGTCCGCCACCCTGCATGAATGCAGGCGCGGCGCTTGTTGACCGTTGCGGGGGCAGCACACTTCCATGACGGCGCGTGACGCGGCCATGTCGTGTTTCCCGTTTAACTTCGCGCACCTGGATGTGCGCGAGAGCACCAAAACGGGGCGATTATACCTTGACAAGATAGGTCTTGCCCGGCCGCCGGCAGCTTGCCGCCGGATCGGCTACCATCGTTGTTTTCATGCTTCAAAAGGAGCGGTGATGGCGCATCTACCCACCTATTTCGTCTCGCACGGCGGCGGTCCCTGGCCCTGGATGCGCGAGCAATACGGCCCGGCCTACGACCAGCTGGCCGCCTCGCTGGCCGCGATGCGTGTCGAGGCCGGGGACACGGTGCGCGCGGTGCTGGTGGTGACCGCCCACTGGGAGACGTCGCAGTTCATGGTGTCGTCCGGCGCGGCGCCCGGCATGATCTATGACTATGGCGGCTTCCCGCCGCATACTTATCAGATCACCTACCCGGCGCCGGGCGAGCCGGCGCTGGCGCGGCGCGTGGCCGAACTGCTCGATGCAGCGGGCCACCCGACCGGGCTGGATGCCGAACGCGGGTTCGACCATGGGACGTTCTCGATGCTGTATCCGGTCTATCCGGAAGCGCGCATGCCGGTGGTGCAGCTGTCGATCCGGCGCGACCTGGATCCGGCCACCCACCTGGCGGCGGGCCGCGCGCTGGCGCCGTTGCGCGACGAAGGGATCCTGATCATCGGCAGCGGGCTTTCGTATCACAACCTGCGCCAGTTCGGGCCGAATGGGCGGGAGGCGTCGCGGGCGTTCGATGGGTGGTTGCAGCGCACGCTGCTCGAACGCGATCCGGCCGGACGCGAGCAGGCCCTTTTACGCTGGGATGAGGCGCCGATGGCGCGGGCGGCGCATCCGCGTGAAGAGCACCTGATTCCGTTGATGGTGGCGTTGGGGGCAGCCGAGCAGGAAGCGGCGGTCTGCGTCTATCATGAAGACGCGTTCATGGGGAATCTGGCGGTGTCGAGTTTCAGGTTCGGGGCGGCGCCGCAGGCTTGAGCCGACAGCCGCACCTCCAGCACGTCGTACCCGCGGAGGCGGGTACCCAAGTTTGCGAGCGTTACGATAGTTCATGCAGCACTTGGGTACCCGCCTTCTGAACTGCCACAAGAAAGTC
>DDKG01000336.1:8657-15033 GCA_002339265.1 Massilia sp. UBA2604 | reverse complement strand
GCCAGGCGCACGCCCTGCGGGCCGTCTTCCAGCACCGCGATCTTGTTCTTCGCCGCCGTCTCGGCGGCATTGAAGTATTCCGGCACGCGGCCGCTGATCAGGAACTGGTGGTTCAGGTAGGAGCCGCCGAAAGCTGCCATGAAGAAGTTGTCGCACAGGGTGAACTCGCGTGCGATCTGGTACAGGCCCAGGTTCTTCGACGTCTCGCCGTAATAGCCCATCACCATGCCGCCGGCATCGGACCAGGCGGCAAAGCCGTCGTTACGGCCGCCATTGATCTGCATCTGGTTGTGGTAGAACTGGTGCACCAGGTCGCGCGTGATGACGCCTTCCGGCAGCGGCTTGCCCTCCGCGTCCGTTAGCTTGTACGGCGCATTCGGCAGGTTGGCCGACTGGGCCTCGGTAGTGATGTAGTCCTTGCCGCCGATGTTCTGGCGGCCCGGCACCACGCCGCCCCAGACCTTCGGCAAGGTCGGCAGGATAGCGCCGTTACGGTCGCGCTGCTGGACGCTGGCGGCCGGCACGCTCGCCAGCGGCACGGCCAGGCCGGGGAAGTCGGCGAACAGGTTGTTGAAGCTGCGGTTTTCCAGGTAGATCACGACCACGTTCTTGACGCGCGCGCGCAGCTTGGCGTCGAGCGAGCCCTTGGCGGCGGGTTTTGCCAGCGCTGCGGCAGCCTGGCCTACACCCGGCAAAGTGGCGGCGGCGCCGACCGCGGCAGCGGCCTGGAAGATGCGCCTGCGCGCGGGACTGTCGAGTTCGGGATGGATGGACGCTTCGGGTCCGCGGTCTTGATCTTGCACGTGATGCTCCTCTGCTGTCGGCCCTGGCGGCCGCAAAGGAAGTATTATCCGCGCAATTTACAATCGGAAACAATCGGAAACAAATAAAGTGTGGTGCGTCAAAGAGGCGTCACAATTCGACGGCACAATGCAAGTGCTCCTAGGGAAGGGCACTCGGCGGTGCAAACCGCCCTACCGGCGCCGGCGGTCGGGAAACATACCGGCACCAATTTCTAAAAATGCAGTCTCACGCGGGTGAGACTGCATTTTTTATTTGAGCCGGCTTCAGCCGTACAGCGGAATCAGGATGTCGTAGGCATTGTCCGGACGCGCATCGTCGTCGACCGTCGGCGTATAGCGGCGGTCGTAGCGCTGCAGGCGGATGCCGTCCTCGTCTTCTTCCATGCCCAGCTGTTCCATGGTCGCGATGCCGGTTACGGTGCTGGCCTGGGCGTGCACCATGGGGCCGCGGTGGGTCATCAGGGCGTAGCGGCGCTCCGGGATCCGGATGCCGATCATGCCGGGTGGGAGGTTGTTCAAATCTGCGACTTCGACGGCGATGCATTCAAGTTTCATGCCGCCATATTGCGGCATGCGCACGCCATAGTGCAGGCCATCGGTCTCGCCCAGTTCGGCCTCGCGGGAGAGGAAGGATTTCCAGATCTCTGGCAACTCCGTTTCCAGAACCGAGGCGGGCCCTGCGACAGGCAGCCCGGCGAGCTTCATTTCAGGTAGTGTAACGGTTGAGATGTGCATGATAGTGGCTTGCTTATGGACGAAAAGATTATAGCCTTATCTCTTCGACAATATTAGCATCCACGCAATCGTGCGGATCGATTTCTCGTGTCAAAAGGAGAACAATGTTGCCTACCTCACTCAAAGCCCTGCTCAAAGAGCTCGAAACCTTCGGCGTCAACCATGACGCAGCGCCCGACAACCGCGCGCGCCGCCTGCTCAACATCACCCACGACACCGGCGAATTCCTGGCCGTGCTGGTACGCGCCATGTGCGCCCGCCGAGTGCTGGAGATCGGCACCTCGAACGGCTATTCAACCTTGTGGCTTGCCGAGGCCGCGCAAGGCATCAACGGCAGCGTGACGACGGTCGAGCTGTCGGCCGCGAAGGTCGCGATGGCGCGCGAGAATTTTACGCGCGCGTCTTTACAGGATCGCATCGTGCAGGTCGAAGGCCAGGCCGCCGACTTCCTGGCCAGCAGCGCCGACGAATCGTTCGACCTGCTCTTCCTGGATTCCGAACGCAGCGCTTACCTAGGCTGGCTGCCGCAGATCGAGCGCATCTTGCGCCCGGGCGGGCTGGTGGTCGTGGACAACGCTACTTCGCATGCCCAGGAACTGGCGCCGTTCATGCAGGCGCTGCGCTGCGCGTCCGGCTGGAGCACCAGCCTGGTCCCCGTCGGCAAGGGCGAGTTCCTGGCGACCAAGCATTGATTCCACTTAGTTCCAACCCTTGTGCAGTTCAGGCACGGTTTTGTGCAGTCCATCGCACGGGGCGCGCCAGGTAAAGACGCGCTCCCTAGAATGGACTCATCAACTTACCGGAGACCACCATGAAACGCGTAGCCATCGCCACCCTTCTCGCCCTTGCCTCCCTGTCGGCCCAGGCCGCCGACCAGGTGCGCAGCGTGACGCCGTTCAAGACCATCGATGCACGCGGCCCGGTCAGCCTGGTGGTCGAGGTGGGCAAGGCCCATTCGGTGCGGGTCGAAGGCAGCCAGAAATTCATCGACCGCGTCACGACCGAGGTCGTGAACGGCGAACTGCGCCTGAGTTTCGAGGACAAGAACCGGGGCAACGTCAATATCAAGGATGGTGAACGGGTCGTCGTCACGATGCCCGACCTCGCGAGCTTCCGCGGCGAAGGCGCCGGCCTGATGGTGCTGAATAACATTCGCGGCGATAACTTCGACGTCAACTACCGCGGCGCCGGCAGCCTGCAGATGAATGGCCGCGTGGGCCATCTGCGCCTGAACGCCGAGGGCGTGGGCGAAGTGATCGCCAAGGACCTGGTGGCCCAGGATGCCGACGTGACCTTCCGCGGCATCGGCGAAGTGTCGGTGCATGCGAAGAACCGGCTCAACGCCAGCGTGCAGGGCCTGGGCAACCTGACCTACTACGGCAAGCCGCAATCGGTCAGCCGCTCGGTGAGCGGCATCGGCAACGTCACCGCCGCAAAATAGGCAGCAAGCGTCATGCGCGCGTCGGGGCGTCTAGCGTATTGACTAGCTCGAGCAGCACCTGCGCATGGCAAGGCCCATCGAGCCGGCACCAGCAGGCCAGGTTATGTCCGCGCAGGATGCTCTGCGCCTCTTGCGCCAGCTGGCGGCCATCGGGGTCGTCGCTCAGCCAGCGGCGGTAGGCCGCCACCGCCTCTTCCACTGTCGACATCGCCACGTAGCGGCCGACCGGCGTGCCCGGCGGCACCTCCGGCAGCACCGAGAACGGATTCCCCCAGCGGCCTGGCCGCGCCACCGAAATCGTGTTCGGCGGCATGCGCCAGCCCTTCTTGCGACTCAATTGCACACGGTGTGGCGTCATTGGCTTTCCTCATGATTGGCTTGAAGCCATCATACCGGGGCCAGGCGCTCCTGCATCGACTGCGCGCCAGCGCTGCCGCAAGTGGAAGCGAGGAACTCCATCAGGCGCTGCAGTGTCTCCAGGCGCGCCGCATAGATGATGTAGCGGCCCTGCTGGCGTGGCGACACCAGGCCGGCATGGGTCAGTTCCTTGAGGTGGAAGGATAGCGACGAGGCCGGCATTTCAAGGGCGGCAGCGATATTGCTGGCGGACTGGCCCTGGGGGCCGGCCTGCACCAGCAGGCGGAATGCAGCGAAACGCGATTCCTGGGCGAGCGCGGCAAGCGCCGCGATGGCGATATTGGTTTGCATGCGAACAGTACTCTTTTCGATTCAAGGGCCAGCGCGTCGGTGCTGGAGCCACGGTTCGAATACTGTCGAAAGACTTTGACAGGGTGATGACAAACGCACCAGGGCCGTCGATGGCCCTGGCGCGCGATCGCCGTCAGGCGCGCTTGCGCAGCGCTTCCCGCGCCGGCTCAGATACCGGCAGCGCCGACGCTTCCTTCTGCTTGGCCGCGGTAGCGACCGCCGCATCGTCCATCAACTCATACCACATCGCGTTCAACACGCCGAACGCCGCTGCCAGCGGCAGTCCCAACAACCAGGCGAAATACCACATGATCGGATTCCTTTCTTTGTTCGATTAGTAGGCGTGGCCCGTGCCATCGCGGATCTCGGTCGGGTTCACCTTGCCCCACAGGACCTTGTAGACCCAGCTGGTGTACATGATGATCAGCGGCAGGAAGATGCAGGTGCAGACCAGCATGATGAACAGCGTCAGGTGGCTCGACGACGAATCCCACACCGTCAGGCTGGCCTGCGGCTGGATCGACGACGGCAAAATGAACGGGAACATCGAGGCGCCCACGCTCAGCACGATGCCGGCGACCGACAGGCTCGAGGTCAGCATCGCCACGCCTTCCTTGCGCTTGACCAGCGCCAACCAGGTCAGCAGCGCGCCGACGATGCCGGCGGCTGGCGCCAGCTGGGTCCACGGGTGAGCGGCATAGTTGGCGAACCAGGCGCCGGCCGCATTGGCCTGCACGGTCTTGAACAGCGGGTTCGACGGGCCGGTCGTCACCAGCTCGCTCGTGATGCGATAGCCGTCAACCACGTTCCACAGCAGCACGCCGGCCACCGCATACAGCACCACGGTGGCGAGCGCCGCGCGAATACCCCAGGTGCGCGAGCGGCTTGCCACCAGGCCGTCGGTCTTGAGCACCAGCCAGCTGGCGCCGTGCATCACCAGCATCGCCACCGACACCAGGCCGCACAGCAGCGCGAAGGGATTGAGCAGGCCGAAGAAACCGCCCTCGTAGAAGATCTGCATATCGGGCGCGATGCGGAACGGCACGCCCTGCAGCACATTGCCCATGGCGACGCCGAAGATCAGCGCGGGCACGAAGCCACCGACGAACAGGGCCCAGTCCCAGGCCGCACGCCACTGCGTGCTGTCACGCTTGCTGCGGTACTTGAAACCGACCGGACGCAGGATCAGCGCCAGCAACACGGCCGCCATGGCGAGATAAAAGCCCGAGAACGAGACCGCGTACAGCTGCGGCCAGGCGGCGAAGATGGCGCCGCCGCCCAGCACCAGCCAGACCTGGTTGCCTTCCCACACGGGGCCAACGGTGTTGATGACGACGCGCCGTTCGAGGTCGGTCTTGGCCACGAAGGGCAACAGGGTGCCGGTGCCGAGGTCGAAGCCGTCTGTCACCGCGAAGGCGAGCAGCAGGACGCCCAGCAGCACCCACCAGATGACACGCAGGGTGTCGTAGTCGAGAAGCATATGAAGAATCATGGTTTACTCCGCAGTGATCATTGGTGCGTTGCGCATTGCCGGCGTGGCGCCGACCAGGGGGCTGTGGCTGCCCGGGGCGTGTTCGGTCTCCTCTTCGGGACCCTTGCGAATCGCCTTGAGCATCAGCTTCATCTCGATCACGATCAGGATCGAATACAGCACCACGAAGCCGAGCAACGTCGCCAGCACGGTCTGGATGCCGATGTTCGACACCGCGACCGCGGTCGGCAGCACGCCTTCGACGGCCCATGGCTGGCGGCCCAGTTCGGCCACGATCCAGCCGGCTTCGGCGGCGATCCACGGCAGCGGGATCGACCACACGGCCACTTTCAGCAGCCACGGATAAGCGTCCAGGCGGCGCCGCGCCGACAGCCAGAAGAAGACCGCGGTGAGCACGATGAAGTAGATGCCAAGTCCCACCATGATGCGGAACGACCAGAACAGCGGCGCCACCTGCGGCACGGTATCGTTGGCGGCTTGCTGGATCTGGGCCTCGGTGGCCTGGCGCGGATCGTCGACGTAGCGCTTGAGCAGCAGCGCATAGCCCAGCACCTTGCTGTGCTCTTCGAACTTGGCCTGCAGCTCGGCCGGCACCGGACCCTTGCCGCCGAGGGCACGGATCTGCTCCAGCGCGTCATAGGCCAGGATGCCCTGGCGCACGCGCACCTCGGCCAGCTTGACCAGGTCGTTGATGCCCGGGATCTCGCTGGAGATCGAGCGGGTGCCGATCAGGCCCATCACCCACGGGATGTGGATGGCGTAGTGGGTTTCGCGCGCCGACTGGTCGGGAAAGCCCACCGCGGTGAAGGCGGCAGGCGCCGGCTGGGTGTCCCACATGGCTTCGACCGCGGCCAGCTTCATGTGCTGGTGCTCGGTGGCCAGATAGCCGCTTTCGTCGCCCAGCACCACCACCGACAGCGAGGCGGCCAGGCCGAACGAGGCGGCCACCGTCATCGACCGCTTGGCCAGCTCGATATGGCGGCCTTTCAGCAAGTACCAGGCCGAGATCCCGAGCACGAACAGCGCCGCGATCACATAGCCGGCCGACACCGTGTGCACGAACTTGGCCTGCGCCACCGGATTGGCCAGCACGGCGCCGAAGTCGGACACTTCCATGCGCATGGTCTGCGGATTGAGCGCGGCGCCGACCGGGTTCTGCATCCAGCCGTTGGCGATCAGGATCCACAGCGCCGAGAA
>DDKG01000336.1:0-8485 GCA_002339265.1 Massilia sp. UBA2604 | reverse complement strand
CCGAAGAAGAACAGGCCGACGAAGGTCGCTTCGAGGAAGAACGCCATCAGGCCCTCGATGGCCAGCGGCGCGCCGAACACGTCGCCGACGTAGTGGCTGTAGTAGCTCCAGTTCATCCCGAACTGGAACTCCATCACCAGGCCGGTGGAGACGCCGATGGCGAAGTTAATCCCGAACAGCACGCCCCAGAACTTGGTCATCTGGCGCCAGATCGGGCGGCCGGTCATCACGTACACGGTTTCCATGATGGCGATGACCATCGACAGCCCCAGTGTCAGGGGTACGAACAAAAAGTGGTACAGCGCCGTGAGGGCGAACTGTAGTCGGGAGAGCCCGACGACGTCGAGATCCATGGTGAATCCTTTCTTATTGGTGAATCGATGGTGGTGTTCTAGTCGTGACGCAGCGCCAGCAGCGCAGCGTCGAATCCTCGTGTCCCGCGCCGGTGGTCGGCGACCAGGCGGCCCGCCCGCATCACCAGCAGGCGATCGGCCAGCTGCGCCTCGCGCGCCAGGTGCGTTGCCAGCAGCACGGTGCGGCCGTCCGCATGACGGGCCAGGCGCGCCAGCACGTCGGCGGCGGTGGCGGCATCGAGCGCCTCGGTCGGTTCGTCCAGCAGCCAGAAGTCGGCCCGGCATAGCAGCAGCCGTGCCAGCGCCAGGCGGCGCGACTGCCCGCCCGACAGGCCCAGGCCGCCCTCGCCCAGCGGCGTGTCCAGGCCGCGCGCCAGCATCCGCACGTCGACATCGAGGCCGGCGGCGCGCAGGGCGTCCCACAGCTGCTCGTCGCCCGCATGCGGAGCGGCCAGGCGCAGGTTGTCGCGCAGGCTGTCCTGGAACAGTTCGGTGCGCTGGGTCAGCCAGGTGGCGGGCAGCGCCCTCACCTGCCCGGCGTACGGCGCCAGTTCGCCGGCGACGAGATCGAGCAGGGTCGATTTGCCGGCGCCGCTGCCGCCGACCACGGCGACCCGCTCGCCGCGCGCGATGCGCAGGCTGACCTCGTGCAGCGCGGCGCCTTCGCGGCCCGGGTGCACCACGCTGGCGTCGCACAGCAGCAGCGCTTCGTCCTCGCCCGGCGCGCCGACGTTGCTGGCGTCATCCGCTTCCTGCTGTAGACGCGGGCCGACGCGGCGCGCGGCCAGCCAGCTGCGGCCGGCCTCGATGGCGCCGCGGCGCATTGCGGCGAACGGTTCCAGCGCGGCCAGGGCGATCAGCAAGGCCAGCGCCGCCGCCGGTGCGCTCACGCCCAATGCGGCGACCGCCAGCAAGGTCGCCGCCACGGTGACGTGGCCGCCGACCGCATAGGTCCAGCCGGCGCCGGTTTCGAGCCGGTGCAAGGCGTCGTCGGCGCGCGCCAATTTGCCGTCGGTCTGCGCCAGGCGTTCACACTGGGCCGGCAGGCGGCCGGCCATGGCCAGATCGGTCTGGCCGGCGACCAGGTCGATGGCCTGGGCCCGCAGGCGTTCCAGCGCGCAGGCTCGGCGCAGCGCCACCGGGCGGGCAAAACGAGCTACAAGCACAGTCACACCCCAGCCGAAGGCCAGCAGCCAGGCGAACATCGCCAGCCCCAGGCGCCAGTCGAGGTTGGCCAGCACCACGCCGGCCAGCAGCGCCGCGCCAAGGGCGGCGATGGCCGGCACGATCAGGCGCAGGTAGATCGACTCGAGCGCATCGATGTCGCCGGTCAGGCGGAACAGCAGGCGCGACGGGCGGCGCAGCAGGGCGCGCGCAGCCTGCGGGCCGGCCCAGCCGCGAAACAGCCGTTCGCGCAGCGCGGCCAGCACGCCCAGGGTGGCGTCGTGGGTCACCATGCGCTCGGCGTAGCGGCCGAAGGTGCGGCCCAGCGCCAGCAGGCGGATCGCGGCGCTCGGCACGAATACGTTGAACATGGCGGCGGCGCCCGCGAGGCCGGCCAGCGCGGTGGCGGTGATGAACCAGCCCGAGGTGCCCAGCAGCGCCATCCCGGCCAGCACCACCAGGGTGGAGAGCATGGCGCCCAGCGCCATGCGGCGCCCTCCTGTTTTGGCGAACAGAGCGAGGACGGGCTTCAGATCGTTGGTGGATTTCATGCTGCGCTCCGTTTGCTCAAGGGTTCGCCGATGCGCACGATGCGTCCCAGGCGCGCGGCCAGGGTCAGGTCGTGGGTGGCGACGATCAGGGTGCGGCCCTGGGCCAGTTCCACCAGCGCATCGATCACGCTGGCGGCGGTGTCGCGGTCGAGATGGGCGGTGGGTTCGTCGGCCAGCAGCAGGCCAGCGCGCGGCGCGCACACCGCGCGCGCCAGCGCCAGCCGCACCAGCTCCCCGCCCGACAGGCCGAGACCGCCCTCGCCCAGGCTGTCGCCCGGCGTCGCATGGCCGACGTGGCCCAGGCCGGCGCGGCGTACGGCGGCGCCGACCGCAGCGCTGTCGATGCCGTCGCGATCGAGCGCGACGTTGGCGCGCACCGAACCCGAAAATACGTGCGGCTTCTGGCCGATCCAGGCCATGCGGGCGCGCAGGCCGGCTGCCGTCTGCCCATCGAGCTGGACGCCGCCGATGCGCACCGCGCCGCCATTGGCTGGCGCCAGGCTCGCGATGACCGACAGCAGCGTGGTCTTGCCGCTGCCGCTCGGGCCGACCAGGGCGACGTGCTCGCCGGCGCGGACGTACAAGTCCTCGCCATCGAACAGCGGCGCCTCGCCAGGATGCTGGAATATCAGGCCCTCGATATCGACCGAAGGCGCGCGACCGGTGCGCGGCGTGTCCTGTGGGGCCAGCGCACCCGGCAGCGCCAGTCCTGCGTGCTGGAGCCCTTCCAGCTCCTTCAGCGCCGCCTCGCCCGAGGCCTTGTCGTGCCACACGGCGGCCAGTTCGCGCAGCGGCTCGAAGAAGCTTGGCGCCAGCAGCAGGATGAACAGGCCTTCGGCCAGGGTGAGGCGCACGCCCCAGCTGCCTGGGCCAATCTCGCCCAGCAGATGAAAGCCGACATAGACGGCGACCAGCGCCACGCCCAGTGCCGAAAACACTTCCAGCGCGGTCGAGGACAGGAAGGCGATGCGCAGCACGCGCATGGTGCTGGCGCGTACGCTTTCGGCGCTGGCGCGCACGCGCTGCGCGGTGGCGTCCACTGCTCGAAGCGCGCGCAGGGTCGACAGGCCGCGCAGGCGGTCGAGCAGGAAGCCGCTCATGCCGCCGATGACTTGCAGCTGCGCTTCGCTGGCGGCCTTGGCGCGCCAGCCGATGACGGCCATGAAGATCGGGATCAGCGGCGCCGCCACGACCAGGATCAGCGCCGCCACCCATGAGTAGTAAAGGACGGCCAGCGCGATCACGGGCGGAACCAGCATCGTGCGCATGCGCGCCGGCTGGTAGCGCACCAGCCAGGGCAGCACGGCCTCGGCCTGCTCGGCCAGCGCGCTGGCGGCGCGGCCGCTGGCCAGGCGCTCGCGGTCAAGCGGCGAGCGCGCCGCCAGGGCCTGCGCCGCCCTGCTGCGCAGCAGCGCCAGATGCCGGCGCGACGCGGCGAACAGGCGGCGCGCACTCCACGCTTCGCTGCTGGCACGCAGCACGCCGAGCAGCAGGAAGCCACCGGCCGGCGCCAGCATGTCCGCCAGGCCGGCGCCATTGGCCAGAGCCTGCACGGCAAAGGCCAGCAGGGCCGCCTGTGGAATCCACAGCAGGGCCGCCGCGCTCATCACGAAAGTGGCGCTGCGGGTGGATGGGACGTGCGTGGCCGGGCCACGGCCTTGACGGCGAAGCATGGTGGTTCTCCAGACGATTGAGGGGTGCGGCGGCGGGCCGCGTGGTGATACCGGTCAGGCGGCCAGTGGCGGCGCCCTGCTGCGGTGGTCGGAGCGGAAGGTCGAAGCGGGCGGCAGCACCGGGCCCTGAGGACGCAGGGTGCGTTCGAGCGGGGTATCCAGCAGCACCAGGCTGCCCGGCGGATGCGAGACGACCGCCAAGTCATGCTGCGACACGCAGGCCGGGCAGTGCATGCCGGGGTGGACGGCCTTGCCGCCGTCCTTATCGAGGTCGAGCCCCACCAATTTGGTCCCGACCGACATGCAGACTTCGATCCAGGTCTTGCCCTGCTGCGTTGCCGTATTCTGCGCCAGTGACGGCGCAAGCACGCCCCACAGGATCGCGAGAGCGGCGAGCCAGAGGATGATGGAGCGGTTGCGTTGCGCGTTCATGGTGTTCAGTCCTGCGGTGAAGCGGATGCCTTGATCTGCGTTATCTCTGGCTTACGCCAAACTTTCTAAAGATTTTGAATTTTCAGAAAACAGTGAAATTATGCACTGAAACTTCAAGTTTGTCTGGAAAGGAGAGCAAGTTTGTCGGGAATTACTCATGTATTAACGGCCTGCTGCACCACGGTGGTGAGCCGGTCCGTGTGCGTCTCGTTGGACCGTGGGATAATCCACCTTTCAAAAGCATCGAAAAGTTCGCAATCATGACGCCACTCGTCCAAACATTTGTCAGTCACTTCGGTGAGATGGGCAGCCGCTGGGGCATCAACCGCACGGTGGGGCAGATCTACGCCCTGCTCTTCGTCACCGAGGAACAGCTGCACGCCGATGACATCGGCGAGAAGCTCGGCATCTCGCGCTCCAACGTCAGCATCGGGCTCAAGGAATTGCAGTCCTGGGGGCTGGTGCGCCTGTCGCGCATTCCCGGCGACCGGCGCGAGTATTTCACCTCGCTCGGCGACGTCTGGGAAATCTTCCGCGTGGTCGCGGCCGAACGCCGCCGGCGCGAAGTCGCGCCAACCCTGTCGGTGCTGCGCGAATCGCTGCTGGCCACCGCCAAGAGTCCCGAAGACCAGTTCGCCCAGGAGCGCATGCGCGAGATGCATGAGCTGGTCGACCTGGCCAATAACTGGTTTGACGACCTGCAGCGCCTGTCGCCCGAGTCGATGTCGCAGCTGATGAAGATGGGTTCCAAGGTGCAGAAGCTGCTGTCGGCCAAGGATCGCCTGTTCGGCGCGGCGGCGGCCAAGGAAGCGAAGGAAGACTGACGGCCTAGCCGTGCTCGCCGGATTCCAATGGCGGGCTAGACTGGGGTTTTGATTGCCGGTCGACTGCCCATGAATATCGTCTGTATCGCCTGGGGTTCGCTGCTGTGGAAGCCGCAGGCCCTGAAGCTGGCCTCCGGCTGGCATCCCGGCGGCCCGCCCATGCCGCTCGAATTCGCCCGCCAGAGCGACGACAGCCCCGAACTGGCGCTGGTGCTGTGCGACAGCGCGCGCCTCGCCCCAACCTATTACGCCTACCTCGACACGCACGACCTCGATGAGGCGCGCGCCATGCTGCGCGAGCGCGAGAAGATCACGCCTGAACGGCCTGAATGGATAGGCAGCATTCCCGCACTGGATGGCGCCGAGGAAGATTCACGTGTCTCGGCCTGGCTGCGCGCCCGGCGCATCGACGCCGCCGTCTGGACCGCCGTGCCGCCCAAGTTCGACGGTGCGAATGGGCGCGTGCCGACTGCGGACGAAGTGGTCGCCTGGCTGGATAGCTGCACCGGTGAACGGCGCGCGGCGGTCGAAGACTACATTCGCCGCACGCCAGCACATATCGATACCTCTTATCGACGCGCGATCGAAGCGCGGCTGGGATGGCGATCGCTGCGCGAAGCACACGTGACCCAGGCGCGTTGAACGGATTCGGAAGCAAGAACGAAACGCGCATCGGCGGGATTGCGCGAACATCGCGGCGTCTTCACTTTCACAGCGACGCCGCCATGACTACCCTCTCACCTGCCCTGCCTTCGATCCGGATCGCCCCCCTCGCGGACGCCTTTCTCGCTCGCATCCGTGCCGGCATTGACGACCAAGGCCAGCCGGTAGAGCGCCACGTTGCACAAGGCGGCGAGCCGCTGCGCGACTGCCTGCGCCGGGACTTGCCGGGCGAAGCGATCCTGCTGGGCAGCTACTGCCCGTTCACCTTCGCCGGACCGTACAGGGAATACGGTCCGGTCTTCGTGTCGGCGTCCCCACAGCCCACGCCGAGGCTCGATGTGCTGCCGGTCGATGGCGAGCAGCCCTATCTGGGCGCCAGCTTCGTGCTGCGGGCTTATTCGGAGGATGAGCGGATCGTGGATGCAACCTTGAGCAGCACAGCGTCCGCCGCCCGCGACCTGGATGCCTTTCTCGCGCGGATGACGTGGCCTTCGTGCTGGCGCGCTTCGCCGCCTACGGCTGCTACGCGCTGCGCATCGAGCGTCGTTGACAGCCGCTGTTTTTTCTCCCTACACTGCAACGATCGACGATGCACCGAGGGGAGCTTAAATGGACAGAGCTGACACGCTATTGCGCTTCGAAGCAGTCTTGCGCCGACCGGCCGATCCGCTTGGTGAAGATGGCTGGGCGTTCGTCGTCTTGCCCAAGGAGATCAGCGATGCCTTCCCCCGACGCGGCAGGACGAGCATGCAGGGCAGCATCAATGGCCATCCTTTCCAGGCCATGCTCGAACCCGACGGCCAATTGAGTCATTGGTTCAGGGTGCCGGCGACGCTGATGAGCGAGGCAGGCGTGACGATCGGGAATACCGTCACGCTCGACGTTTCCCCGGCGCCGGATGAAGTGGAGCCGAATGTGCCGCCCGAACTCGATGAGGTACTGGCGGCATCGCCACCGGCAAAGGCGACCTGGGACGCGACCACCATCATCGCCCGCATCGACTGGATCCACTGGATCGAATCCGCCAAGCAGGACAAGACCCGCTTGAAACGCGTGGCCGATGCCGGCGACATGCTCGCCTCAGGAAAGAAGCGAGTCTGCTGTTTCGACCCGTCCGGGTACTACAGCAAAAGCCTCACTCCACCGCGGGAAGCGAAGTAAGGCCTGTCGCTGCCTTTCAGTCGAACTTGCTGAAATCCGGCTTGCGCTTCTCGAAGAAAGCGGTAAACGCTTCCTTGGCCTCGGCGCCGGTCAGCATGGCGCTGAAGCGCTCGTTCTCGGCCGCGATGGTCTCTTTCACCAGCGTTCCACGCGTACGCTTCATCAACGCCTTGGTGGTGCGGACCGACGCCGGCGGCAGCTTGGCCAGCTTGGCGGCCTGGCCTTGTGCGAAGAACAGCAGCTCGGCATCCGGCAGCACGCGCGCCACGATGCCCATCTCCAGCGCTTCCTGGGCCAGGAACGGCTCGCCCAGCAGCAGCTTCTCGGCCGCGCGCGTATAGCCGGCCGATTGCGCCACCAGCAGCGACGACGCGAATTCCGGGCACAGGCCCAGCTGGGTGAACGGCATCGAGAACTTGGCGCTGTCGGCGGCGTAGACCAGGTCGCAGTGCATCAGCAGCGTGGTGCCGATGCCGACCGCGGCGCCGGCGACGGCCGCCACTACCGGCTTCGTCGCGCCTTCGAGGGCCGTCATGAACTGGAATACCGGGCGTTCGGCCGTCATCGCGCCTTCGCCGACGTTGTTCAGGAAATCGTCCAGGTCGTTCCCGGCGGTGAAGATCTCGGGCTGGCCGGTGATCAGGATGACGCGCACCGCGGCGTCCTGCTCGGCGTCGCGCAGCGCGTCGGCCATGGCCTGGTACATCGCGCCGGTGATCGCGTTCTTGCGTTCGACGCGGTTGAATTCGATGGTGAGGATGCCGTCGGCTTTGGTCAGGCGGATGGTCATGCTGCTGTCTCCACGGTTGTTCTGAGGCTGATTGGACGCGTGGGCGGGAGACCCGCCCACCCCACGTCACGCTCGCGGCATTGACGTCGGGTGCTTGGATTTCCCGCCCACGCTTGAAATGCGGCGGCTGCGAGCAGCCGCCATGATGGTCTTAGACGCGCTCGATGATGCCCGCGGCGCCCATGCCGGCGCCGACGCACATCGTCACCATGCCGTACTTGAGGTTATTGCGGCGCAGCGCATGCACGACGGTCGCGGCGCGGATCGCGCCGGTCGCGCCCAGCGGGTGGCCCAGGGCGATCGCGCCGCCCATCGGGTTCACTTTGCTGGTGTCCAGGTCCAGGTCGCGGATCACGGCCAGCGCCTGGGCGGCGAACGCTTCGTTCAGCTCGATCCAGTCCAGCTGGTCTTGCGTGATGCCGGCGGCGGCCAGCGCTGCGGGGATCGCCACCTTTGGGCCGATGCCCATGATCTCCGGCGGCACGCCGCGCACGGCGAACGAGGAGAACTTGGCCAGCGGGGTCAGGTTGTGCTCCTTCAGAATCTTTTCGCTGACGACGATCAGCGCGCCGGCGCCGTCCGACATCTGCGACGAGGTCGCGGCGGTGACCGAGCCCTTGGCCGCGAACACCGGCTTCAGCTTGGCCATGCCTTCGGCGCTGGCGTCGGCACGTGGGCCTTCGTCGCTGTCCACGGTGCGGGTCTTGACCTTGATCTCGCCGGTGACCAGGTCAGGGGTGCGGGTGATGATCTCGACCGGGGTGATCTCGTCCTTGAAGTAGCCGGCCTGCTGGGCGGCGATCGCGCGGCGGTGCGATTCCAGGCCGAAGGCGTCCTGGTCTTCGCGCGACACCTTCCACTGGTTGGCGACCTT
>DDKG01000218.1 GCA_002339265.1 Massilia sp. UBA2604 | reverse complement strand
GGTGGCCATCGACTTCATGCCCTTCGGCACTTTGACGGTCGAGCCAGGCACGACATTGGTGTCATCCACCCAGTCCCAGGTTTCGAACTGCTGGTGTACGTTCGGCTTGTCCTGGCGCGCGTAACCGATCGCCACGCCGATGGTGCGGTCGGCGAACTGGTCGATGTAGGACGCGCTGATGCGGCTGCCGGTGTCCGGCGAGCCGGCGCTGATCGAGCCTTTCGAATTCTTTTCGCCGCGCACGTTGACGGTGATGACGCGCTCACGCAGCGACAGCGGCTTGATGGTCTGCAGGTCGACCGTGCCCGACAGGCCCTGGCCGATCACGCTGGCGTCGCCGGTCTTGTACACGGTGACGGCGCTGATCAGTTCCGATGGGTACTGGTCGTATTCGACGGAGCGGTCCGAGCTGGTGGTGACCTGCTCGCGGCCGTTCAGCAGCGCGGTCGACAGGTCGCCCGAGGTGCCGCGGATGCTGATCTGCTGGGCCTGGCCATTGACGCGCTGGGCCGACAGGCCCGGCAGGCGGGCCAGCGATTCGGCGATCGACACGTCCGGCAGCTTGCCGATGTCTTCCGAGGAGATGGCTTCGACGATGCCGGTCGATTCGCGCTTGACGGCGATCGCATCTTCGATCGCGCGGCGGATGCCGGTCACGGTCACGGTGGTCACCGGCGCGTCCGGGTTCAGGTTGGCGGCTTCACCGGTACTGGCGGTTTGCGCGTGCGCGCTGCCGGCCAGGACCGTGACGAAGATGGCGCAGCCGGCGGCAACCGGGCTCAGCTGGAATGCGGCACGCTTGGTGGCGATGTTTTTCATGTGTCCCCTCAGATAGAACGATGTGGTCCCGAAATCAGCTGTCTGGCCATGCCGGGATCTGCTTTTGCGACAAAATCAACGTTGGGCGGAATTTTGTATTAAAACTAGATGCACTGTCAACGGGAGTTATTTAGAGCAAGTTGCAGGACAAGCTTTTCGCTAATTCATTGTAATTTAACGGCTTTTTTGTAGTTTAAGAGCGACAAGGCAATTTGCCGTGTCTGTAGTCGGGCTACAAATGCTCTCAAAACCAGCAAATTTTGAGTGCCGCGCACCATGATGGTGCACTTCCTGTAGTAAAACATTCAGATCGCCTGTCCCGCGGGCAATTGCCTGAAAATTTGCTACATCATTAATTTTGGCGGTCTGATGCGGGCTTACAACAGGCGAAAAAAAAGGCCGCCCGAGGGCGGCCATGCGGCAGATCTGACCAAACGACTACATCTTCCTGGCCGCGCAGTGCTTGGTGATGTATTCCTCATGCGACGGCATCACGTCCACACACTTGCGGATCACGTCGCGCACGCTGGCCATGTACTCGGCAATATCGGCCTCGGACTGGGTGTCGGCCAGCGGGTGGTAACCGTCGATCGGCATGTTCTGCCCTTCGAACACCTGCAGCCAGCCCACTTCGGAGAACAGTTCGTTATCGACGCGCACGATCTTGCCGCGCGAGCGGTACAGGTCCATCTTCTGGCGCAACGTGTCGGGAACCGCCATGTTCGCGCATTCAAGCCAGTAGGCCGAATCGGACCGCTGGTTCAGGTGGTAGTGCAGGATGATGAAATCGCGCACGCGTTCGTACTCGAAACGCGACTGGCGGTTGAATTCGATGCGGTCGGTCTCGCTGAAGCGGCGGTCGGGGAAGAATTCGACCAGGCGCGCGATCGCCGACTGGATCAGGTGGATGCTGGTCGACTCGAGCGGTTCGAGGAAGCCGCTCGACAGGCCGATCGCCACCACGTTGCAGTTCCAGGCCTGCTTGCGCATGCCGGTCTGGAACTTGATCAGGCGCGGCTCGGCCAGCGGCTTGCCGTCGAGGTTCGACAGCAGGGTCGCCGCCGCCTCGTCGTCGCTGATGAAGCGGCTGCAGTAGACGTGGCCGTTGCCGGTGCGGTGCTGCAGCGGGATGCGCCACTGCCAGCCCGACTTGTGCGCGGTGGCGCGGGTGTAGGGCGTAATCGTCGGCGCGGATTCGCAAGGCACGGCCAGCGCGCGGTCGGCCGGCAGCCAGTGGGTCCAGTCCTCGTAACCGGTCTGCAGCGCCTGTTCGATCAGCAGGCCGCGGAAGCCCGAGCAGTCGATGAACAGTTCGCCCTCGATCCTCGCGCCGCTTTCCAGCTCGACCGCCTCGATGAAACCGTCCGGCTCGCGCTGGATGGCGCGCGTGATCTTGCCCTCGACCCGGGTTACGCCGCGCTTCTCGCACAGTTTTCTCAGGTATTTAGCGTACAGGCTGGCGTCGAAATGGTAGGCATAGGCGATGTCGCCCAGCGGCGAATTCGGCACGTCGGTGCGCGCCGGCATGAACTTGCCGGCCTTGGACGCCATGCGCGTGATCGAGTATTCCTCCAGCGGCGCGGCCTTGCCCAGCGCGCGCATCTTGTGCCAGTACTGCTCGAACGGCACCGTGGCCAGGTCTTGCCCCATGCGGCCGAAGCCGTGCATATAGCGCTCGCCCAACTTACCCCAGTTGACGAACTCAATGCCCAGCTTGAAGCTGCCCATCGTCTCGCGCATGAATTCGTTCTCGTCGATCCCCACCACGCGATTGAAACGCTGGATCATCGGGATGGTCGCCTCGCCGACGCCGACGATGCCGATCTCGTCCGACTCGACCAAGCGGATGTTGTAGCGGCCGTTGAGCATGCTGCTCAATGCCGCAGCCGTCATCCAGCCGGCGGTGCCGCCGCCGACGATGACGATGTCCTTGATTGCCTGGTGTTCCATATTCTGTCCCTCGTCTCTTCCAAGTAAAACAACCCCCGGGGCCGAAGCCGCGAGGGTTGCATTGTAGTCCTGCTCGCAGTGCCTACTTCAGTTAGAACTTGTAGTTGGCGCCGAACTGGTAAGTGCGGCCGTACTCGACGCGACGGGTGATCGAATCGCTGTTGTCGGTGTACTCCTGGTACGGTGCGTTGTTCCAGTTGTTAGCCTGGGCGAACACCGACACGCCTTTCGCGAAGCCCTTCTGGATCTCGTACGAGATCTGGAAGTCGACGATGGTCTCGCCCTTCACGAAGGTGTACTGCAGCGTGTCCGAGAAGTCAGGCGACTGGCCCAGGAAGTCCGAACGCTTGCGCGCCGCGGCGGCGATCTGGAAGCCGTTCTTTTCGTAGTACAGGCGCAGGTTGCTGACCTTGCGCGACAGGCCCGGCAGCGGGATGGTGGTCGCCGCAGTCTGCACGTTGCCGAAGCCCAGCGCCGGCAGGTCGATCTTCGAGGTCGTGTTCGAGTGGTTGGCCAGGATGCCGAAGCCGTCCAGCCATGGATGCACCATCTCGAGCGGCACGTTGATCGCCAGCTCGTAGCCGCGGATGGTGCCGCCATCGCCGTTTTCAGGACGGTTCAGCACGCCGATGGTCGAGCCGGTGAACGAGCCCGAGGTCGGCAGCGGCGTGGTCTCGGTGACCCACGGCGCGAAGTCGTACTCCGACGGCGTACGCAGGATGAAGGTGTCGAGCTTCTTGTAGAAGCCGGCCGCGCTGATATAGCCCTTCTTGCCGAAGTATTTTTCGTACGACAGGTCAAACGACTTGGCCTTGAATGGCTCCAGGGTCGGATTGCCGCCGCCGCCGCTCAGGAACGGATTGGTCACGCCGGTGTTGACGCCGAAGCCGATGCCGCCGCGCAGGTCGTCCAGGGTCGGACGCGACAGCACTTGCGCCACGCCCATGCGCAGCACCTGGTCGTTCTTCAGGTCGAACGACAGGTTCAGGCTTGGCAGCACGTCCCAGTAGTCGTGCTCGCCGGTGGTGCGCACCACCGGGCAGGTGTCGGCGGTCTCGCCGGTGCAGTTGCCGCTGTTGTAGCCGCCGCCCATCTGCTTGGTGTGCACGAACTGGGTGCCGACGTTACCGCGGTATTCCAGGCCGAACAGTTCGCCGTTCAGGTCGCCCATGACGTAGGCGGTCTGCACGGTTTCCTTGACGTCCCACATCTTGGTCAGGATGTCGGCATTGACCTTCGGCGCCAGTTCGTACACCGTGCCGAGCGAGCCCAGTGGATTCCAGGTGGAGATCGGGATGCCGCTGGTGCCGGCCGTGTTCGCGGTGGCGCCAGGCATCGGCACCGCGCCGAAGCGGTCGCCGCCGATGATCATCAGGCGGCCTTCTTCGCCGGTGCGCGCTTTTTCACGGTCGGTGAAGTTGTAGCCGAACTGGATCGCCGACATCGGACCCCACTCGACGTTGCGCTTGGCGTTCAGGCGGATCGCCTTGAGCGTGTCTTCGATGTACGGCTGCGCCAGGTAACCGGCCTGGGCCAGCGGATTGTCGGCCGTGCCCGACCAGCCGTTGACGTCGGTCAGCTGGGCGACGTTCGGATCGGCGTAGTTGAGGCCGGTGCGCCAGGCGATGTCGGTGAAGTTGCCGCCGTTGAAGCCGGTCCACGAGATCGTGTCCAGGTTGGCCGCATTGCCCGGTAGGCCGGCGCTGGTTTCGTAGCGCGAGCTCAGCTTGGTCGCCTTGGACCAGGTGATGTCGGCGCTGGTGTTCCACTCGCCCAGTTTCAGTTCGTTCTTCCAGCCGACGGTCTTCAGGTCGTCTTCCGCCGATTCGATATGGTTGCGCACCACGCCCTTGTAGTTGGTCAGGGTGCCGCTGGTGGCGATGCCGTTCTGCACGGTCACGTTTTCCAGCACGCCGGCCGGATCGTACAGGCCCGAGGTATTGGCGCCGACCGCGCCTTCGATGCCGCTGCGCTTGTAGCCGGTTTCGCCGGCCGAGTAGAACAGGTCGAGCGTCGAACGGAAGTTGCGGTTCGGACGCCATTGCAGCGAGGCGAAAGCGCCGTCGCGGTTGTGGTAGCCGGTTTCGGTGTCGGCCGTGAAGCCCATCGGCAGGATCACGTCGCGGCCCTGGTAAGGCAACACCGAAGTCTGGCCACCCCAGGCGTCGAATTTGCGCTGTTCGCCGCCCGTCTCGTCATACGAGGTCAGGCCGACCGCGATGCCGAGGGTGCGGTTGGCGAACTGGTCGATGTACGACAGCGAGAAGCGGTCGCCATCGCCTTCCTCGGCGGTGCGCACGCCCAGGCGGCTCTTCTTGTAGTTGACGGCGATGACGCGCTTGCCGAAGTCGAGCGGCTGCACGGTCTTGAGGTCGATGGTCGCGGCCAGGCCCTGGCCGATCACGCTCGCGTCCGGGGTTTTGTAGATCACGACGCCGCCCATCAGCTCGGATGGGAACAGGTCGAATTCGGGATTGCGGGCGTTGCCCGTCGAGGCCATTTCGCGGCCGTTGAGCAGGGTGCCGTTGAAGCTCGGCGACAGGCCGCGCACCGAGATTTCGGAGGCGCGTCCCGAACCGCGGCTGCGCTGGGCGGTCACGCCCGGCAGGCGTGCGATCGACTCGGCGACCGACGAATCCGGCAGCTTGCCGATGTCTTCGGCCGAAATCGCTTCGACGATGGAGTTGGAATTGCGCTTGACCGAGATCGCCGCCTCGATGCCCTGGCGGATGCCGGTCACGGTGACGGTGGACACGCTTGGCGCTGGCGCTGGGGTAGCGATGACTTCGCTGGTGGCGGCTGCGGTCGGAGTGTTCGGTGCGACGGCGGTCTGCTCTTCGCTGCCGGAGGCCTGTGCGAAGGCCTGGCCAGCCAGCGCCGACAGCAGGACGGCGCAGCCCGCGGCTAACGGGTTCAACGGGAATGCGGTACGCGCCGACTTGCCGGCGCGCCTGGTGGCGGTAGCTTTCATGTGTCTCCTCGGTGAAAGGCGGGCTCTCCGCGGCGCGGCATTGCCGCTGCCGGGGTCGATGCCTCGACAATTTTTATCAGTCCCGACTGCACCTCTGTACTAAAACTAGAAGTTGCAGCCGAAAAACTGTGTGTATCGACAATAATGGCAGGTTTCGTAAAAAACAGTGGCGCTCACGTTGTAGCTGGGCTACAGAAATCGGCGCTTTCAGCCATGGGACGCCGATATTCGACGTATTTCTGAAGGAAATCTTAAGATTCGGTGACAGCGTCGGGATGTAGTTCCACTAGACGAGCACGTCGGTGTATTGATTGTTTGCAGCGAATTTCTATAGTACGCTTTCGCTAACACAACAACTTTAGCGCCGATCCCTATCCTCTCTGCATGAGTCTGTAGTCTTACTACCTCAAGCGCTGAGTGGCAGTGGCGCTCAATAATGATGAGACAACTCCTCGCCAGCATCGTGCTCGGCGGCGCTTCGCTCGCCGCTCACGCCCAAACCCCTGACATCGCCCGCATGGAGCCTCCCTTCTGGTGGGCCGGCATGCAGCACGCGCAGGTGCAGTTGATGGTGTATGGCGACAAGATCGCCGACCTGGATCCGTCGCTGGCGTATCCGGGCGTGCGCATCGCCTCGGTGACCCGCACTCCCAACCGCAACTACCTGTTCATCGACCTGGCGCTCGACCCGAAGGTCAAGCCGGGCAGCTTCGAGATCGCCTTCAAGGGCGCCAACCGCAGCGCCAGCTACACCTATCGCCTGCTGGAGCGCGAAGCCGGTTCGGCCGAGCGCCAGGGCTTCAGCAGCAAGGACGCGATCTACCAGATCATGCCGGACCGCTTCGCCAACGGCGACCCGTCCAATGACAGCATCGAGGGCATGCCGGACAAGCTCGACCGCAAGGGCGGCCTGGGCCGCCATGGCGGCGACATCAAGGGCATCATCGACCGCCTCGACTACGTCGCCGGCATGGGCTTCACCCAGCTGTGGCCGACGCCGCTCGTCGAAAACAATATGCCGGGTTACTCCTACCACGGCTATGCGGCGACCGACCTGTACAAGATCGACCCGCGCTACGGCAGCAACGAGGATTTCAAGCGCCTGTCGCAGGAAGCGAAGAAGCACGGCATCGGCATCATCCAGGACGTGGTGCTGTCGCACATCGGCAGCCACCACTGGTGGATGAAGGACTTGCCGGCGCCGGACTGGATCAACTACA
>DDKG01000219.1 GCA_002339265.1 Massilia sp. UBA2604 | reverse complement strand
TCGCATGGTGCAGCCGGTAGTCGGCTTCGTCCATGTCGATGCCGATCACGATCCTGCTCCAGCCATGGCGTACTGCATCCATGAACGCTTCCCAGGGCGGGAGTTCCCCTGGGTGGCGCCGACTCCAGTCGGCCTCGGGGGCGCGACGCGGCCTGTCCGCGTTGGTCGCTTTCCTTGACGGAGCCGGCGTGGCGCTGCCGGCATAGCGCGTCCTCCAGTGACTGCGATGGTAGTCGTCGCCATCGATTTCCGGGCTGGTGCTGTTCCATCCGGCGCGCACGGACAGCGCCGACGATGCCCAGTCAGGTCCTGTCGGCATCCGTTCTTCCCATACCAGCTTCAGGTCGCCGTCCGCTTCTCGCCAGGAACGGTTGCGGTACCGGTCGTTCTCATGCATGTCGTGACCGAAGCGATAGGCGGCCTGCGCTGCCTCGTCACCGCCGGGCATGCCATGGGCGCCAGCGCCATGAGGGTGGTCGTGCAGCCGATACTGCATCCCTTCGCGGGCCGCGTGGCGTCGATAGAGCAGGTGCGGCATGCCTGCGTCTTCATCGGCGCTTCTCCCACGGTCGGCGCCGGGGTTCAAGCCGGCGAACCCGGACACCAGGGCGGCCGCGCCTTGCGCCTCGGCATCCGATTCCGTCGCGAACGTCAGCACATACCTGCCAGGCGGGCAGGTGAGAGTATGCATGGTCACGCGATCGCCGTCTGCAGCGCCCGGAGACCATGCCGGAAATGCCGCGGCGGCTGCATGGCGGGCGCCTGGAGAGCGCCGGGCATCCGGCTCGCCGCTGTCTTGGGCGGGACTGGGCTCCGGCATGTCGGCCAGCGTGATGTTCGCTCCGTCGTGTCCAGCGCCCAGCAATCTGTCCAGCGCTTGCCGCGCCTGGTCGCGGTCTGTGAAGACCGCTGTCAATGTGTGTCGCATGATGTCCTCCTGCGGTGATCTAGGGGAGCATGCTGGCCCGTGGCCATCGTATTGCCGCCATGCCTGGAATGCAGGCGGTGATGGATCGGTGTGGCATGCGTGGTACGGCCCGCAGCGTGCGGGCCGTGGTGACCAGCGGGCAGTGTGTCCATGTGCCTCCACGACCGGAGTCAACGTCGTGCATCGGGGATGCATTCATGGCGCTGCATCCAGTGTACTCCGGTGCGCCGCGGATGCGGTCATATAGGCGATTGCAATGCCGAATCTTGCGCGTCGCTTGTACGGGTTCGCGCTCGCACGACACAATTCATTGCCGCGCGCCACGGTGCGCAAATAGATGCGCGCGCTCGCCGCACGCGCGCGAAAAGTAGCGCATAGTGTGCAAGTCACATGCGATCTTCAGGGATCGTTTTCTTCCAGTCGGCATCCGCCGGCGTCCATTCCCGCCAGACATTGCAACGTATTGCGTCCAGCGCCCGTTTGGCCAGTTTTCTTTCCAGTGAAAGGTACACCATGTATCCGTTCGACCAATCCGTCAATCCCGCCGTGCGTTCGCATATCGATGCACAGACCGCGTTCATGAACGAACTCTCGCAAACCGTCGCGCACTCCTTCCAGCAGGTGATCCAGCTGAACATGCAGCTGTGCCAGACCCTGTTCGACGAAACCACCAGCACCGCCCAGCGCATGCTGAACGTCGATCGTCCGATCGACGCGCTATCGAAAGCAGCCCTGGGCGCTCAGCCCGCCACCGATAAGCTGCGATCGTATCAACAGCAGTTGTCGGAGCTCGCTGCCAGCACCCAGGTCGACCTGTCACGTGTGAGCGAGCAGCATGTTCAGGAAACCTCGCGTACCGCGCGTACGCTGGCCGATGAGGTCACGCGCGCTTCGGTCGAAGAGACCGACAAGAACCTGCGTCAGCAGGACGATGCCATGAAAGAAGTGCGCGCGTCGTTCGTGAAGGAGGCAGAGCGGGGCGCCAGGTCAGGCGCGCAGTTCCTGAGCGAACTGGGAGGCGATCTCGCGGACGCGAAGCCCGATGGCCAGGCCGGCCCGGCACGCACTTCGGGCGACACCGGTGACGGTTATCGCCAGCCCGGCGGCAGGACTGCGCCGCCGGCACGCTGAGCGTCGCCATCGCCCCGGTTGCGCGGGGCATCCGTCGCGGCGGCGCTGAGCATGCAGTGTTGCCGTTGTCATCCGCGCTCGCCGTTTGCTATCCACCCCGGCGGCGCTGATCCACTCCTGCGACGGCCGCGATGCTTGCAAGCAGTGCGCACGACGATGGGCAATGCGCGCAGGCTCCGCATTGCCCACCATACCGTTGAGGGAACACGATGACATCCGAACCCGCGAACACGTTCCGCGGCCTGCCGCTCACCGCCGCGCAGGATAGCGAGATCAGGCATTACATTCATACCAGAGTGCGCTCGGGCCTCCCCTGGGACACGCTGGAGTTGGAAGCGATGCTTTCCGACATGCTCGACCCACCCGAAACCGACCAGGAAGATCAGCGCACGCTATCGGACAGCATGACACTGGAGCGGGCGGCGCTGGTCCTGGATGGAGGAAAAGACCTGGATCGGGCAGATCCTCATCCCGAGTCTTGAATGATTGCCTCGTCTCCGACGGGCCGCTTGCGCGCGCTGTTTTTTCGCCGCATGCTGAACTGTGTGGAGCGCGCACCGGTCACGGATACTTGCCGGTGTCGAGCATGTGCTGCATGCGCGTCGCATCGACAGGATGGCTGAACAGGAATCCTTGCCCTTCGTTGCAATTATGGTGCTTGAGAAAGGCGAGCTGCGCTTCTTCCTCGACGCCTTCGGCGATGACGCGCTGGTGCAGGTTCTTTCCCATGTCGATCACTGCGCTGACGATTGCCCCGTTGCTGACAGCGCCTCCCTCAGCCTTGATCGCTCGGACAAACGACTGATCGATCTTGAGCACGTCGATCGGAAACTCATTCAGGTAGCTCAGGCTCGAGTAACCGGTGCCGAAGTCGTCGACCGCGATCTGCACCCCTACTGCCTTGAACATCTTCAGCAGGCGGGCGCTGGCGGCAACATCGTGCATGAGCACGCTCTCGGTCAGCTCAAGCTGCACATGCATGCGATCCACGCCGGTGGCATCGAAGATCGCGAGGGCATGGGCGAAAAAATCGCGGTGGCGAAACTCCAATGCAGATATGTTCACTGCGATGGACACGTTCGAGATGCCGAGACTGCGCCAGCGTGCCAGCTGCGCACACGCCTCGCCCAGAACCCACCGTCCGACGGGTACGATCAGGCCGGTTTCTTCGGCGACCGGTATGAAACGCTCGGGTCCGACCAGTCCCAATTCCGGATGCTCCCAGCGCAGAAGTGCTTCGACGCCTGTAATGCAATCGGTTTCCAGGTCGACCTTCGGCTGGTAGTACAGCCTGAACTCATTGCGTTCCAACCCCCATCGCAAGCTGGTCTCGATGCGTTGACGCTCGACTGCGCGCGTATTCATGTTCTCGCGGAAGAACTGGTAGTTGTTGCGTCCGAGCTCCTTTGCACTGTACATGGCCGTGTCGGCGTTCTTGATCAGCGTGGCGGCATCCCTACCATCGGAAGGAAAAGCGCTGATGCCGATGCTGGTGGAGGTATGCAGCTCCTGCGAGTCGATCATGAACGGCGTCGACAGCGCTTGCAGTATTTTCTCGGCGGCCAGCGCGGCATCCTGGGCGCGCCGTTCGTTGGCAAGCAGGATCACGAATTCGTCGCCGCCATGGCGGCTGACCGTATCGGACGTGCGGACGCAGTCCACCAGGCGCTGCGAGACGGCCTGCAGCAGCCGGTCGCCGACGGCGTGACCCTGCGAGTCATTGATGTGCTTGAACTTGTCGAGGTCGAGGAAGAGGAGAGCCGGCGCGGTGTTGTTGCGCCCGGACAGGGCGATCGCCTGGGTGATGCGGTCGTTCAGCAGCGCACGATTAGGCAGGTCGGTAAGAAAATCGTGCTGTGCCAGATGCCGCATTCTGGTGGTCAAGGCCACCGTGTCGGAAATATCCCGGAACACCATCACGGCGCCGACGAGTTGACGGTTCCAGTCGTGGATGGGGGCGGCCGAGTCTTCGACTGGAATGCGCTGGCCATGGCGGGACACGAGAATGGCGTTGCCGTTCAGGTTCAAGGCCTGGTTGCTTTGCAGGATATAGTCGATGGGATTGGCGATCGCATGCCCACTGTCGCCGTCGACGAACTTGAGCACGTCGGCGGCCGGCAGTCCGTGTGCTTCGCTGCGGGACCAGCCACAGATCGTCTCAGCCGCAGTGTTCAGATAATCCACGCGCCCCGCGACGTCGACCGAGACGACGGCATCTGCGATGGAATCGAGCGTGATTTCGGCGCGTGCTTGGGCCACATATACGCTACGCTCCACCTTCATGCGCTCGATGATGTTGCGCAGCGACTGTGGCACCAGGTAATTGTCGTAGTAGCCCCTGGACAACCAGCCCTGCGCGCCGCGCTGGACTGCTTCGATGGCATCGGCCTCGTCATCGAGTCCGCACAGCGTCAGGATCGGAGTGTGGCGTGCCGCCGCGTGGAGCCGGTCGAAGCAGGCCAGCCCCTGGGCATCTTCGAGCAGCAGATCCACCAGGATCGCATCGATCGTGCCGCTGCCGATACTGCGCAGTCCATCGAGCATGGTGGACGCGGTCTCGATCTCGAAGGGGCCATCGCGTGCGTTGGCCAGGGCACGCTGCAGCACGCGGACATCGTCTGGGCGGGCAGAAAGAATCAGGACTCGAAAAGGCATGACGTCTCCCACTGTCGTCGCTCACCAATCCATGCGAGCGTTACCCCGGACGTCTCCCCATCCGGGAACGATGATGAGCGTTAGTATAGTACGAATCGAGAGATTGTCAAATTTACAATATCCAACTGTCGTGGTGCATTAACGTGGGCGGCCGGCAGGCGTGCGGCGCCGGGCTCGGTCATCGGTCGACGTGTCCCCCGGCAGCAGCGTTTCAAAGGACTGCTTCATCGATCCTTTCCTTCACTACAAGGATGATGCGCTCCAGGGCGTCTGCGGCACTGTGCTGCGGATTGACGAGCGAACCCCGGATGGTGTGTTCCCCCTCCTTGATCGCGTGAAAGTGTCCCAGCCATTTGGTGGGCTGATTCTGGGATGTGATGGTTGCCCATTCGATGCGATAGCCGCGGTATCGCTCGTCGAGCTGGGTAAACACCAGGTTATTCGCGCCTGTCAGGTTCTCCATGGTCCCTCCGGATGTGGCGCAAGCAGGCGCCACGGCTGGTGCGGCGCATGCCGGCACGCGCGCTGGACGAGGATACCAGGCGCTCTAATGGATTTGCGGTATGTGCCTGTGGTCAATCCACTTGCGGGCATTGTCGAAGGACTCGTTGATTGCTTCCTGGGCCGTCAGAAAACCCTTGCTGCCCATCGCCTGGTCATGGCAAAGAGGGAAGGTGGCATGTTCGCTCTCGTAGATCGTGAAAATGGCCATGAAGCGCCGGCGAATCGTCTCTACCGGATTTGCCACGATGGTATAGCCCTTGTAATGCGTTTTTGGCTCGATGTGCATGGCATGCTCCTTGGTGTGGAGACCACATTAGCATGGAACCATGCAGCTAACCCGATTGACAAAAAATATATTCGCCGCGTTCGCCACCCGGGTGCTAGAGTGGCCAATGCGCACCCGAATCGACAGCCTGAACGCCATTCTCATCGACGCCATCGTGAGCAACCATCGCCCGCTGGGCATTCGATCCGCCGCCGACGCCCTGGCAAGCAATCATATATCGCTGGAGGTGGCCTTGCGGGTGCTGACCCGGCCATGGCAACGGCGCTGCGTGCATACCCGTGCTACGGTTTTCGGGCAACGAATAGCGCTCGACTGAGCAACGCCCCCGTGCGGGGCTGGCGCCGCGCAAGCATTGGCTCATGGTCGGAAAGGCGGCATATGTATTACGGCGAACGTTTCAACAGCGTGACCCATGCCGCGGGCACCGCGGCGGCGGCCCTCGGCGGCGCGCTGCTGGTCGTCGTGGCGGCGCGCACCGGCGATGTGTGGAAGATCGTCAGCATCAGCGTCTACGCGCTCATGCTGCTGTTGCTGTACCTGACCTCGACCCTTTACCACAGCGCCCGCGGCGTTACCAAGGAAGTGCTGCGCAGACTCGACCATTGCGCGATCTACCTCATGATTGCAGGTACCTATACGCCGTTCACCCTGGTGACTCTGCGCGGCGCCGTTGGCTGGACGATGTTCTGCGTCGTCTGGAGCCTGGCCCTGATCGGCATCGCGCAGGAACTCTGGTACCCCAGGCAGCGGCGCATCCTGTCGCTCGCGATCTACCTTCTGATGGGCTGGCTCGCCGCCGGGTATGCCGGACCCCTGGTGAATGCGCTCGGCGGCACTGGCTTTGCCTGGCTGGCGGCCGGCGGTGTGTTCTATACAGCCGGCATCGTGTTCTATGCCAATGACCACAGGGTGCGCCATGGCCACGGCATCTGGCATCTGTTCGTGCTGGCCGGTAGTATCTGCCACTACATCGCCGTGCTGGTGCATGTCGCCTGAAAACGGCGCGACGTTCGATGCGCCGTGCCGACCGGGGGAGCACGAGGCATGGGAATGGCAGGCGGGAACGCGGTCCGACCTGCCTGGCGGACCTCCATGAAAAGCGCTGGCAGCCAGCCGGTACGGAGCGTATGATGAATCGCACCGGGGCTTGAAGCGCCGGCTATGCGCCTCTCCCGTGGCGGCCCTCGTTCCGGTGGAGCGTGATGGAGGAACGATGTGCAGCAATGAACGTCAGCGTCGAACAGACGAGCCGACCGCGAACGCGGTCGCACGCGGCCTGAATATCCTGGCAGCGCGTAACGGCGACCTCGCCAGTCGCTACATGCGCTACAAGCATGTCCCTGACCGCGTGATCGAACGCGTTCTTGGCCATCCGCTCCTGCGCCGTCGGGAAAGCGCAGGGCAGTCGGTATCGGAGGCAATCACCCCGTCGTCAGCCGGCGGCTGATGCACCGCAGCCATGGCTGCGGACCAACGCATGTTGAGGAGCAAGGATGACACGCACTACCGAACAGGGTCCGGAAGCAGAAACAAGGCGATTGCGCGCCGTGGTCACCATGTCGCGTGAACTCATGCAGGCCGATAAGGCCTCTGACGCGCTGGCTCTGGCAGGCCGGGCCATGACGGAACTCGCCGATGTCGACAGCGCCCTGCTGCTCGTACGTGGAGAAATCAACGAATGTATCGAGTTCGACTGCAACGGTGAGCCACGCAGGGGGCCGCCCGATCCCGACCGGTACGGCATGGTGCTGGAGCGCCTGGGCAGTGGTCCGGGCAAGGCCAGGATGGTCGCCCCGCGCACGATGCTGATGGGTGTGCCGGCCCCTCGTGCCATGACGGTGCTGGCCGCCGCCTGGACCGCCGATGCGGCGCCGAAGACATGGGTCGTGCGGCGCCGCCTGCTGGGCACGATACTCGAACTGGCCGTTGCGACGCTCGGCAGAATCCTGGAACGCACATCGCTCGAGACCCAGGTCGCCGTCCAGCGGCGGCAGATGGAGGGCAGCGCCGTGGCGCATGCCGACGAACTGGCGCGCCGCGACGAGTCCGAAGGTGCGGTGCGCACCCTCGCCCTGACCGATGTCCTGACTGGCCTGAACAACCGACGCGGCTTCTTCGTCCAGGCCGAGCACATGTTCAGGCTGGCCCGGCGCAAGCATGCCGGCTGCGCCGTCATCTATGCCGACATCGATGGCCTGAAGCTGGTGAACGATCAGCTCGGCCATGCCGCCGGAGACCGGCTGATCCAGGACGCTGCGGCCGTGCTGCGTGAATCGCTGCGCGACAGTGACGTGCTGGCGCGGTTCGGGGGCGACGAGTTCGTCGCATTCGTACTCGACGATGCGCACCCGGGCGCGATACTGGCGCGGCTTCGGGACAACCTGCACGCATTTAACCTGATGCAGGAGCGCACTTACTTGCTCGCAGTCAGCGCCGGGGCCGTGCAGTGTGATCCGGGCAGCGGTACGGCACTGCTGGACTATGTCCAGTTGGCAGACCGGGAGATGTATATTCACAAGCGCAGCTGCCTGCATTAGACGTCAGGCGCTACCCGCGTGTTCGCAATGTCGAGGGCGTGCCAGGTGCGCCTAGGCTGGTGGACGCTGGTCGCGCATCACCTCCAGGACGGCCTCGATGGCGACCGGCTTTGTCATGTGCACTGCGAAGCCCGCAGCGCTGCTTGCCGCCAGCGTGCGCGCATCGCCCCAGCCCGACACCGCGATCAGCGTGGGCTTGCAGCCATAGCCGCCATCGCGGATGCGCCTGGCCACATCATGGCCGGATATGTCGGGCATGCCGATATCGCAGATGACGACATCCGGCATGAAGGCCCGAACCGCTTCCAGTCCCTCATGGCCGGAATACGCGGTTCTAGTCACGTAACCGTTAGCCTCGAGCAGCATCGCGAACATATTGGCCAGATCGATGTTGTCGTCGATGACCAGCACCCGTCGAGGTGGAATAGCCGTCATGTCGATATGGTCCTGTAGAAGCGACGGACCGTGGCACGACGCAGGTGAGGGAAACCTCCCCAATCCTCGACAATACCATGGTGGCCCAGGGACATCGCGTTCGATAGGCCGGCTGCACGAGTCCGGCAGGTCTTGGGACGACGAGCGCACTGTCCATGCTCCTACGTTGCATGACTGCGCAACCGGCGAGAATGACTGCTAGACCAATGATGGATGGAGACGCAATGACAACTGACCGGATCGCGATGACCGAGCCGGGCTGGCCGGTTTCCTGCATGTGGGTGATCGACCAGATCGCCTGCCCGGCATTTTGCTGCGACAGGCGCGGGGAGGTCGTGCACAGCAACGGCTCGGCGAAGCGATTGTGGGGCGAACAGTCGCACGTGGGCGAGCCCGGCAGGTGGGATGGCTTTGCCGCGCTATACGATGCTGGCGGCATTGCTCTGCAGAGGTCGGTCTCACCCGCCGCCCGGGCGGCTGCCACCGGGCATGCCCAGGCGCCGTTCGAATGCATCGCCGAATCGGCTGATGGCCAGCAGCGGCGGCTGGTGATCCATGCCCGTCCCGTCGTTGCGGATGGTGGCGAGGTCGTTGGCGTGGTCTGTTCGCTGACCGACATCAGCGAACGCTGCCGTCTCGAAAGCGAAGTCGACCACGCCGCGCAGAATCGGGACGTGTTCCTCCGCATCCTCGCCCACGAGCTGCGCAATCCGCTCGCGCCGATCATGAGCGTGGCACAGGCCATGGGCAGGATGGCGACCGAGCCCGAGATCGCGCGCATGGCCGGGATCGTCGAGCGGCAGACGCGCCAGCTTGCGCGTTTCATTACCGACCTGCTCGACGCGTCGCGCATCGAGCGCGCCTGCGACATTCCAGTGGCGATCCGCGCGGCGACAGTGGGAGAGGTGCTCGGCCTGGCGCGTGACGTCGCTGCCGCGTCGATCGGCACGCGCCGCCAGACGCTGCGCATCGATGTCGGTGGCGGCGACGAACACGTCGCACTGCTGTGCGATCCCGAAAGGCTCGCGCAGGCGCTTGGAAATGCGCTGCTCAACGCAAGCGACTTCTCGGACGATGGCGCTTCCATTGCATTGTCGGCACGCATCGATGGCGCACTGCTGGAGATCTCGGTGGAAGATGTCGGGATCGGTGCGCCGCGGCACCAGCTGCGTGAACTGTTTGTCCCGTTTCGCAAGTTTGCCCACCATCCGGCCCGGGTGTCTTCCGGCGCGGGAGTAGGGCTGGCGATCGCGAAAAGCGTCTGCGACGCCCATGGCGGCATGGTGTCGGCGCATAGCGCCGGGCCAGGGCAGGGGATGCGGCTGAAATTCGTCCTGCCGGTCGTCAACCTAGCCGGGACCGCCTAGGGCGAAGCGGGCTGCGTCCTTCGTGGCCGCCACGATGCCCATGGCGGGCAATTGCACTTCGAACGCGCTCCCGGCGCCGATGCCGACGCTATGTGCTGTCACTGAGCCGCCATGGGCTTCCACGAGGCTCTTGACCAGGGCGAGCCCGAGGCCAAGCCCCCCAGTCCTGCCATCCGTGCGCTCGGCTTGCGTGTACAGGTCGAACAGGTGCGGCATCAGCGCCGCCGGGATGCCGATGCCATCGTCGGCAACGCGCACCGCGACTACGGCGTCGCGCATCGACACGGCTACCTCGATAAGGCCACGTTCGGGTGTATAGCGGATCGCGTTCCCCAGCAGGTTGGCGACCACCTGCAACAGTCGCGTTCGATCACCTGCGACCAGGCATTGGTGCTCTGGCAAAGTCACGACGATCGCGTGGCGCCGCGCGGTAGCCGATGCCTCGAGCTGTTCCACTGCCGCTTCGACGACGTGGCGCACATCCACCGGCGTCCGGTCCAGCGTCACGAGGCCGCGACTGACGCGGGAGATATCGAGCAAATCCTCCAC
>DDKG01000111.1 GCA_002339265.1 Massilia sp. UBA2604 | reverse complement strand
TCGGTGCTGATGGCGATGGGCATGATGATGCTGTCGCCGCTGGTGATCTCGCTGCCGTTCAAGCTGCTGCTGTTCGTGCTGGTCGACGGCTGGACCCTGACGGTGAGCACCCTGGTGGGCAGCATCCACGGCTACTAGCCGGCCGATAACACACGAGAGAGCGACGAACATGAGTCCCGATATCGCCGTCGACCTGGTGGTCGAGGCCCTGCAGATTGTGATGCTGCTGGTGATGGTGCTGGTCGTCCCGGGCCTGATCATGGGCCTGGTGGTGGCGCTGTTCCAGGCCGCCACCCAGATCAACGAACAGACCCTGAGCTTCCTGCCGCGCCTGCTGGTGACCCTGCTGGCGGTGATCCTGGCCGGCCACTGGATGACGACCCGGCTGATGGATTACTGCGTTTCGGTATTCCAGCGCGCGGCGACCCTGGTGGGTTGAATGGGCATCGAGCTGTTCAGCTTCCTGCTGCCGCTGATCGGCGCCCTGTGGTGGCCGTTCTGCCGCATCATGGCGATGATGGTCACCGCCCCGGTGCTGGGCGACGGCACCATCCCGATGCCGGTGCGCGCATTGCTGGCGATCGTGCTGTCGTTCCTGATGCTGCCCCTGACCACGCGCGCCGGCATGGCCGCGCCCGATCCGTTTTCGCTGTCCGGCGTGGTGGCGATGTTCGAACAGGCCGTGATCGGCGGCGTGCTGGGCCTGGCCCTGCAGTTCGCGATGGCGGCCGTCACCATGCTGGGCTTCCTGACCTCGAGCCAGATCGGCTTCTCGATGGCCCAGATGAACGATCCGATCAACGGCCAGGTCTCGGACGTGATCTCGGGCCTGATGTCGCTGGTGGCGATGCTGGTGTTCTTCGCGATCGACGGCCACCTGGTGCTGGTCGCGGTGCTGGGCCAGAGCTTCCACGCCTGGCCGGTCGGTTCAGGCTTCCAGCCGATGCTGCTGGAAGCGGTGGCGCTCAATGTCGGCTGGGTGTTCGCCGCCGCCATGCTGCTGGCGCTGCCGATCGTGTTCTCGACCATCGTGGTGCAGATGGGCTTCGGCTTCCTGAACCGGGTCGCGCCCAGCCTGAACCTGTTCTCGCTCGGCTTCGCGCTGGTGACGATCTTCGGCCTCCTGATGCTGATCCAGCTGGTGCGCTTCATTCCCGAGCACTACATCGCCATGACCAACCAGGTGCTCGAGATGCTGACCGAGCAGATGAGGATGGCCCGTGGCGGATAACAACAGCGGCGGCGACAAGACCGAAAAGCCCTCGGCGCAGAAGCTCAAGAAGGCGCGCCAGGAAGGGCAGGTGGTGCGTTCGCGCGACCTGGCGACCGCGGTCGGCATCCTGATCAGCCTCAAGCTGTTCGCCCTGATGGCGCCCACCTACCTGGAAGACATGCGCCACCTGTTCCGGCTCGTGTTCGTGCCGCTGGGCGCGGCGGGAGACATGGAGAACGCGCTGTCGACCGTGTTCGGCGCCGCAGTCATGCTGCTGGTGCAGATGGTGCTGCCGCTGCTGGCGATCCCGCTGGCGATCGTCGTGGCCGGCGCGATGCCGGGCGGCTTCGTCGCCAGCGGCAAGAACCTGCAGCCGAAACTGAGCCGCTTCAGCCCCATCACCAACCTGGGCAACCTGTTCACGCAAAAGCACTGGGTGGGCTTTCTCACCTCGTTCGGCAAGGCCGTCATGCTGTGCGTGGTGCTGTGGATGGTGTCGCGCGCCGGCATGAAGGCCTACGTCGAGCTGCAGCGCATGCCTTTGATGGACGCCATCGCCGCCGGCAGCGGCCTGGCCTTCGACGCCCTGATGGCGCTGGTGGCGGTGTTCGTGGTGTTCGCGCTGATCGACGTGCCGGTGCAGCACTTCCTGTTCATGCGCAACCAGCGCATGAGCAAGCAAGAGATCAAGGAAGAACACAAGAGCAACGAGGGCCGCCCCGAGGTCAAGCAGCGCATCCGCCAGCTGCAGCAGCAGTTGGCCCGGCGCAGCGTGCGCAGCACGGTGCCGACCGCCGACGTCGTGATCGTCAATCCGGAACACTATGCGGTGGCGCTCAAGTACGACACCGCGCGCGCCGAGGCGCCGTTCGTGGTGGCCAAGGGCGTCGACGAGATGGCGCTGTACATCCGCCAGATAGCGCGGGAAAACAATGTCGAGACATTGACCCTGCCGCCGCTGGCGCGCGCCATCTACAACACCAGCCAGGTGCAGCAGCAGATTCCGGCCCAGCTGTACCAGGCGGTGTCGCAGGTGCTGAACTACGTTTTACAATTGAATGCGTTCCGCACGGGCCGGCGCCAGGCGCCCCCGCGGTTCCCCCACGAGATGGACGTCCCATCTCACCTGAGCGAAAGACAAGCATGAACTTCACGAATACCATCAATGCCTTCGTCGGCGAGCTGCGGCGGCACAAGTTCGCCGCGCCGGTATTCCTGATCGCGCTGCTGGGCATGATCATGCTGCCGCTGCCGCCGATCCTGCTCGACGTGCTGTTCACCTTCAACATCGTGCTGTCGCTGATCGTGATCCTGGTCGCGGTGACGGCCAAGCGTCCGCTCGACTTCTCGGTATTCCCGACCGTGATCCTGGGCGCGACTTTGATGCGGCTGGCGCTCAATGTTGCATCTACCCGAGTCGTGCTGCTGCACGGCCACGAGGGCACCCATGCGGCCGGCCAGGTGATCGAAGCCTTCGGCAACGTCGTCATCGGCGGCAACTTCGTGGTCGGCCTGGTGATCTTCGTGATCCTGATGATCATTAACTTCATCGTCGTGACCAAGGGCGCGGAACGGATCTCGGAAGTCTCGGCGCGCTTCACGCTCGATGCCTTGCCGGGCAAGCAGATGGCGATCGACGCCGACCTGAACGCGGGCCTGATCAACCAGGAACAGGCCACCACGCGGCGCAAGGACGTCGCCGCCGAAGCCGACTTCTACGGCGCCATGGACGGCGCTTCGAAGTTCGTGCGCGGCGACGCGATCGCCTCGATCCTGGTCCTGATCATCAACCTGGTGGGCGGCGTCGCGATCGGCGCCTTGATGTACGACCTGGCCCTGGGCGACTCGTTCCGCGTGTATGCGCTGTTGACCATCGGTGACGGCCTGGTGGCCCAGATCCCGGCCCTGATGCTGTCGGCGGCAGCTGCGATCCTGGTGACCCGCATCGGCGAATCGGGCGACCTCGAACAGCAGGTCGGCAACCAGGTGCTGGCCCAGCCGGGCGTGTTGTACTCGGCGGCCGGCGTCATGCTGCTGATGGCGGTGGTGCCGGGCATGCCATGGCTGTTCTTCGCGCTGGCGGCGGCGGTGCTGGCCTTCGCCGGCTGGAAGGTCGGCGGCCGGATCAAGGCGCCCGACGTCGCCGGCGTGGCAAAAATCGAGGCCGCGCTGCGCGACGAGCGCGTCCCGGACCTCGACTGGCAGGCCCTGCCGGTGGTGCAGCCGGTCACGGTGGCGGTCGGCTACAAGCTGGTCGGCATGGTCGACCGCGCCCAGGGCGAGCCGCTGTCCAAGCGCATCAAGGGCGTGCGCCAGAGCCTGTCGGAACAGATGGGCATGCTGCTGCCGGCGATCGGGGTGCGCGACGACCTGGCGCTGCGCCCGACCCAGTATTCGATCAGCCTGTCCGGCACCGTGGTGGCCGAGGCCGAGGTGATGCCCGAGCACCTGCTGGCGATCCCGTCGCCGAACGTGTATGGCGAACTCGATGGCGTCCCCGGCATCGAGCCGGCCTACGGCATGGCCATCACCTGGATCACGCCCGACCAGAAGGCGCATGCGCTGGGCCTGGGCTACCAGGTGGTCGAGGTGCCGAGCGCGATCGCGACCCACGTCTCCAAGGTGGTGCGCGAATACCTGCACGAGCTGTTCCGCCACGAGGACGTGCCGGCGATCCTGGAGCGCCTGACCGCCTTGTCGCCCAAGCTGGCGGCGGCGCTGGAAAAGGCGCTGACGCACACCCAGCTGCTGCGCGTGTTCCGCGTGCTGCTGGCCGAAGGCGTGTCGCTGAAGGACATCGTGGTGATCGCCACCACCCTGCTCGACAGTTCGGAGACGACCAAGGATCCGATCCTGCTGGCGGCCGAGGTGCGCTGCGCGCTGCGGCGCCAGATCGTGTCGACCCTGTTCGGCAAGAAGAAGGACATGCCGGCCTTTAACCTGTCGGCCGAACTGGAAAACATGCTGCTCGGCTCCCTGAACCAGGCGCGCCAGGCCGGCGGCGGCAAGGTGGTGCTGGATAATTACCCGATCGATCCGCAGCTGCTGTCGCAGTTGCAGATTAATATGCCGGTAGCGCGCGAGCAGATGAAGCAGCAGCACACGCCGCCGCTGCTGCTGGTGCTGCCGCAGGTGCGCCCGCTGCTGGCCCGTTACGCGCGCCTGTTCGCGCCGGGCCTGCACGTGCTGTCGTATAACGAGATTCCCGAGAACCGCGACGTGTCGATCGTGGGGACCGTGGGCTGAACCATGGACACGCTCGATTCGCACAGGAGAAGCGTATGAGCAAGGACACTCCGATCTACGTCACGCGGCCGCATCTGCCGCCGCTGGACGAATTCCTGCCCTACCTGGAAAAGATCTGGGACAACCGGATACTGACCAACGGCGGGCCGTTCCACCAGCAGCTCGAACGCGCCCTGTGCGACTATCTCGGCGTCGAGCACCTGGCGCTGTTCTCCAACGGCACACTGGCGCTGGTGACGGCGCTGCAGGCGCTGCGCATCACGGGCGAGGTGATCACCACCCCGTATTCCTTCGTCGCCACCGCCCATTCGCTGTTGTGGAACGGGATCAAGCCGGTGTTCGTCGACGTCGATCCGCGCACGCTGAACCTGGACCCGGCCCGGATCGAGGCCGCGATCACGCCGCAGACGACGGCCATCATGCCGGTGCACTGCTACGGCCATCCCTGCGACGTCGAGGCGATCCAGAAGATCGCCGACAACTACAACCTGCGCGTGATCTACGACGCGGCCCATGCCTTCGGCGTGCGCGACGCCGGCGGCAGCGTCCTGCGGCATGGCGACCTGGCGGTGCTGAGCTTCCACGCGACCAAGGTGTTCAACACCTTCGAGGGCGGCGCCATCGTGTGCCCCGACGCGCGCACCAAGCAGCGCATCGACCACCTCAAGAATTTCGGCTTCGTCGACGAGGTCACGGTGGTCGCGCCCGGCATCAATGGCAAGATGAGCGAGATCAATGCGGCCTTCGGCATGCTGCAGCTGCGCCATGTCGATGGGGCGATCGCGCGCCGTCGTGCGATCGACGCGCTGTACCGCGAGCGGCTGGCCGGCGTGGCGGGCATCCGCTGCCTGGACGACGCCGGCGAGAGCGTGGCCAATTATTCCTATTTCCCGATCCTGGTGGGCCCCGAGCATCCGCTCGGGCGCGATGCGCTGTACCGGAAGCTCAAGGACGCCGGCGTCCATGCGCGGCGCTACTTCTATCCCCTGATCACCGAGTTCCCGATGTATCGCGGGCTGCCGTCCGCACAGCGCGACAATCTGCCGGTCGCCATGGCCGCGGCGCGCGCGGTGCTGTGCCTGCCGATCTACCCCGACCTGGGCGATACGGATGTCGAGCGCATCGTGCGCCTCGTCGTGCAGTCATGAGCGCAGTCCTGAGCGCACCTCGACCGCTCGTGATCTTCGGCGCCGGCGGCCATGGCCGCGAGGTGCTGCAGACCGTCCGCGACATCAATGCGCTGCGGCCGACCTGGGATTGCCGGGGCTTCCTGGTCGACGCCGGCCTGGAAGGGGCGTCCGCGGTGGCCGGCTTGCCGGTGCTGGGCGGTCTCGACTGGCTGGCAGGCCGTCCCGAGGTCCACGTCGTCGTGGCGCTGGGCGCGCCCGCGGCGCGCCGCGCCGTGGTGCGGCGTATCCGCGCCCAGGGCGGCAATCCGTTTCCGGCCCTGGTGCACCCGCGCGCGTGGATCGGCGACGCGGTCGCCCTGGGCGAGGGCGCGCTCATCTGCGCCGGTGCGATGCTGACCACCGATATCCGGATCGGCGCCCATGTGCACGTCAATGTCGGCAGCACGCTGGCCCATGACGATGTGCTGGAAGACTTCGTCACCCTTGCGCCCGGCGTGCACGTCGCCGGCAATGTCCTGCTGCGCGAGGGCGCGGAGCTGGGGACCGGCTGCTCGGTCATACCGCGTTGCACGGTCGGCGCCTGGAGCGTCGTCGGCGCCGGCGCCGTGGTCACCGGCCCGGTCGCGGATGCATGCATCGCGGTGGGCGTGCCGGCGCGGGTCGTCAAGCGGCGTCCGGTGGGCTGGCAGGACGTTTGAAACGGTAGCTGCGCCATGAAAAAGGCCAACCTCGCGGTTGGCCTTGTCGTTTCAGCCCGGTGCGAACCGGGATCGCGCAAGCTGTTACTGCAGCAGCGACATGACCATCGAGGACATGCTGTTCGACTGCTTGAGCATGGCGGTCGAGGCCTGCAGCAGCATCTGATTGGAGGTCATGTTCGCGCTTTCGCTGGCGAAGTCGACGTCCATGATCTGGCCGGTGGCGGCTTTGGTGTTGGTGCTGATGTTGGCCAGGTTGTTGTACACGTGTTCCAGGCGGTTGGCGGCGGCACCCAGGCCCGAGCGAACGACGCCGACCTTATCCAGCGCGTCGGTCAGGTTGCCGATGGCGGTACCAGCGGTGTCGAGAGCATCGGCGGGGGTAGCAGTGCCGATGGCGGTCACCAGTTCGCCAAGCTCGGTACTCAGATTGACGGACATCGTTTCACTAGCCGACGCGCCAATCTGGAAAGTCATGGCCGCATCGAGGGTGCCGCCATCCAGCAGCGGCTTGCCGCCGAAAGTCGTGTTCGTCATGATGTTGTCCAGTTCGAGGCCGAGCGCATCGTATTCAGCCTGCATAGCGGTCACGTCGTCATCGGTCGACGAGGCGTCGGCAGCCTGGGTGGCCAGGTCTTTCATGCGGATCAGCATGTTCGACACTTCGTCCAGCGCGCCTTCGGCGGTCTGCAGCATCGAAGTCGAGTTCTGGGTGTTGCGCATGGCGACGGTCATGCCCGAGGTCTGGGCCTTCAGGCGCGAGGCGATCTGCAGGCCGGCGGCGTCGTCCATCGCCGAATTGATGCGATAGCCGGTCGACAGGCGGGTCATCGAGGTCGACAGCGTGCTCTGGGTGCGCGAGATCGAATTCTGCGCGGACAGGGCGGCGTTATTGGTGTGAAGGCTCAGCATGGTAACTCCTGATGGGTTGCGGTTTCGAGTGCGTCACTCGCTCTCAACTGTATAAGGCGGCAAATTTCTCGCTGGCATTAAATTCTTTTGAGAAATATTTTCCATGACGCCTGGTTCAGAAACGAAAAAGGCCAACCGCAGGGATGGCCTTTTTCTCTGGCGCCCGGGCCGAACCCGGTCCCCGGGACGATTACTGCAGCAGCGACATGACCATCGAGGACATGCTGTTCGACTGCTTG
>DDKG01000112.1 GCA_002339265.1 Massilia sp. UBA2604 | reverse complement strand
AGCCGCAGGCGCATGCGCGTGAGCGGCGTCTGCAGGTCGTGGGTGATCGCGGCCAGCATCTGCGTGCGCTGGAAGATGTACTGGCGGATGCGCGCCTGCATCGCGTTGAAGGCGGCGCTGGCCTGGCGGATCTCGCTGGCGCCCGTCAGGTCGAGCGGCGGGCGATTGATGTCCTGGCCCAGGTCTTGCGCGGCCTGGGCCAGCTGCTTGAACGGGCGGGTGGTCATGCGCGCCACCAGGTAGGCCAGCACGGCGATGCTGATCATGAACAGCACCACCAGCATGCGCAGGTCGGTGTCGCCGACGATCAGGGCCGAGCGCGGCGGCAGCACCGACAGGCGCAGCTCGGCGCCGTCGCGCAGGTGGACGTTGAGCGATTCGCAGGCGCCGCCGAAGCGCATGCTGAGCAGGCCGTACAGCATCGGCTGGGGCAGCGCACTGTCGCAGGCGGCCGGGCGCGCGGCCACCGATTCGACCTGGTAGCCCTTGCCCAGGCGCGAGGCCAGCGCCTTGGCGAAGGGGGTAGCCGGCGTGGCCGCCGGCAGCGTGTCGCTGACCTGGAGTTCGAGGCCCGGCCGGTTGGCGACGTCGAGATAGATCGAGCGCGCCTCGGCCGGCACGATCTCGGTGGCCATGACCAGTTGCTCGGCGCGCTCCAGCAGGTGCTGGTCGCGCAAGCCTTCCCAGTCGCGCAGGCGCTGGTAGTCGGCCGCCAGCTGGGTCAGCGCCGCCGAGATCCACACGCCCAGCAGCAGCGTGAGGAACACCCGTCCGGTCATCGACCCGAAGAAGTCCTTCACGCCGCCGGCTCCACCGTCACCTGGCCGGCCAGCACGTAGCCGCCGTTGCGCACCGTCTTGATGATCTGGGGCATGCGTGCATCCTCGCCCAGCTTCTGGCGCAGGCGGCTGATCTGGATGTCGATCGAGCGGTCGAAGGGGTCGGCGTCGCGGCCCTGCGTGAGGTTGAGCAGCTGGTCGCGGTTGAGCACCCGGTTCGGATGCTCGAGGAACACGCGCAGCAGGCGGAATTCGGCGCCCGACAGCATGATCACGATGCCGTCCGGGTTCAGCAGGTGGCGCGCGGTGAGGTCGAGCGTCCAGCCCGAGAAGCGCATCTGCTGCACGTTCTCGGAAGGCGTGTTGGACGGCATGGCGTGCGAGCGGCGCAGCACGCTGCGGATGCGCGCCAGCAGTTCGCGCGGTTCGAAGGGTTTCGGCAGGTAGTCGTCGGCGCCCATTTCGAGGCCGAGGATGCGGTCCAGCGGTTCGTTGCGGGCGGTCAGCATGATGACCGGCAGGGTCGAGGTGGCGCGCAGCTTGCGGCACAGGGTCAGCCCATCGTCGCCGGGCATGTTCAGGTCGAGCACGATGAGGTCGGGACGGGTTTCGTCGAGCGCCTTCCACATCGCCGTGCCGTCGGCGGCGGCCAGCGTCCGGTAGCCGTTCGACTCGAGGTAGTCGGCCAGCAGGGTCCGGATGTCGCGGTCATCGTCGACGATCAGAATCGTAGAGGGAGTATCCATAACCTCAATTATCCGAGTTTATGACAAGGCCGGAGGAGCATTTTGTATCGCTGTGTATAAGCCAATAGGCCCGAAACATATTGATACAATGTACGAGACAGGGGAAACCCCGCGGTTACAGTTTGTGCGCAAGATGGGAACCGTGCAGCGAGCGTTTCGGATGCACGTCAACCAGACTCTCACAAAGGAACCACCATGAATACCCTCCGCAAGAACCTCGTGATCGCCCTCACCGCTGCCGGCCTGTTCGGTGCTGCCGTCGGCGCCCAGGCCCAGACCGCCGCGCCTGCCGAAGGCCGCCCGGCATTGAGCGCCGAGCAGCGCCTGGCCAAGAAGGCAGAGTGGCAGGCCAAGGCCGGCGAGCGCCGCGCGAAGATGGAACAGCACCGCGCCGAACATCAGGCCAAGCTGCGCGATGCGCTCAAGCTGAATGCGCAGCAGCAGCCGGCCTGGGACGCTTTCGTCGCAGCCCAAGCGCCGCAAAAGAAGGGTGAACGCGGCGGACGCGGCGACCGCGCCGCCTGGGCCAGCTTGAGCGCGCCGCAGCGCATGGAAAAGCAGATCGCGATGCAGAAGGAGCGCACCGCGCGCATGGAGCAGCGCCTGGCTTCGTTGAACAGCTTCTACGCCCAGCTGACGCCGGAGCAGCGCAAGACCTTCGATGCGCAGGCCAAGCACCGCAAGGGTCCGCGTCATCATGGCCATCACGGCCACCGCGCCCAGGCGTAATCTATATCGTGGGGTGGACGGCTCGTCACTTGGTCCACTGGACCAAGTGACTCCACGCGTCCAACCGGCGCGAGCGTTACCGCTGAAGCCTCTGCAACGAATTCAAGAACTTCTCCGCATTCTGGAAGCCGATCACCCGGCTATCCGAAATCTCCTTGCCCTGCCCATCGAACAGGATGATCCCCGGCGGCCCGAACAGCCCAAACCGCTTGAGCATGGCCTTGTCGTCGGCATCGTTGGCCGTCACGTCGACCTGCAGCAGCACCGTATCGGCCAGCTTCTGCTGCACGGCGGGATCGACGAAGGTGAACTTCTCCATCTCGATGCACGACACGCACCAATCCGCATAAAAATCGAGCATCACGGTCTTGCCGGCATTCGCCGCCAGCGCCGCGTCGAGCTGGTCCACGGTCTTGACGCGGGTGAACTTCAGCCCATGGTTCTGCGGCGCGCCGCCCAGGTGCGCCAACGGTGCGTATGCGTCGCGTCCGCTGCTGGCCAGCCCGACCAGCTGGGTCGCCCCCAGCACGGCAAACGCCGCCCCGAAGGCCATCGCCGCCCAATGACGGGTATGGCGCAGCAGATAAAAACCGTAACCCAGCAGCAGCGCCGCCCACAGCAGCATCTCGGCCACCGGCGGCAGCACCGGCGACACCAGCCAGATCGCCATCGCCAGCATCAGCACGCCGAACAGGCGCTTCACCGATTCCATCCACGGGCCCACGCGCGGCAGCAGCGAGCCGGCCGACAGGCCCACCAGCAGCAGCGGGATGCTCATCCCCACCGCCATCGAGAACAGCGCCGCGCCGCCGATCAGGACGTCGCGCGTCTGGCTGATGTAGACCAGGGCGCCGGCCAGCGGCGCGGCCACGCATGGGCCCACGATCAGGGCCGAAATGGCGCCCATGACGAACACGCCGGCCAGCTTGCCGCCCTGCTGGCTGTTGGATGCCTGCGTCAAACGGGTCTGCAAGGTGTTAGGGAGTTGTAACTGATAGAAACCGAACATCGACAGCGACATGGCCACGATCAGCAGCGCGAAGGCGCCCAGCACCCAGGGATTCTGCAGCGCGGCGGCGAGACCCTCGCCGGCCAGGCCGGCGGCGATCCCCAGCAGCGTGTAGACGATGGCCATGCCCAGCGAATACGCCACCGACAGCACGAAGCCGCGCGAACGGCTCACGTGCTTGCCCTCGCCCACGATGATCGAGGACAGGATCGGCACCATCGGCAGCACGCAGGGGGTGAACGCCAGGCCCAGGCCGAGCAGGATGAAGGCCGGCACGATGGCCAGCAGGCTGCCGCCGCCGAGGATGCCGGCGATGTTCGAAAGGTCGGATTGCGCAGCCTCTGTCGGGGCTGGCGCGGGGGCCGCTGGCGAATCCGTCATCGGCGTCGACGACAGCGGCGTCGACATGCCGCCCTGCCCTGCACCGGCGCCTGCACCTACACCGATGGGCAGGCCGGACGCCGCCTGCGCGCCGCCGGCGCCGAGGTTGACGCTGTGCTCCTGCGGCGGATAGCACAGGCCGGCGTCGGCGCAGCCCTGGCTGGTGGCCGTCAGCGTAAAGGGACCGCTGCCCTCGACTGGGATCCGGATCGTCAGGGTGCCGGTATGGGTCTCCAGATCCTTTTCGAAGGTCGGGTCGTACTTGACCTTGCCCGGCGGGATCTGCGGCTCGCCCAGGGTGACGCCGGCGCCGCTGGCCTTGAAGGCGAAGCGCTCGCGGTACATGTAGTAGGCGGGGGCGATGACGTAGGTGACCTCGGCGGTCTGCGGATCGGCCATGCGCGCCTCGAACTTGAAGGCGATGGCGGGATCGAGGAAGTCCTGCTCGGCGCGCGCCGGCGCCGCAGTGAACAGGGTAAGGACGGCGAACAGCGTCAGGCAGGCCGTGATCAGGCCGCGGGCGGAAAATCGAACCATGGTATCTCGTGGAAAGTTACTGCACCGGGCATGGTACACCGCCTGCCCCGTTCGCGCCGGAACTCATCCTTGGCAGGGGCGAAAAAAAACCAGGCCGGAGCCTGGTCTTTTCAAGTCGACAGTCGATTACTCGGCGGTCGGTGCTTCTTCAGCCGAAGTGACTTCTGGACGGTCCAGCAGTTCGACGTAAGCCATAGGTGCATTGTCGCCAACGCGGAAGCCCATCTTCAGGATACGCAGGTAGCCGCCGTTGCGGTTTGCGTAGCGAGGACCCAGTTCAGCGAACAGCTTCTGGACCATTTCGCGGTCGCGCAGGCGAGCGAAGGCCAGGCGCTTGTTTGCCAGGGTGTCGGTCTTGCCCAGGGTCAGGATCGGTTCGATGACGCGACGCAGTTCCTTGGCTTTCGGGACGGTGGTCTTGATGGCTTCGTGACGCAGCAGCGAAACAGTCATGTTGCGCAGCATTGCCAGACGGTGGGACGAGGTACGGTTCAGTTTACGAAGGCCGTGACGGTGACGCATGGTATTTCCTTTCGGGTGTTTTCAAATCCAGTTCTTCGATCGTTC
>DDKG01000009.1 GCA_002339265.1 Massilia sp. UBA2604 | reverse complement strand
CTCGGTGAGGATCTGGCCCGACACGTACAACGCCACCGCATCCGGCCCGTGTTCGGCGATGATGCGCTTGAAACCGTCGGCGACGGTGTCCAGCGCCTCGCTCCAGCTGGCGCGCGCCATGGCACCGTCGCGACGAATGGCCGGGTACAGCAGGCGGCCGTCCAGGCCCAGCGTCTCGCCCAGGGCCGCACCCTTGACGCACAGGCGGCCGCGGTTGGCCGCGTGGCCGGCATCGCCCTCGATCAGCGCACCGCCATCGCCCAGCGGCGTGGCCTTGACGCCGCAGCCGACGCCGCAATAGGGACAGGTGGTGCGGACTTCTTGCAGCGGGATCGGCATGTGCGACATAAGTGACTCTCTTCTACGCGGCCTGCGCTTCACATAGTGCAGGCCCGAACAACAATCGATCGCGCAGCGCCGACACGTCGGCCCCGCGCTGGATCAGGTCGAAATACCAGGGTCCATCCGCCACGTCGCCGTACAGCACGGCGCCGGTGATGCGGTTCCCCTCGAGCACCAGGCGTTTATAGACGCCGGCGCGGCGGTCGCGCAGCACCAGGTCTTGCGTGGCCGGCCCGCCAACGATGTCGCCGGCCGAATACAGGTCGATGCCAGTGACTTTCAATTTGGTGGCGGTGGCCTGCTGCACGTAGCGACGATGGCCCAGGCCGGCCAGGTGGGCGGCGCACACGCGCGCCTGGTCCCAGATCGGCGCCACCAGGCCGAAAGTCGCCTTGCGGTGCTGGACGCATTCGCCCACCGCGTACACGCGCGGGTCATAGCTCTGCAGGGTGTCGTCGACCACGATGGCGCGCTCGACGTGCAGGCCGGCCGCACGCGCCAGCACCACATTCGGACGCACGCCGGCCGCCATCACCACCAGGTCGGCCGGCGCCTCGGCGCCGTCCTTGAACCGCACCTTCTGAACCTTGCCGTCGCCGAGGATGGCTTCGGTCTCGGCGCCGAGCCGGATGCGCAGGCCGCGCCCTTCCAGCGCGCCCTTGAGCAGCAGCGAAGCGTCGACGTCGAGCTGCTGGTTGAGCAGGCTCCCGGTCAGGTGCACCACGGTGACGTCCATGCCGCGCCGAAGCAGGCCGTTGGCCGCTTCCAGCCCGAGCAGGCCGCCGCCGATCACGACCGCATGCCGGCCTTCGCGCGCCGCCTGCAGCATGGTGTCGACGTCGTCCAGGTCGCGGAAGCCCACCACGCCAGGCAGGTCGGCGCCCGGCACCGGCACGATGAAGGGTTGCGAGCCGGTCGCCAGCAGCAGACGGTCGTATGCCACTTCCCGGCCCGACTGCGCGCGCACGATGCGCCGCTTGCGGTCGATCGCCACCACCGGATCCCCCGCATGCAGGGTGATGCCGTGCTCTTCGTACCAGCTGCGCGGATGCAGCACGATCTCTTCCGCCGTCTTTTCGCCGGCCAGCACGGGCGACAGCATGATGCGGTTGTAGTTCACGCGCGGCTCGGCGCCGAACACGGTGATGTCGTACAGCCCGGGCGCCAGCGCCAGCAGCTCCTCGACGGTGCGCATGCCGGCCATGCCGTTGCCGACCACGACCAATGATGGCTTCATGCGGCGACCCACACCTGCCCGGCGTCGATCCGCGCCGGATAGCTGGCCACCGACTGCGCCGGCGCTTCCAGGCATTCGCCGCTCTGCAGGTCGAAATGCTGCTTGTAGATCGGCGACGCGACCACGATGCGCTCGCCGATGCTGCCCACCAGCCCGCGCGACAGCACGGCGGCCTGCGAGTTCGGGTCGTAGTTATCGATGGCGAACACCCTCGGCTCATCGCCGCCGACGCGGAACACGGCCACCTGGCGGCCGTTCAGCAAGGCACAGACGCCGGTGTCGGGCACGATTTCGTCCAGCTTGCAGATCGCGGTCCAGTTGTCGAGTTGCAGGTCACGGTGCATGACAGATCTCCTGATATGGCTGAATTAGGCTGCGGTGGCAATGGGAATGGTGCGGCGGCGTTCGTCGAAGGTGGCCGGACGCACCTGGCCGCGCTCGGGCACGAACACGACGTTCTCGTCGACCTGCGTGCTGTTGACGAAGTGGCGGAAGCGGCGGCGCACGTTTGGATCGGTGACGGCTTCCTTCCACTCGCAGGCATAGGTGTCGACCACGTGCTGCATCTGCGCTTCCAGTTCCTGCGCGATGCCCAGGCTGTCGTCGACCACCACCGCTTTCAGGTAATCGAGGCCGCCCTCGAGGTTCTCCCGCCAGGTGCTGGTGCGCTGCAGGCGTTCGGCGGTGCGCACGTAGAACATCAGGAAGCGGTCGGTCAGGCGCACCACCTCCGCTTCGCTCAGGTTCGAGGCGATCAGCTCGGCGTGGCGCGGCTTCATGCCGCCATTGCCGCACACGTACAGGTTCCAGCCCTTGTCGGTGGCGATCAGGCCGACGTCCTTGCCCTGGGCTTCGGCGCATTCGCGGGTGCAGCCCGAGACGCCGAACTTGATCTTGTGCGGTGCACGCAAGCCTTTATAGCGGTTCTCCAGCGCGATGGCGAAGCCCACGCTGTCGCCGACGCCGTAGCGGCACCAGGTCGAGCCGACGCAGGATTTCACGGTGCGCAGCGACTTGCCGTAGGCGTGGCCCGATTCGAAGCCGGCCGCTATCAGCTCTTCCCAGATCGCCGGCAGCTGGTCCACGCGGGCGCCAAACAGGTCGACCCGCTGGCCGCCGGTGATCTTGGTGTACAGGCCATATTTCTTGGCCACCATTCCCACCGCGATCAGGCCGTCCGCCGTGACTTCGCCACCCGGCATGCGCGGCACCACGGAATACGTGCCGTCCTTCTGGATGTTACCGAGGAAGTAGTCGTTCGAATCCTGCAGGCTGGCGTGCTTCGGTTTCAACACGAAATCGTTCCACACCGACGCCAGGATATTGGCGGCGGTCGGCTTGCAGACGTCGCATCCGAGACCCTTGCCGTGACGCGCCAGCAGTTCGCCGAAGTCCTTGATGCCCTCAACGCGCACCAGGTGGTACAGCTCCTGGCGTGAGTACGGGAAGTGTTCGCACAGGTGGTTGTTGACCGCCACGCCCAGTTTCTTCAGCTCGGCGTTGAGCACCTGCGTCACCAGTGGCACGCAGCCGCCGCAGGCGGTGCCGGCCGAGGTGCAGCTTTTCAGCGCGCCGATGGTGGTGGCGCCGCCGGCCACTGCCTCGCACAGCGCACCCTTGCTGACGTCGTTGCACGAGCAGACCTGCGCCGTTGCCGGCAGCTTGTCGACGCCGATGGCCGGACGGGCCGCGCCGGTTTCGGGCAGGATCAGGTATTCCGGCGCTTCCGGCAGCTCGATCTTGTTCAGCATCGTCTGCAGCAGCGCGCCATAGGCGGACGCCTCACCCACCAGCACGCCGCCCAGCAGGTATTTGCCGCAGCTGGAAACGACGATCTTGCGGTACACCTGCTTGCGCTCGTCCATGAATTGATAACTGCGGCTGCCCGGCGTGGCGCCGTGGGCGTCGCCGATGCTGGCCACATCCACGCCCATCAGCTTCAATTTGGTGCTCATGTCGGCGCCGGCGAAGCCGCATTCGGTGCCCAGCAGGTGCCGCGCCGCGGTGCGCGCCATGTCGTATCCCGGCGCGACCAGCCCATACAGCTGCCCGTTCCACAACGCGCATTCGCCGATGGCGTAAATGTTTGCGTCCGAGGTCTGGCAGCGGTCGTCGATCACCACGCCGCCGCGCGGGCCGATCTCCAGGCCGGAAATTCTCGCCAGCTCGTCGCGCGGGCGGATGCCGGCCGAGAACACGATCATATCGGTGTCCAGGTGGCTGCCGTCGGCGAACTGCATGCGGTGGGTCGCTTCCTCGCCATCGACGATGGCCAGCGTGTTCTTGCCGGTATGGACGCCGACGCCCAGCTCTTCGATGCGGGTGCGCAGCACGCGCGCGCCGGGATCGTCGACCTGCACCGCCATCAGGCGCGGCGCGAATTCGACCACGTGCGCGTTCAGGCCCAGGTCGCGCAGCGCCTTGGCGCATTCGAGACCCAGCAGGCCGCCGCCGACCACGACGCCCGACTTCGAGCGCGCCCCGGCCTCCTGCATCGCTTCCAGGTCTTCGATGGTGCGGTAAACAAAGCAGTCCTTGCGGTCGGCGCCCGGCACCGGCGGCACGAAGGGATAGGAGCCGGTTGCCAACACGAGGCGGTCATAAGCGACGGAGGAACCGTCGGCCAGGGCCGCTGTCTTCGCTACGCGGTCGATCCCGACCACCTTTGCATTCAGGCGCAGCACCATGTCTTCACGTTCAAAGAAACCCGGCGCCACGAGCGACAAGTCGTCCGCACTTTTCCCGGCGAAGAATTCCGACAGGTGCACGCGGTCGTAGGCCGGCCGCGGTTCTTCACCGAGCACGGTCACGCGCAGATCTTGCCGGCCGCTGGCAGCCAGGGTTTCGAGGAATTTGTGGCCCACCATGCCGTGGCCGATGACGAGGATATGCATTCTCTTCTCCCTGATTAAGCTGCTGCTGCGGCCGGTGCACTGCTGGCGCTGGTCGCGGTGAAACGGGCTGCGATGGCGCAGACGCTGGCGACCAGCACCAGGCCGCTGAGGATCGTGAGCGTCTGCTTGATGTCGCCCGTGCCCTTCATCAGGAAGCCGGCGGCCACCGCGCCGACGTTGCCGCCGGCGCCGACGATGCCGGCCACGCCGCCCAGTGCCTTCGGCGCAATGAACGGCACCAGCGCATAGGTGGCGCCGCATGCCATGTGGGTGAACAGGCCGAACACCAGCATCGCGACCACGGCGAACACGACGCCCTCGGCCTGGGCGAACCACAGCAGGCCGAGGCCTTCGCCGATCATCAGCACGAACAGCACGGTCACGCGGCGGTTCAGGTCACCCGACAGCGCGGCCTTGTCCGACAACCAGCCGCCCAGGGCGCGGGCGAACAGCGCCAGCAGGCCGAAGCTGCCGGCCGCCATGCCGGCCTGCGCCAGCGACAAGTCGAAGTGCTCGACGTAGTACACGGCGGCGATGTTGTGGATGAAGATCTCGATGCCGAAGCAGGCGCCGTAGGTGACGAACAGCAGCCAGGCGCGATAGTTGCGGCAGCCGGCGACGAAGCTCGCCCAACCGCCCTTGCCGCCGGCATCAAGCATCAGGCCGGTCTTGCGCAGCTCGTCGTAGTTGCCGGCCGGGCAGTCCTGCGTATAGCGCCAGTAGAAGAACGCCATCACGATCATCATCACGCCGGGCACCACCAGCGCCAGGCGCCAGCTCAGCGACTGGCTCACGCCCAGCATCACGATCGCGGTCAGCATCAGCGGCATGACCGCCTGCGCCGCGCCGCCGCCGGCATTGCCCCAGCCGGCCGCCGCCGCGTTGGCGGTGCCGACCACTTTCGGTCCGAACATGACCGACGTGTGGTACTGGGTGATGACGAAGCTGGCGCCGACCGCGCCGATGCCCAGGCGCGCCAGCAGGAAGGCTTCGTAGCTCTGCGCCAGCGCCACGCCCAGCACGGGAATCGCGCCCAGCAGGAGCAAACCCGTGTACGTCTTGCGCGGGCCATAGCGGTCGCACAGCGGACCGACCAGCAGACGCACGAAGATGGTGATCGCGACCGCCGCGATATTGATGTTGGCGATCTGCTCCATCGAGAGCCCGAACTCGCCCTTGATGACCGGCATCAGCGGCGCGCAGGCGAACCAGGCGAAGAAGCAGACGAAGAAGGCGACCCAGGTCAGGTGGAAGGCGCGCATGGGCGCCCCCTGGAAGGAAAAGAGCTTGATGCTGTCCGCTTTGCTGGCCATTGTTCTTCCTTTAAAAACGAAAAGGCGTCCGCGCTTGCTGCCGTGGGCAGTAGCTGCGGACGCCGTTGTCCTGTTGCCGTCCCCGCGTTGGGCCAGCGCTAAGTGAAAATCGTGAAGAGAATCGCCATTGATCCTGTCAGTGGTATGAGCAAGAGGCGTGCCACCGGGACTTCAGGGGGCGTACGCCGGTCGGACGACTCCGGATGCTGCATTGCGGTGCATCGCTCCCCACGATGATGCACCCGCGTGCACCGCGTTCAAATTCAGACTGGTGCGCCGGCCCAGGCCTGCGGGTCGCTGCCGTCCCATACCCGGCCGCCCCACAGGGTCGAGCTGCGCATCGGAGACCCCGGCAGCATCGTGCCGGTGCGCTCGGCCGCCTCGCGGTACAGGTCGATGCGGTTGACCTGGGCTGCCAGCGCCAAATAGGCCGGGTCCTCGCGCAGCAGGCCCCAGCGCCGATGCTGGGTCATGAACCACATGCCGTCCGACAGCCAAGGGAAGTTGGCCTCGCCGTCGGCATGGAAGCGCAGGCCGTTGTGGCCGCGCCAGCCATCGCCTTCCAGATGGCGGCCGGCCAAGCAGAACTGCAGCGTCTCGCGGCTGGCATTGATATAGGCGGGACTGGCCAGCACCTCGGCCGCCGCTTCGCGGTTGGTGCGCGAGGCGTCGAGCCAGCGTGTGGTCTCCAGCAGCGCGGCGATCATGGCGCGGCAGGTGTTCGGGTGGCTGGCGGCGAAATCGGCGCGCGTGCCGAGCGCCTTTCCCGGATGGTTCGGCCATACCTGTTCGCTGGATGCGGCCTGCACCCCGGCGCCGTCGCGCTGCGCGCGCTGGCCCCACGGCTCGCCCGCGCAGAAGCCATCCATATGGCCGGCCGCCAGGCTGGCCGCCATCTGGCCAGGAGGCACCGTCACCGCCTGGCAGTCCTCGATCGGATCGATGCCGTGCGCGGCCAGCCAGTAATACAGGAACATCGCGTGATTCCCGGTCGGGAAGGTGTGGGCCAGGGTGAGCTTTCTCCCCTTCTCGTCGATCGCGCGCCTGAGCAGGCCAGGATCGTGGGCGGCGTTGGCGAGCGCGCGCGACAGCGTGATGTTCTGGCCGTTCTGGTGCAGGTTCATCAACACCGCCATATCGCATTGCTGGGTGCCGATCCCGTTCTGGATACCGTAAACCATCCCGTACAGCGCATGGGCCGCGTCGAGCTGCTGGCCGATCAGGCGGTCGCGCATGGCGGTCCAGGACAGCTCGCGGGTGAGTTCGAAGCGCACGCCGTACTGCTCGTCGAAGCCCAGCACCGACGCCATCACCAGCGGCGCGCAATCGGCCAGCGGCATGAAGCCGATGCGGACCGTCTCGATCTCGGGGCGGTCGGTGCCGGCGATCCAGGCGCCTCTGCCTGCCAATGTCATACGTCTCCTTGTCCTTGTATATAGATGAAGCGGCCTAGCCCAGCAGGTCTTCCACGTCGATCAGGCGCTGTGCGACTTCCGCCAGCTTCAGGTTCTTGTTCATCGCCAGCGTGCGCAGGCGCTGGTAGGCCTGCTCCTCGGTCAGGTTGTAGCGCGTCATGAGCAGGCCCTTGGCGCGGTCGACGGTCTTGCGCTCGGCCAGCTTCTGGCGCGTGTCGCTCAGTTCATCGAGCAGTTTCTGCTCGCGCCGGAAGCGCGCCAGCGCCACGTCCAGCACCGGCTTGACGCGCTCGGCCTGCAGGCCTGCCACGATATAGGCCGAGACGCCGGCGTCCATCGCCGCGTCCATGCTGGCCGGCGCATCGTCTTCGGTGAACAGGACGATCGGCCGCCGCGCGTCGCGGGTGGCGATCACGATGTGTTCGAGCACGTCGCGCGCGTCGGACTCGCTGTCGGCGATGATCAGGTCGGGCTGCAGCTGGGCGATGCGCTCGGGCAGGAACACGTCGGCCGGCAGCGATGCGATCAGATCGTAGCCCGATTCGAGCAGGCCGATACGCAGCGCCGTGCTGCGCCGGGCCTGCGCGGCCTGGGCGGCATCCGGGTCGATACCGGGCGCTGTTGCGGAAAGCACGACGACGATCCGCAGGTGTGGTGAAGCACTGTCTCGCGATTTCATGTGCTTACGATATGCAAGATTCGCACCAGCATCGTGCGAGCAAAAAACCCATGCCCTTCTTATGCAAACCCTGACTTTCCAGATATGCGCCCGACGCATAACTTGCATGAGAGCAACAAAACAATTATTCGTTTCGCGAATCGCTGGAATCATGAATCTAAAGTTTGCTTATGATTGGGACGGCCCTATACTGCAACGCAACATCACAGTATTTATCTCAGGGGAAAAATCATGACTCCAGCAATCCAACGCACCACCTTCTTCGCGGCCGCCATTTCGGCCATCCGCAGCTTCTCGCAAGAACTCTACGTCGCCCACGGCGGCTACGCTCCTGCAGTGCGGGGTTAATCATGCATCCACTCGAATACGTCACTATCGCCCTGGCCGTCGTGGCCGTCGCTGCCCGCGTTGCCATGTTCCTGCCACGTATGCCAAAAGGGCCGTACAAGGCCATGTAAGACCGGTGCGCCAGTGCGGCGCACCACACTTCATATTGCTTCCCTGCATTGCGCCGGCCGTACTGACGTACCGCCGGCGCTTGTCTTTACAGCAAAAAAACCTTACCCATTTCGCGTGCCGCGGTGAGTGCCTGAGCTAGAATGCATGCGCATTTCTGGCAAGAATCACTTCTTCACTCATCAGACTCCCCATGCGAACACCTGCACTTACCCTGTTTGCGGCCTCCTTCGCCGCACTGATCGCGCTGCCGGCAGCGGCATCCACTCCAATCACCCTCGACCAGGCCATGAGCCATCCAGACTGGATCGGCACCCCGGTGGAAGACGCCTGGTTCAGCTGGGACAGCAAGCAGGTGTACTACAAGCAGAAGCGCACCGGTTCGCCGGTGCGCGACGTGTTCCAGGTCGCGGCCGGAAAAGTCCAGCTGGTGCATGACGCCGAGCTGCCGAAGATCGACAGCGCCGACGTCGTCTACAACCGCAACAACACGCGCATGCTGGTCCTGCGCAACAGCGACCTGTTCGAGCGCGACATCAAGTCGGGCCAGCTGGTCCAGGTCACACGCGGCGCCAACCGCATCACCGCCGCCCAGTACACGGCGGACGAGCGCGCGGTCCAGTACCGCATCGGCAACGACTGGTATGTGTGGGACCGCGCCAGCAAGGTCACCGGCCCGGCGGCCCTGCCGCGCGCCGCCAAGGACCCGAACGCGCCCGAGGAAGATCCCTACCGTTCGACCGAACTGCGCCTGATCGAGCACCTCAAGCGCCAGAAGGATGACCGCGACGCCCTGCGCGCCCGCACCGACGAACTGCGCCGCGCCGACGCCTCGATGGCCCCCGGCCAGATCTACCTTGGCGACAAGGTCACCATCGAAGGCAGCTCGCTGTCGCCGGACGGCCGCTGGCTGCTGGTGGTCACCGCCGCCAAGAGCGCCGACAAGGGCCGCGCCGGCAAGATGCCGCGCTATGTGAACGAGTCGGGCTACGAAGAAACCGAAGACGTGCGCACCCGCGTCGGCCGCAATATGCCGGTGCCGCATGCACTGAAGCTGGTCGACCTGCGCACCAACAAGGTGCAGGACATCGCCTTCGACGCACTCCCGGGTATCAACGTCGACCCGCTGGCCGAGCTGCGCGCCGCCGCGAAGAAGGACCCGCTCAAGGGCAACCGCCCGGTGGTGGTCTCGGGCGGGCGCAATGCGATCGACTGGAGCGCCAATGGCGCCAACGTCGCCGTCATGCTGCGCGCGGTCGACAACAAGGATCGCTGGATCGCCAGCGTCGACCTGGGCGCCGCCAAGCTGAAACCCTTGCACCGCCTGACCGACGGCGCCTGGGTCAACTACGACAACGCCGAATTCGGCTGGCTGCCGGACAACCGCACGCTGTGGTACCTGTCCGAGGAAAGCGGCTACTCGCACCTGTACACCAAGGAC
>DDKG01000305.1 GCA_002339265.1 Massilia sp. UBA2604 | reverse complement strand
CGACAGGCCGTCGAGGGCGAGTTGGGCCTCTGGCACGGACAGGCCGGCGCAGGACTTGATCGGATAAACGAGGAGTTCGGAGACGGTGGCCATGCTGTGATCGATATGGAAAGAAGCCATCAGTATGGCAGCAATCGGCGCCGCTGGCACGATCCCGAAGGGCGGGTTTTCCAGCGATACGCCTACCCTGCCTCTGCTTAGCCTTCGGCCGTCCGCGGCTACATTTCAGCGGCGACGTAGGGTGGGCGGCTTTGCCGCCCACGCGTTCAGACCACATCGGCCCCAGGGCGAAGCAGAAGATGTTTGAACGCGTGGGCGGCGAGCCGCCCACCCTACGGTGCCGCAACCTGACGAGATTACTCCCCGCCCCTGCTTAGCCTTCGACCGTCTCGCGGCTGCGCTCCACCAGATACGTCGCCAGCAGGCCGGACGGCAGCGCAGTGCGGCCGGCATCGAACACCTTGCGGTTGCCGATGACGATGAAGCTGTCCTTGGCGCGCGATACCGCGACGTTTAGCATGTTCGGCTTCTGGTCGAAGAAGGCGGTGCCGGTGAAGTTGTCGCCATAGGCCGGCGAGAACAGCACGATTTCGCGTTCGGCGCCCTGCAGCGCGTGCACGGTGCCGACCGTCAGGCGGCTGTCCTTGCGCAGCAGGTCCGGCATCTCGCGGCGCAGGCGCCGTTCGATGGCGCCCGCCTGCGCGGCGAACGGGGTCACGATGCCCACCAGTTGCCAGATCGGCGTCGGCTTGCCCGCGTCATCGAGGTAATGCCGTTCGATGTCGGCGCGGTGGGCTTTCAACCAATCGACGACCGCGGCCGCCTCAAACTCGTTCTGGCGGCTGCCGCCGCGCCGCGTATCGCGGCCGCCGACGTGGATCAGCTCGAACGGCGGCAGGATCCGCTCCGACGGCGCCAGCGACGCGCGTTTCGGCTCCAGTCGGCCCGCGTAGATCAGCCGGTTGCAGTAATCGATCAGTTCCGGCACGCAGCGGCGGTGCTCGGTCAGCATCAGGCCGCGCATGTCCTCGTACTGCTGGACGGCGCAACTGCGGTTGGCGACGCGCATCAGGCTGCCGCTGGCCGGGGTATAGCCGCCCTGCTCCAGGCGCTCGTAGGCGGGATCGTGGAACGTTTGCGCCAGGCCGAACTTGACGGCGTTGGCGCGGTCGGTCGCTTCGCCACTGTTCCAGACCGGCTCGATCTGGAAGGTGTCGCCGACCACCATCGCGCGTCGCGCCAGGGCGAACATCGGTGCGCCGATATCGGGCGAGACCTGCCCCGCTTCATCCACCACCAGCAGGTCGATCGTATTCCAGAACGGCATGTCCTCGCCTTCCCAGGCGGTGAAGAACGACGGCGCCATGTGGAAGTTCGACACCAGGCAAGGAGAGAGCTTGGCGAAGCGGCGGTATTTCGCTTCCAGCTTCTTGCGCCCTTTCGTGTCCTTGATGCCGTTCCTGATGCGGTTGCGCACTTCGAGGATCCACTGGCCCGACCAGTACCAGTCGGCCACCGCAAACATGCGCGCGCGCACCTGCTTGTCCAGGTGCTCGTTCAGGTTGGCCAGGCTGGCGTCGAGCAGCTCCGCGGAGTCGCCCGCCACCGCATGCCAGGCGGAGAAGGCGGCCGCGATGCGGGCGCGCTCTGCTTCCGCCCGCGCCATCTCCTGCTTGACCTCCTCGCCCTGGCGCGCGAGCGTCTGCTTCAGCGCGAGCAGCTCGGCCTGAACCTCATTCTTATGCTGCAGCGCTTCCTTCTTGAGCGTATGGAAGTGGCCCGGCACGCCGTCGGCGCGGTGCTGCAGGTCGGCGGTCAGCGGGTGCGCCATCAGCACCTGGCGGTCGCGCGCCATGCGGCGCCGGCGCACGGCCGGCACGAAGCTGAACAGATCGAGCCAGATCGAGGCGTCGGCCAGGTAGGCCGCCCACGCCTTCTCGGCCTGCATGATGTCGTCGCGGTGCGCCTCGTAGGCGCGCAAGGCCGCGTCGGCGGCCTGTTCGCTCTCGTCCAGGCGGGTGCGCAGTTGCGCCAGCTGTTCGCGGCAACGCGTGAGTTCCGCGTTCGCTGCCGCCAGCAGGGCGCGGTACGAAGCGACGGCGCCGTCGTCGACATCCTGGCCGAGCGCATGGAACAGGGTATGGCGCGCCGCCACCAGGGTGTCGAGGCGGGCGGCCAGCTCCTTCAGTTCTGCGTGCAGGTCGTGGACCACGGTCCCGACGCCGTCGCCGCGCCGCCTGAAATGCATCGCCGCGCAGTCGAGATAATGGCGCTCGGCGGCCGCCAGCATTTCCGGCGTCTCGAACTCCTCGAAGGGATGGCTCTTGCCGGTGCAGACCGGATGCTCGGTCTGGCGCGATTCGGACGCCAGGAACAGCCCGAAGCCGCGCCCGTAGGGATGCCAGCGCCGGTGCCCGGTCTCGGTCGAGATTTTCGCGAAACTCTCGAGCACGTTCTCGACCGCCTTCACATTGGTCGAGGCGACCACGATCAGCGGACAGTCGCCGCCGGCCAGCGCCGCATCGACCCAGAGCTGGGCGACCACGCTTTGCAGCAAGGTGGTCTTGCCGGTGCCGGGCGGGCCGTTCACCGCCAGGACCTGCCCCTCGCCCAGGCGCTGCAGCTCGACCATCGCCGTGCGCTGGGACGGTGACAGGTGGCGGGCGGGATGCATGTGGCCGACCGTCGCGCCGTCATACGGCGCGGTCTGCTGCAAGGGCAGTGGCGCGCGCGCCGGCCGCTCAGCGATGGTGCGCAAGGTGTCGAGCAGCGGCGTGGGCGGCTGCTCGGCGATGATGCGATCGTATAGCTTCAGGAGATGGCGCGCGACGACCGGCGGTTCGTAGGGCATGCCGTGCCAGCCCGACACCAGGCGGTGCTCGTCGAGCGTGAAATCCGGCAGCCGCTGCTGCTCGTCGGACGGCGCCAGCAGAGGCAAGCCAGCGCCCGTCACGGCTTCGAACAGGCGCGCCGCCATCTCGAAGGTGTCGCCCATGCCGGTGGCCAGTTCCGGCAGCGCGCCGATGAATTCATCGACGCTGGCCAGTGCGCCGACCGAGGTGCGCTGCAGGGTGGGTTCCAGCAGGTCGCGCGGAATCCACGGCATGCGCTCGGGATCGGGCGACAGCACGCCCTGGCGGTCGAGCAGGCAGGGAATGCACAGAACTGAAGCCCCCTTGTGCAGCTCGGCGCCGTCCTGCTTGGCGCCGTGGCTCGCGTCCAGCGCGAGGCGCGCCGGGATCAGCACGAAGGGGATGCGGCCGGCCCGTTCCAGCTTGCTGGCGTTGAACTGTGTCTCGATCCAGCTTGCCAGGTCGGGGGCGGCTTGCGCGACCCGCCACGCGCCGTCGGTTTCGGCGAGCGCGATCGGTTTGCTGTCGGGCGCCACTTCGGGATGCAGCAGGCTGACTTCGGCCAGCGCGGCGCGCCAGTACGGCAGCGGCAGCAAGCGGTTCTGGACTGTATCGTTCATGTTTTCCTGTACCTCAACCGTATCCAGACGGCATGCCTTCTTGTTTTTGTATAAGCCAAAAAGCAACAAGCCCTTCGGATGGAAGGGCTTGCGCTGGGGTGGGCGCCTTGAGCGCCCGGTGAATCAGACGTTGAACAGGAAGTTCAGCACGTCGCCATCCTTGACGATGTATTCCTTGCCTTCAGCGCGCATCTTGCCCGCTTCCTTGGCGCCCGACTCACCCTTGTAGGTCAGGAAGTCGTCATACGAAATGGTCTGCGCACGAATGAAGCCGCGCTCGAAGTCGGTGTGGATCACGCCCGCGGCCTGCGGCGCGGTGGCGCCGATCGGCACGGTCCAGGCGCGCACTTCCTTCACGCCTGCCGTGAAGTAAGTCTGCAGGCCCAGCAGCTTGAACGCCGCGCGGATCAGGCGATCCAGGCCCGGCTCGTCCATGCCCATATCGTTCAGGAAGTCGACCTTGTCGGCATCGTCCATCTCGGCGATTTCCGATTCGATCGCGGCGCAGATGGCGACGATCGGGGCGTTCTGCTTGTTGGCGAACTCGGTCAGCTGGTCCAGCAGCGGGTTGTTGGTGAAACCGGTATCCGACACGTTGGCCACGAACATCGCCGGCTTGGCGGTGATCAGGTGCAGCGGATAGATGATCGCCATCTCTTCCTTGTCCAGGCCCATGGTGCGCACCGGCTGGCCTTCGTTCAGGTGCGGCATCAGGCGTTCGAGCAGGGCGACCAGCTTGGCTGCATCCTTGTCGCCCGAGCGCGCCTTCTTCTGCTCGCGGTGGATGGCTTTCTCGACAGTGCCCATGTCGGCCAGCGCCAGCTCGGTCTGGATGACTTCGATGTCGTCGATCGGGCTGACCTTGCCGGCCACGTGGATCACGTTCGGGTCTTCGAAGCAGCGCACCACGTTGACGATGGCGTCGGTTTCGCGGATGTGCGACAGGAACTGGTTGCCCAGGCCCTCGCCCTTCGACGCGCCGGCCACCAGGCCCGCGATGTCGACGAATTCGACGATGGCCTTGACCACGCGCTCCGGCTTGACGATGGCGGAGAGCGCGTCGATGCGCGGATCCGGCACCTCGACCACGCCCACGTTCGGCTCGATGGTGCAGAACGGGTAGTTTTCAGCCGGGATGCCGGCCTTGGTCAGTGCGTTGAACAGGGTGGATTTGCCAACGTTGGGCAGGCCGACGATGCCGCATTTGAGGGTCATGGATACTATTCCTAATTCGGTAAGCGCGAGCGATCGATCAACCGCCCTAAACCCTGCATTGTAACCCGGCCAGGGCCGGCTGCCGCAAAAAACGGCGCTTTCCGTGCCGGCTGCAACGGTCGCGTTTTCACTCTGACAAGCTGGATCGGCTAGATCGGCTTGATGCGCCCCAGGTCCGGCCGCAGCGCGAATTCGGCCAGCTCGTCGCGCAGCCGCTCCCCTTCCCCGATCGCGCGGCGCCAATTGCGCACGCGCTCGTCGTGATTCAAACCATAAAACTTGAAGTCGGCCCGGTCCGGCAGTTTGCCGCGCGGCAGCGTGCGCAGGAAGTCGTCGGACGGCGCCACCAGCAGCACGTTGTCGAGCCAGCCACGGTTGGCGCCGCGCGCCGCCCAGCGCCACGGGAAGCCCTTGTCGAGCCAGCCCGGCACGATGTGCTCGGTGAAGTGCGGGTACAGCACCAGCTCGCCCTCGGCGCGCGAATACGGCAGCGCCAGGTGATAGTCGATGATGCCGCCGTCCCAGTAGCTGCCGGCGGGCGCCTCGGCGATGCCGGTAACCGCCTTCATGATCAAGGGGAGCGTGCCCGAGGCCAGCAACCCTGACGCCAGGTTGTCGCGCGTGAGGGTCGAGAAATGCGTATTGAAGCTGTCGAAGCGCTCGCGCAGCCATGGCGCCTTGCTGCGCGCATCGCCGATCACGACCCGCTCCATCAAGCGTCCCAGCCAGGCGCGCGATCCGGCGTTGTGCAGCGCCGCCGACAGGAAGCCGCGCATCTCGGCATAGCGGTGCGCGGGCGCGGCCAGCGAACGCAGTCCGCGCACGGTCAGCAGGTGCAGCCGGTAGTGTTCGTGACCGACGATGTCGTCTTCGTGCCCGCGCACCAGTTCATCCAGCAAGGCCTGCACGACCGCGTCGATGTCCTGCGGTGTCGGCTTGAGGCTCGTGTAACGCTGCCCCGCATACAGCTCGCCCAGCAGCGCGAGGGCCTTGACCGGATCCTTCTGGCAGGCGGCGGCCATGCGCCAGGCGCCGATCGAGGCGCCGATCAGGGTGCGTTCGCGCGGCTGCGAGGGAAACCACTCGCCGAACATCCATTGGTCCAGCGCCTGGAAGATCAGCCCTTTCGGGCCGCCCGCCGCGGCCGGCACGATGGCCACGTCCTGGGCCCGCAAGCCATGTTCTGCAATCTGGGCCATGGCCAATGGGCCGGCATGGAAAGTAAGCGCCTTCATGCCGGAATTATCGCAGGAATAATGCAGGGAGATCGCTATGAGGCGTGCTTGCGCCCGATCAATCCCGTCACCGTACTGCTGCGTAACATGGGCCGGTCGCGTGTCCGGAGAGTGTCATGCATCTGCGCTTCGTCGTCATGCTGTGTCTGCTTCTATGGTCAGTGCTGTGCCTACCTGCGTCGGCGAGCGCGCTCGAGGCCGACAGCGGCACCGACCGCTCGGTGATCGTGGACCGCCACGTCCAGCATTTCGTCGTCGAATCCAGCGGCGGCTACACGCTCACGGTCGAGCAGGGCAAGACCATCGTCAACCGCGCGGCGCTGCACGAACATGCCCAGTTCTACATCGGCTACAACCAGTCGCTCGACGAAGTCGTGTCCGTCGAGGCGCATACCGAGAAAGCCGACGGCCGCCGCCTGGCGGTGCAGCCGCACCAGATCCGCGACCAGCAAGAAGCCGCCTCGCTCGACGCCCCGATGTTCCAGGACACGCGCCTCAAGATCGTCGTCTTCCCCGATGTCGAAGCAGGCGACAGGGTCGCGGTGCGCTACGTCGTGCGGCGTCACACCCCGCTGTTTCCCGGCCACTTCGAAGACCTGACCTCGGCGCGCTTCCAGCGCCAGCGCGACTTCCGCCTGATCTACGACATGCCGGCCTCGATGCCCCTGCACGCCGACGCAGTCGGCTTCGACCCGACCGCCGCCACGGGCACGCCCGCGCTGGCGCCCGGCAAGCGCCGCTACGCCTGGCGCTACGTCGATGGCGACAATGCACGGCTGGAGGCCGATTCCGTCAGCTATCTCGACTACGGCAAGCGGCTCGCGGTGTCGACCTTCGCCGACTACGCCGCCTTTGCGCGCGCCTACCAGGAGCGCGCCGCCGGCAAGGCGTTGCCCGACGACACGGTGGCGGCGCTGGCGGCCAGCATCACGGGTACAACCCTCGACCGCCGAACGCGCGCGATCGCCCTGTCGGACTGGGTGCGCAAGAACGTGCGCTATGTCGGCGTCTATCTCGGCCCCGGCGGCGTGGTGCCGCATGCGGCGTCCAGCGTGCTGGCCAACCGCTACGGCGACTGCAAGGACCACGCAACCCTGCTCGAGGCACTGCTGGCCAGTTCCGGCATCGACAGCACGGTGGCGCTGGTCAATAACGGCGACGCCTATCGCCTACCCGGCGTGCCCACGCTCGGCGTACTGAATCACGCGATCGTCTACATTCCTTCGCTGGCGCTGTATCTCGACCCCACCGCCGAATCGGTGGCGGGCGGCTTCCTGCCCGCGGCGCTGCTCGGCAAGCCGGCGGTGCTGGCGCGCTCGGGCGAGTTCGCGATGATTCCCTTCTTCCAGCAGGCGCGCAGCCGCACCTTCACCCAGTTCGACATCCAGCCCGACGGCGGCAGCCGCTTCAAGGTCACGCGCACCAGCAGCGGCGCCCAGGCCGAGCCCTACCGGCGCGTGGTGCGCGCCACGCCGGCGGCCGAGCGCGACCGCTTCGTCGAGCGCATGCTGCAGGGGCTGGGGCAACAGGGCGGCGGCGTGCTGGAACCGGGCGATACCGAAGGCGTGGCCGACGACTATACCTTATCATTCCGCGGCGCCAGCAGCGGCTTCACGCAATTGCCAGGCCCGACGGGGCTGGCCACCACGTATAACTTCTGGGGAGGATTGGGCGACGCCGTGTTCGCCTTCACGCAGGAACCCGAGCGGCGCCAGGAGTTCGTGTGTCCGGCCATCGATGCCGAGGACGAACTGCGCTTCCACCTGCCGAAGCGCGCGCAGGTGCTGGCGCTGCCGCGCGCCATCAAGGTCGACGATATCAACTTCGCCTATCGCTCACAGTACCAGCGGCGCGGTGCGCTGGTGACGGTCAAGCGCCAACTGAAATTCCGGCACACTGCCGCGACCTGCTCGCCCGACGACTACCGGCGCATGCGGCCGGCGCTCGAGCGCATGCTGCGCGACCTGCGGTCGCAGGTGGTGGTGCGGGGCGGATGAGCCGGGGGAATCGACAATTGCGACCGCATGCCGCGGCCGCAAGCGGCGCCAGGCGGCACCAGGCGGCGTCAAGCCGTATGCAACTGCATCGTCGCCACGTCGAGCTTGCCTTCGCAGGCGAGCGGGATGATGCGCAGGCTCTTGTCGATCGATTCCTCGATCAGGCTTTGCTCTTCGCGGCGCGGGCGGTGCAGCACGAAATCGGCCACGCCCTGCTGCAGGTTCAGGCTGCGCGGATGACCGATGCCCAGGCGCAGGCGCCAGTATTCCTGGGTGCCGAGGGCTGCGGTGATGTCCTTCAAGCCGTTGTGGCCGCCTGATGAACCGCCTTTCTTGAGTTTGGCGACACCGGGCATCAGGTCGAGCTCGTCGTGCACGACCAGGACTTCGTCCGGATTGATTTTATAGAAGCGCGCCAGCGCGCCGACCGACTGGCCGGAACGGTTCATGAAGGTCTGCGGCTCGAGCAGCCAGACGTCGTTGCCCGAGATCGAGGTCTTGGCCACCAGGGC
>DDKG01000347.1 GCA_002339265.1 Massilia sp. UBA2604 | reverse complement strand
CCAGCGCACGTCGTCGACGTCCGCGTCGCCGAATTTTCCGAGCGCGAGATTGAGCACCGAGCCGCCGGAAAAAGTGACGAGGGTATTGGCTTCGGCGCGCCGCTGCGACACCATCGTGTGCCAGGCCACGGCGCCCACGCCGCCCGGCAGGTAGCTCAGCTGCAGCTCGGGCGCGCCGGGCTGGCCGTGCAGGGCTTTCTGGGCCAGCTTGCAGGTCAGGTCCATGCCGCCGCCGGGCTTCGATGGGATCAGGCATTCGGCGGCGCGCGGCTGGCCGGCGGCCGGCAGGCACGCCAGTGCCGCCGCCAGGCCCGCGGCCCGAAGAAATATGCGCACGAAGTTCATGCTGCGCATCATAGCGCGCCTAGAACCGATGCTGCATGCCGGCCGTGATGCCGGTCTGGGTCGAGCCGAAACCCGGATCGTCGCGCGACAGGCCGACCAGCTGGCCGTGGTCGGCTTTCGCATGCGCGGCCGACAGGTAGAGCGTGGTGCGCTTGGACAGCGCCAGCATGCCGCGCACGACGAACATCGTCGGGTCGGCATCCTCGATGGTCGGGACGTCCCTGGTGTTGACATGGTAGACGGCGCCGGTCAGGGTCACGTTGTCGATCGTGCGCGAGATGCCGCCCCAATAGGTGTCGGCGCGCAGGTCGGCGCCCGCCCTTCCGGCGTCGAGCTCGAAACCGCGCATGCCGGCGCTGTAGCGCCACTTGCCTGTCTGGTAATCGGCCGCCAGATGATATGCGGTGGTCTCGTCGCGCGCGGGCACGCCGGCCACGGCGTTGCCGTTGATCTGCTCGTACGAGGCCATCAAGCCCAGGCCGGCGTCGCCGAACCATGAGCCGCCGACGGCCAGCTTGCGTCCTTCGGCGAGGCTGCCCGAGCGCTCGCCCAGGCCGATCGTGGCGCCGTAAGTGAAACCGCCGGTTTTGCCCGTGTACTTGACCAGGTTGTCGAACTGGGTCGTCATGCCGTACTTCGACGGCCCGGTGGCGCTGGCGCCGGTGGCCCAGGAATAATTGGGGGCGAAGCCGAGCGGATCGAACTTGATCACCAGTTCATAGGTGGTGGTGAACGAGCGGCCGATCACCAGGCGCCCGAGCGAACCGTCCAGGCCGACCCAGGCCTGGCGCTTGAATACGGGGCCATCGCTTTCACCGGTATCCATCAACAGGCCGCCTTCGAGCTGCCAGATCGCCTTCAGGCCGCCGCCCAGTTCTTCGCTGCCGCGAAAGCCCCAGCGCGAGGTGTTCTTGCCGCCCGAGATCACGCGCACCATGTTGCCGCCGTTTTCCTGGGCATGGTTGACGTATTCGACGCCGGCGTCGATCAGGCCATAGACCTGGACATTACTCTGGGCTGAGGCGGAATGGTTCAGGGAAAGCGCTGCCAGGACGGCGAGCGCGAGGGCCGACTGCTTCATGTTGTCTCCGAATCTTGTTATGCGTATCGCTTATGTGTATTGCTTTATTGGCCCGACTATATGCGCGCCTACCTTTCAGTTCGCTTTCAGTCCAGGTGCGCCCCGGGCTGTGGGAAACCCGTAGCGCCCGCCCTTTCCGCCGCCCGGCCTTTGCGCTTACACTGGCGCGATGAGAATCCTGCTAGTTGAAGACCACGTCGAGCTGTCGCACTGGGTGTCGAAGGCGCTGCGCGACGCCAACCTGACCGTCGAATGCGCCGCCACCGGCGCCGATGCCGACGCCCTGCTGCACACCCAGGACTACGCGCTGGTGATCCTGGACCTGACCCTGCCGCGCATGGACGGCCTGGACGTCCTGCGCCGCCTGCGCGCCCGCGGCGGCGCGCGCGGCGGCACGCCGGTGCTGATCCTGACCGCGCGCGGCGGCCTGGAAGACAAGGTGCAGGGCCTGAACCTGGGCGCCGACGACTACCTCGCCAAGCCGTTCGAGCTGGCCGAGCTCGAAGCGCGCGTAAAAGCGCTGCTACGCCGGCGCAGCGGCAACGAGGCGCTGGTGCACCGCTGCGGACAGCTGTCGTTCGACACGGTCTCGCGCATGTTTTCCTATTGCGGCGAGCCGCTGGCGCTGACGCCGCGAGAGCATGCGGTGCTCGAGGCGCTGATCTCCAGGCCGGGCCGCGCGCTGTCGAAGGAAAAGCTGTTCCAGGAAGTGTTCGCCCTGAGCGACGACGCCAATCTCGACGCCATCGAGCTGTATATCCACCGGATCCGCAAGAAGCTCGAGCGCCCCGGCGGCGACGCCGCCATCGTCACACTGCGCGGCATCGGCTACCTGATGCAAGAAAAGCCCGCCTGAGGCCATGGCCCACCGCATCCCCCTGCTGCAGCGCGTGGCGGCCCGGCCGCTCGGCAGCCTGCGCCAGCAGCTGCTGCGCTGGCTGATCCTGCCGCTGGTGGCGCTGGTCGCGCTCAACGCCGTGTCGCTGTACCGCGACGCGCTGGAAGCGGCCGACGTCGCCTACGACCGCTCGCTGCTGTCGTCCACCCGCGCGCTGGCCGAGCGCGTCACGGTCAGGGATGGCAAGGTGGTGGCCAACGTCCCCTACGTCGCACTGGACAGTTTCGAGACCGATACCCTGGGCCGCATCTACTACAAGGTCACCGGCCTCGATGGCGAGACCGTCAGCGGCTACGACGACCTGCCGCCGGTGCCGGCCAATGTGCCACGCAGCGACCTGTATCCGGCCCTGGTGCGCTTCTACCATGCCAATTACAACGGCGAACCGGTGCGCATCGCGGCCCTGCTGCAGCCGGTGTATGACGATTCGATGCGCGGCATCGCCCTGATCCAGGTCGGCGAGACACTCGACGCCCGCAACGCCCTGTCGCGCGACATCCTCCTCAACACCCTGCTGCGCCAGGCCTTGCTGGTGCTGGCCGTGGCGGCGCTGGTGTGGTTCGCGGTGCGCCTTGTGCTGCGACCCCTGATGCGACTGAAGAACGAGGTCGAGACGCGGCCGCTGTCCGACCTGTCCACCATCGACCAGGCCCTGGTGCACAAGGAAGTGCGGCCGCTGGTGGCGGCGATGAACGGTACCATGGCGCGCATGCAGGACCTGATCGCCAGCCAGCGCCGCTTCATCGCCGACGCTTCGCACCAGCTGCGCACCCCGCTCGCGGTGCTCAAGACCCAGGCCGCGCTGGCCCTGCGCGAGAACGATCCGGCCGCGATGCGCGCCATCGTCGCCTCGATCGCCGGCACCACCGACTCGGCCATCCACCTGGCAAACCGCCTGCTGGTACTGGCGCGCATCGAGCATGGCGGCGGCGGAGAGCAGGCGCAGCCGGTGGCGCTGGCTGCGGTCGCGCGCCAGGTCGGCCTGGAGCTGGCCCTGCCGGCGGTGCAAAAGGGCATCGACCTGGCGCTCGAGGCCCAGGGCGATGCCGACACCACGGTGCCGGGCCAGGAATTGCTGCTGCACGAGCTGGTGGCCAACCTGGTCGACAATGCGATCCGCTACACGCCGCCAGGCGGCAGCGTGCTGCTGTGGGTGGGGCGGCGCGATGATCGTGTCGTGCTGGAGGTGAGCGACAGCGGCCCGGGCATACCCGAGCCGGAGTACGACAAAGTCCTGATGCCGTTCTACCGCGCCCAGTCGACGCTGGAAGCCAATCCTGGCGGCACCGGCCTGGGGCTGGCAATCGTGCGCGACATCGCCGCGCTGCATGGCGCCTCCCTGGCGCTCGGCCGGGCGGATGCCGGCGGCCTGAAAGTCGGCGTCGTCTTCGACGCCGCGCGCACCGAAAGCCCAGTGAAAGCTGATTGAAAGCTTGCGCGGCCTATAGTTGGCGAAAACGGGGCACTGCCCCACAACGACAACGATCGGAGACATCATGAAGCAGCCGGCCTTCGCGCGCGCCGTCCTGGCCACGCCATTCCCTACCCATAGCGGAGCATGACATGCTGACCATCCTCGCCTACTCGATGATCGTCGTCTTCATGTTCCTGATCATGACCAAGCGCCTGCCGGCGCTGGTCGCGCTGATCGTCGTGCCGATCGCCTTCGGCCTGATTGGCGGCTTCGGGGCCGGCCTCGGCCCGATGATGCTGGACGGGATCCGCTCCCTGGCCCCGACCGGCGTCATGCTGATGTTCGCCATCCTGTACTTCGGCGTCATGATCGACGCCGGCCTGTTCGACCCGGTGGTGCGCATCATCCTGAAACTGGTTCAGGGCGACCCGATGAAGATCGTGGTCGGCACCGCAGCGCTGGCGATGTTCATCTCGCTCGACGGCGACGGCGCCACCACCTATATGATCACCGTCTCGGCCATGCTGCCGCTGTACATGCGCCTGGGGATGAGCCGCCTGGTGATGGCCTGCGTCATCATGCTGGCCGGCGGCGTGATGAACATCCTGCCCTGGGGCGGCCCGACGGCGCGCGCCGCCACCGCGCTGGGCGTGGACGTGAGCGAGATCTTCGTGCCGATGATCCTGCCGATGGCGGTGACCGCCGTGTGGGTGATGTTCGTGGCCTGGGTGCTTGGCATGCGCGAACGCAAGCGCCTGGGCACCGTGAGCCTGCCGGGCGAAGCGAAAGCACGGAAAGCTGCTCCGGCGCCCGTCCTGCAACCGGCCTTCTCCGAGCTGGCGGTGGCCGGCAGCATGAACGGCACTACCGGCCAGTGGAGTGCGGCGCCAACTACGGCGCGCGAGGGCAATGTGCATGCCTCCGGCCGCATCGAGACGCAGGCGCCTGCCGCCGCCATGGGCGGAGCGGGCGGTTCCGGCGGTTCCGGCGGCGCCGGCGGTGGCGATGAACCGCCGGTCGGCGTCTCCTCTCCCGACACCGCGCGTCCGAAACTGGTCTGGGTGAACTTCTTGCTGACGACGGCGCTGCTGGTGCTGCTGGTGCTGGGCGCCCTGCCGCTGCCGGTGCTGTTCATGATCTTCTTCGCGATCGCCATCACCATCAACTACCCTGGCCTGGAAGCGCAGAAGGCGCGCATCGAGGCGCATGCGGCCAACGTGCTGCCGGTGGTGTCGCTGATCTTCGCGGCCGGCATCTTCGTCGGCATCCTGCAGGGCACCAAGATGGTCGACGCCATCGCCCTGAGCGTGATCGCGGCAGTACCGGAATCGATGGGCCCTTACCTGGCCATCGTCACCGGCCTGCTCAGCATTCCATTCACCTTCTTCATCTCCAACGACGCCTTCTATTTCGGCGTGGTGCCGGTGCTGGCCAAGGCGGCCGAGGTGTATGGCATCACGGCGGCGGAAATCGGCCGCGCCTCGGTCATCGGCCAGCCGGTGCACCTGCTCAGCCCTCTGGTCGCCTCCACTTATCTTCTGGTAGGCATGTGCAAGGTCGAATTCGGCGACCACCAGCGCTTCACCCTGATCTGGTCGATCTCGGCTTCGCTGGTGATGCTGGTCGCTTCGGTCATCTTCGGCGTGGTGCCGCTGATCGGCCAGGGCGCCTGATTTCATTTCTGAAATAGATGTGATGGCGACTGTGCCCTGCAAGGCTAGGGCACATCGGCACCAGGTTGTTTTCCTAGCTGTTCGTGCTCGTATTTCGATTGGCCATACTGTTTGACGACGCCGTTAAGATAGCACTGACCAATCGCTGGCGACCTGTTTGTCCTTTCATCGGTCGCGACGGCCGGTTCCACCAAGATGTCGCAGGATGAGGAACGTCCAAGGTGTGGATACCTACTTGCTGCAAGTGATCAGCCAAGCCGGCCTTTGCATGCTTCCATGCGAGTCTTGAAGCAAAGACGACCAGTTGAGGCTCCAAAAACGAAATCACGTCGTTGACAACGCTCGTAGCTTCGATAACATCGCGTGGTTGGACCCTCAGCGATTTGCCACTTTCTTCCGCTGGCCTTTGGAAAAAGTTCATATACGCTATCGACTGCAACGGGCTGACAGGCGAAGCTTCAACGACTCCACTATCCCTGAGTGCGCTCGCTAACGAGTGAAAAATTGCTTTAGATTTATTTCTCTTCCGGCCATTGATGGCATTGTCGAAAATTTTGCGCGTGCAGATATAAGGTATCGTGGCCACACACGAGATGTTTCGACCTTCGTACCAGAGATCAGGATGATTCGACGGCTCGGCTTGATCGACGTAATGGCTTTCGCCCAAGACTAAGATACGCAGGGAAGCGTTTCGATAAAGATCACCGACGGCTACCATCATCTCCGGATACCGGGAGTAGTGTGAAATAGTGTTCAGTCGGTCGTCGAACTCTAGATTGAGGTTTGTGTGGGACATAGTCGTTTTTTCTTCGCTAGGCAGCACTGTGCTGCCCTCTCAATGCCAATGCCGCGTCAGGCGCGGCGTGGGATTTCGACCTTGTGTCCTTGCACGAAGTCGCGACGGCGGGAGCTCTCGGGAGCGCCCATCCGAATGCTGCAGTTCGCACTCTTACGGTCTACTTCGAAGATACACTGGGCCAGAGATGAGCCATCGTCAGTACACAGCACGTGGTATTGGCCCACTCGTACTGCCTCCTAGGTAACGCGCTCTACGCTTGGAGGTGACGTAAATCGTAAAACCTCGTCCATGACTTCTCCTTACTCGAGAATAGCCCGCAATCGAGCAAGTGCATCCTCGACCACGAACTCAGGCGCGGTCTCAATTTTCTTTGCCCCGCGGGCTGCCAAATCCATCGTCCGGATCATGTTCACTAGCGCGACGCCTTGCGTCTCCGTACCCGATCCGCTCAGCGGAACGGCAAAGCCCGCATAGCGAGCGAAATCGCCACCTTGGGTGATGGGGGCCACCAACGCCACTCCCATGAGATTGAACGCGGCCGGCGAAAGGACGAGGGCCGGACGAAAGTCGCCCTGCTGCTCGCGCCCAACAGTTGGGTTGAGGTTCACGCGGACGATATCCCCACGATTGAACGTGGTACGCCTCACCATACCTCGTGACCTACCGCTTTGCTGCTCTCCCAGGCCTCAGCGTCCGCAGGAGGCGCCGCCTTCAGATCACATTGCGCCATCAGATCCGCGAGCGAATAGGTTTTGCGAGCAGGCCGCAATACCAGTCCGTCCGGTCGCATGTCGGCGCTCAGCCTGTCGCCAAGTGCAACGCCAAGTTGGCTCAACAAAGTTGACGGCAGCCGGACAGCCGCACTATTACCCCATTTTTGAATCGCGAGTTCCATAATCACACCTCCAATGTAGATACATCGTATCACCGACAATCCGCTACAACAAGATAATTCTACAATGTAGATACGCCCCAAAATATCGTCTGGAACATCTCTTTACGTCTCTTTTGCGACACTTGACGGTACGCGAGCGGCGCCAGCGAGGGCGCGCCGCTCGCATATACTTCGCTCCATGCCCGTTCCCCTCGACCGCCCCGCCACCGCCGACGACCGACCGCCCCTGGTGCGCACCGAGGGCGACCGCCGCACCCTCGAATTCACGCCGGGCGACGTCCAGAGCGAGATGCTGGTCTCGCAGCCCGACGCGCTGGTGCTGGAATACACGCGCGCCATGATGTGCTTCGCGCTGTTCGTACCCGATCCGCGCCACATCGTGATGGTCGGCCTGGGCGGCGGCTCGCTGGCCAAGTTCTGTTACCGCCATTTTCCGCGCGCCCGCATCACGGTGCTCGAGATCCGGGATGACGTGATCGCCCTGCGCGACCAATTCTGCCTGCCGCCCGACGATGCCCGCCTGCGTGTCCTGCACTGCGACGCCGCCGACTACCTGGCGCGCATGCCGGCATGCTGCGACGTGCTGGTAGTGGACGGCTTCGACAGCCAGGGCCTGCCATCCACCCTGTCGGAAAGCGGCTTCTACGCCGCCTGCCGGCGCGCCCTCCATCCGGGCGGCGTGCTGGTGGCCAATGTGTTTACCTACGATCCCCAGTATGCGGGTGCGCTGCAGCGGTTGCGCGCCGCCTTCGACGGCCGCATGGCCTGGTTCACCCGCATCGCCGGAAACAACCGGATCCTGCTCGCGGTTCGCCCAAGTACGACGCCGGGCCGCGGCGAGCGTCTCCTGACCCGGCTCGCATGCAAGGAAGGCCGCGGCCTGGGCTGGACCAACCGCCTGCTGGCGCGCCTGCTGGTCGTTTGGCTGGCGCGGCGCCGGGCGTGAGCATGTGGACGAATTGTCTCGCACGATACGATTCGTTTGCGAGCCCATCGGGTTTATGACACACTTGCGCGGATTAATGCCTACCGGCAAGCAGTTTTCCCAACCAACCTTAACTGTCAAACCATAGTCCAGGAACACGACCCGATGCCGCGCCGACCGATCCGTTCACTGACTCTCGCGGCGGCCCTCACTTTGGGGGGCGGCCTGGCCGCTTCCTTCGGCCTGTTCGTGGGCGTCAGCCACCTCGAGTACGACAATATGGCGCTGGCCTTCGCCCAGCGCGCCGACGAGCGCGTGGCGGCGGTGCGCCAGGGCATGGGCGGGGCGATCGAAGTGCTGGCGGTGACCAACCAGCTGTTCTCGAACGGCGAGCCGGTGAGCCGCGAACGCTTCGCCGACTTCACTTCGCGCCTCCTGGAACGGCACCGCTTCATTCAAGCCTTCCATTATCATCGCGTGGTGCCGGCCCATGAGCGCGCGGCAGTCGAGGCCGAGCTGCAGCGCGTGCGGCCCGGCGCCGTCCTGATGGAGAAGACGCCGAACGGCCTGGCCCCGGCACAGCCGCGCAGCCGCTACCACGTGATCGAATACGTCGAGCCGATGGCCGGCAATGAAGGCGCCTTCGGCCTGGACCTGGGCCGGGACGCATCCCTGATGACCGCACTCGACCAGGCCAGGACCAGCGGCCAGCCGACCGCGACCAGCCTGTTCACGCTGGTGCGCACCGGAACCCTCGCTTTCGACCTGGTCATGCCGGTGTTCGGCAAGCGTGGCGAACTGCTCGGCAATACCGCGGCGGTCGTCCGGGGCAAGGAATTGATGCACCAGTCGCTGCGCGAGACCGGCCTGCTGGACCGCACCGACATCTTCGTCTCGATCTATGCCGGCGAACAGGCCGAGCCCGCGTCGCTGCTGATGTCGACCGGCCCCACCACGCCGCAGGCGCGTTCGGCGCTTGCCAGCTGGCTGCGTCCGGACCACGGCGCGCGCGCCACCGTGCTGCAGGCCGGCGGACGTCCGTGGCGGGTGGAAGTCGCCGCCGCGCCGCGCCCCTTCCTTGCCGACCACATGGCGTCGGTGGCGCTGCTGGTGGGCGGCATCCTGGTGACCCTGCTCGGCACCGCCTTCGTGCAGTCGGCGGGCATGCGCGCGCGCAAGGTCCAGCAGCTGGTGCGCCAGCGCACCTCGGACCTGCGCCGCAGCAACCGCCGCCTGATCGAGGACATGGCCGCGCGCGAGCGCGCCGAAAAGGCGCTGCTGCAGAGCGAGCAGCGCTTCCGCCAGCTGGTCGCGATGTCGTCCGACTGGTACTGGGAACAGGACAAGGACTTCCGCTTTACGATGATCACCGGCGGCTTCACCGAGAAGTCGGGCGTCGCGGTCCAGGGCCTGCTCGGCAAGACGCGCTGGGAATACGTGCCGGGCCTGCTCGACAGCGACAGCGGGCGCGAGCACCTGGCCAAGATGCAGGCCCACGAGGCCTTCACGAATCTCGAATACCAGATCGTCGACGACCGGGGCGACACCCGCTGGTTCCTGGTGAACGGCCAGCCGATCTTCGACGACCAGGGCGTGCTGGCCGGCTACCGCGGCACCGGCAGCGACATCACCGAACGCAAGCTGACCGAGCAGCGCGTACACCACGTGGCCCAGCACGACGTGCTGACCGGCCTGCCCAACCGCTCGCTGCTGCAGGACCGCCTGGGCCAGGCGATCGCCTACGCGAACCGCAGCGGCCGTCCGGTATGGGTGATGCTGATCGACCTGGATCGCTTCAAGTTCGTCAACGACAGCATGGGCCACAAGGCCGGCGACGTGCTGCTGGTGACGGTGGCGGCGCGCCTGCGCTCGTCGCTGCGCGACGCCGACACCGTGGCGCGCCTGTCGGGCGACGAGTTCGTGGTGATCCTCAACGAGCACGCCGACGAGCCGCTCAATCCGGCCATCGTCCAGCGCGTGATGGATGCGGTGGCCCAGCCGGTCATGCTCGGCAATAAGGAATTCTTCGTCACCTGCTCGATCGGCGTGGCCGTGTATCCGAGCGAAGGCACGTCGAGCGACCACCTGATCGAGCATGCCGACATCGCCATGTACCGCGCCAAGAAGCTGGGCCGCAACAACTTCCAGTTCTATACGCCTGCGATGAACGAGGAATCGCTGGAACGGGTGCGCATCGAGAGCGCGCTGCGCAACGCCCTCGAACGCAACGAATTCGTGCTGCACTATCAGCCGCAGGTCGACCTCAAGAGCGGCCAGATCGTGGGCATGGAAGCGCTGATCCGCTGGAACCATCCCGAACTGGGCATGGTGCCGCCGAGCCGCTTCGTCGGCGTGGCCGAAGAGACCGGCCTGATCGTCCAGATCGGGGCCTGGGTGATGCGCACCGCCTGCGCCCAGAACAAGGCCTGGCAGGATGCCGGCTTCCCGCGCCTGCGGGTAGCGGTGAACCTGTCGGCGCGCCAGTTCGGCGCGCCCGACCTGCTGGAAAGCCTGGAGTCGGCCCTGTACGACACTGGCCTGGATCCGTCCTGCCTCGAGATCGAGCTGACCGAAAGCCTGTTCATGAGCGACGTCACGCCGGCGGTAGAACTGCTGCACCGGATGAAAGCGCTGGGCGTGAACCTCTCGATCGACGACTTCGGCACCGGCTACTCGAGCTTCTCCTACCTGTCGCGCTTCCCGATCGACGTGCTCAAGATCGACCGCTCCTTCGTGGCCGACATCACGCACGACGCCAACGACGCCGCGATCGTGACCTCGATCATCGCCCTGGCCCACAACCTGAAGCTGGCGGTAATCGCCGAGGGCGTGGAAACGGCGGAACAGCTCGACTACCTGCGCAGCCGCGGCTGCGACGAGATGCAGGGCTATTACTTCAGCAAGCCGCTTCCCGCCCAGGAATTCGAGCAGCTGCTGCGCCAGCGCCGCGCCCTGCCGGCGCAAAAAATCGAACAGGGAGAGTCGCTGCCGGTCTGAGGCCACCCTTGCTGCGGCGCCGCAACGCTCCTATCCGGGAAGCATGGAAATTGCCTTCCCGAAAACATTTCCATAGCCATTTCATTATCGGTGGACGTACAATAGCCGTGCCAATATTGCACTGATGGAGTACGACAATGATGATCAATGAAACGCCCGGCGTGGGAAGCGAGTCGGGCGTGCAGGCGGGACGCCGGCAGCGCACCGACAGCCGTACGAGCGACCTGGTGAACCAGGCGATTGCCTCGATTCCAACGCTCGGCCTGGCGCGCGCGGCGGAATTTTTGGCCACGATGAACGTGCCGGCCGAGGTGGCCGTGCGGGCGCTGGTCTATCCGAAGCTGCGGCGCGCCTGCTGATCGCTGGCGCCGCCGTAAGTGATCAGCGGCGTTCTTCCTGCAGGTCGATGTCGGCCAGCGATTCGCGGCCGCGCTCGCTCAGGGCATGGCCACCCGCCTCGAGCGGCAGGATGTGCGACTTGCGGCCCAGGAAGCGCAGCACGTCTTCGTCGACGGCCGCCATCGGGTCGGCCGCGAGCGCGCGCAGGCCCAGCACGCAGCGGCGCAGGAACAGCACTTCTTCGCCTTTTTCGGTGAGCGCCAGCCGCTTGTCGCGGCCGAAGGACATCAGCTTGATGCCGCACAGGCGCTTGGTGTTGCGCCCGACGCAGGCCGTCGCCAGGTTCTGCTTGCCACCCCGGCGCACCAGTTCGAGCGCGTCGTATTCGTCCGTCGTCAGCTTTTCGTTTTTCATTACCGCATTCAATTAAGCAAAGGGCGCATGGTACGCGCCTCGGCCCATGGCGGCAACCTTCAGCGCAGCGAACGCATCGCGTACCAGCCGATGCCAGCGCCGGCAATCGCTCCCAGCAAGACCAGCAGCTGCGTGCGCGTCAAACCCAGCAGCGGGCGGCGGCCCAGGTAAATCTTGTTGTACAAGGTCGAACCCATCATCTCCTCCTGCTTTTTATTGTTACAAGCTCATTATAGAAACCGCATTGTTGCCGCTATGTGACAGCGAGCACACCCGCGTTACGGACGACGAAAAAGCAACACCGCATGCGCCTTCCTGCCGCGCGCCGGGACTGCGGGCGGCCTGTTAGGATCGTACGACATTGATAACTTTAGCGGAGCACAGCATGAATGACCCGACGCCCAATATCGATCCCAAGAACAAGGGCCGCGCGATGTACGACGAAGCGGACATCGGTAGCGGCGAACGTTCTCCGGGACAGCACGAGACCGAGGAAATGATTCGCGGCATTCCTCCACTGCCATCGAACCGGCAGTCCGACGACGAAACGCAGAACAGCGGCAAGGAAGGCAATGAAGGCGGCGGTGCGCAGGAAGGCAGCCGCCAGGGGACGCCCGGAGTCTGATCTCCGGGGCCGTTAGTGTGCCCGGATCGGCGGTTCGGGCAGGCGTGGTTCCTCGACCGGGGCATTGACCGGGTCGGGGACGTCGTCCGGCACCGGCGGCGGCGCTGGAGGCGCCGGCGGTTCACCGGGAATTTCCGGGTCGGGCGTGGAATGGAAGTGCTGGCTGACGCGCTCGCGCCAGGATTCATACGATTGCAGTTCGCTCATATATTGGCCTCTCAGGTTGGACGCGCGCCGAAATGCCTGGATGCTGGCGCGCGAGGACATGGAAGGCAACGTTGTTGCCTGCTGTTGCCTGTTACCGCGGCGGGCAGGCACCCGCCGCACCGGTGGCGCGCGCCACCGGTAAACACCGCTACGACTTCTTTCAGCGCCTTGCCTTCTGCTTGGCCCCGCCACCGGCGCCCTCGCCGGTGCCGGCCTTGATGCGCGACTTGGCATTGTGGCTGCTCTTGTCCGACTTGCCGGCGCGCTGCTTGGCCTGGTCTTCCTCGGACAGGTTTCCCGGTTCGCCAGACTGCTTGTTCTGGGCGCCGCTCGACTTGGAATTGCTCATGGTTTCCCCTTCGGCTAAGTAGTCCATCAGTGGATGACGTCGATACCAGCCTAGCACGTATCCCGGCGCCGGGATTTTCGATTGGCGTCCATTGCGGCAGTGTCCTGCGGCGCAGCAACTCGGCTATAGTGGCGGTTTACCGATTCTTGTCATCCTGCCCATGCGCCTGCCCAGCCTGCTATCAACCTTCCTGCTCGGCGCACTCCTGAACGCCCACGCCGCCCCGATGAAACTCGACGACTACCTGGCCCTGAACGGCCCCGCGCCCACCGCCAAGATCGCCTATGGCCCCGCTCCCTCGCAATATGCCGAACTGTTCGTGCCGCCAGGCGCGGGACCGTTCCCGGTGGCTGTGCTGGTGCATGGCGGCTGCTGGACCAGCAAGTTCGGCGGCATCACGCAGTTTCGCAATATGGCCGGCGCCCTGGCCGCGCGCGGCATCGCCGTCTGGAACGTCGAATACCGGCGTGTGGACGAGGAAGGCGGCGGCTATCCCGGCATGTATCTCGACATGCACGCGGCGCTCGACCTGCTCGCGGCCCATGCCCCGGCCCACAAGCTGGACCTGGAACGCGTCGTCGCGGTCGGCCACTCGGCTGGCGGCCAGCTGGTGCAGTGGATCGCGGGCCGTGCGCGCATCCCGGCCGGCAGCCCGCTGTACCGCGCCGGAGGCCTGAAGGTCGACCGCATCGTCAGCCTGGGCGGCCTGGCCGACCTGCGCCACGAGGCGGCGCTGATCAAGTCCAGCTGCGACCGCGACATCCCGCAACTGGCCGGCACGCCAAGCGCCGAACGTCCCGACGTGCTGGCCGACACCAATGCCGCCGACCTGATGCCCAACGGTAGCCGCACCTGGCTAATCACCGGCGCGCTCGACACGATATCGCCGCCGCGCGTGGCCCACGATTACGCGGCGCGCGCGAAAGCGGCCGGCGACGTGGCCGACGTCGTGATCCTGCCGGACGCCAGCCACTACGACGAAGTGGCCGCGACCTCGCCCGCCTGGCCGCACGTGCTGCGGGTGATCGAGCAGGCGCTTGCCATTCAACGTTAATCACAGGAGTCCCTATCTTGAAACCGATCGTGCCGGCGCTGCTGGCAATGAGCTTGCTCACCACTTCGGCCGCAGCCCTGGCGCAATCCTGGTCGCGCGTGGCCGACGCCTCGCTGGCGCGCCAGGAAATCTACCCGACCGTCCTGGACGACAAAATCTACGTGGCCGGCGGCATCCTGAGCGCGGCGCCAGGCTTTACCGATCTATTCGAAGCCTATGAGCCGCAAGCGGATCGCTGGACCAAACTGGCGCCACTGCCCGAAGGCCGCCACCACATCGCCCTGGCCGCGGCCGGCGGCAAGATCTACGGCATCGGCGGCTTCTCCGGCGCGATCCCCGACTGGCGCGCCCGCGCCTCGGTGTTCGTCTATGACCCGACGGCCGACCGCTGGTCGAACGGCCCCGCCCTGCCGCAGCCACGCGCCGAGGGCGTGGTGGCGGCCAGCGGCGGCAAGATCTACTTCATCGGCGGCCGCGTGCCCACCAGCCCCGACGCGAAACACATCAGCGAACACACCGACACCAATCGCGCCGAGGCCCTGGACCCGCGCACGGGCCGCTGGTCCCGTATCGCCGACGCCCCCAGCGCGCGCAACAGCGCCGCCGGCGCCGTGATCGGAGAAAAGATCGACGTGGTCGGCGGGCGCCAGATGGTCGCGCAGGCCGATGGCAGGTCGCGTCCCGTTAATGTGGCGACGTTGGAAGTGTATGACCCTGCAACCGACCGTTGGGAGACGCGGGCGCCGATGCCGCTGGCCCAGGGGGGCCTGGCGGCGGCGGCCCATGATGGAAAACTGTATGTGTTCGGCGGCGAGCAATTCGTCCCGCAAGCCAAGGTGTTCGCCGAGTCCTGGGTCTACGACCCGGCGAGCGACCGCTGGTCGGCGCTGCCGGCCATGCCGACGCCACGCCATGGACATGGCGCAGCCGTGGTCGGCAACCGCATCTTCCTGATGGGCGGCGGAGAAAAGGTCGGGGTCGCGGCCAGCGCCGCGCACGAAGCGCTCGCGCTGCCGGCCAAATAAGGCGCGAGGCACACGCATGGCGCCCCGCCCCCTGAGCGTGCTGGTCGTGGAAGACCATCCGACCATCGCGCGCCAGGTGGTGGACTTCCTGGAAGGATTGCACTGGCATCCCGACCACGCCGCCACCGGCAAGCTCGCCATCGAACTGGCCACGCGCGAAGCCTACGATGTCATCTTGCTCGACCTGAACCTGCCCGACCTCGACGGCCTGGACGTCTGCCGCACGATCAAGGCGCACGCGCCGCGCAACCTGCCGGTGCTGATGCTGACCGCGCGCGACGCCTTCGAGGACAAGGCGCGCGGTTTCAGGGACGGCGCCGACGACTACCTCACCAAACCGTTCGGCGCGCCGATGCCGGAACCGGTGGCGCAGCACCATGCCAAACCGTCCCGGGTCGGCGTGCTGCTGATGCATGGCACCTCCGACAAGGTGGTCGCCTATGACGGCAAGCCGGGCGGCTACCTGTCGGCGCAGGACAGCTACCAGTATTGGCTCAAGCAGAACGGCATCGCGCCCGGCGCCCAGGCCACGCGCACGATCGACGCCGATCCCGGCGACGGCACCAAAGTGACCTGGCAGGAAGCCGGCAACGGCCAGCAAAGCGTGACGCTGGCGACGATCGCCGACGGCGGCCATACCTGGCCCGCCGCCGACCCGTTCAACGTCGGCCTGCCGATCGGCGCCACGACCCGCGACATCGACGCCAACGAGACGATGTGGCAGTTCTTCAGCCGGCACCGCCGTCAGTAGAGCACCACAGAACGAATCGATTCGCCCGACTTCATCAGGTCGAAGCCTTCGTTGATGCGTTCGAGCGGCAGGCGGTGGGTGATCAGGTCGTCGATATTGAGTTTGCCTTCCATATACCAGTCGACGATCTTCGGCACGTCGGTGCGGCCGCGCGCGCCGCCGAAGGCCGATCCCTTCCACTCGCGCCCGGTCACCAGCTGGAACGGCCGGGTCGCGATTTCCTGGCCGGCGGCGGCCACGCCGATGATGAAGGACTGGCCCCAACCCTTGTGAGTGCACTCGAGCGCCTGACGCATCAGCGTGACGTTGCCGACGCACTCGAAGCTGTAGTCGGCGCCGCCATCGGTCAGCTGCACGATATGGTCCACCACGTTGGCGACCTCGTTCGGATTGATGAAATCGGTCATGCCGAACTTGCGGGCCATCGCTTCGCGCGCCGGATTGATGTCGACGCCGATGATCTTGTCGGCGCCGACCATCTTCGCGGCCTGGATCACGTTCAGGCCGATGCCGCCCAGGCCGAACACGACCACGTTGGCGCCCGCTTCGACCTTGGCCGAGAACAGCACCGCGCCGACGCCGGTGGTGACGCCGCAGCCGATGTAGCAGACCTTGTCGAACGGTGCGTCGCTGCGGATCTTGGCCAGCGCGATCTCCGGCACCACGATGTAGTTCGAGAAGGTCGACGTGCCCATGTAGTGGAACAGCGGCTTGCCGTCCAGCGAGAAGCGCGAGGTCGCGTCGGGCATCAGGCCCCGACCCTGGGTCGAGCGGATCGCCTGGCACAGATTGGTCTTCTGCGACAGGCAGAATTTGCATTGCCGGCATTCCGGCGTGTACAGCGGGATGACGTGATCGTCTTTTTTCAGGGTGCTCACGCCCGGACCGACGTCGACCACGACGCCGGCGCCCTCGTGGCCCAGGATGGCCGGGAACAGGCCTTCCGGATCGGCGCCCGACAGCGTGTAGTAGTCGGTATGGCAGATGCCGGTGGCCTTCAGCTCGACCAGCACCTCGCCTTCGCGCGGGCCTTGCAGGTCCACTTCTTCGATCGTCAGCGGCTGGCCCGCCTGCCATGCGACGGCTGCTTTGGTTTTCATGGTGATCCTCGTGTGCGTTGATTCGATTGGCCAGCAGTATGCGCGCGGCGGCCGGCGCTTTGCGCCCGAGGGCGCGCGAATGGCAGGATTTTGCTGCATGAAGACTGGATTTTGCCGCCCGCGGCGGCGACAATGGCGCATGACCAGCACGCCCCCACCTGCCATCGACGCAGGCAAAGAACGCACCCGGACCGTCGACATCGTGGTCTACCCGGGCTTCAAGGCGATGGAAGCGATCGGACCGATGTCGGTGTTCGAGTACGCCAACCTGCATCTCGCGCGCCGCGGCCATCTGCCCGGCTACGACGTGCGCATCGCGTCGAGCCGTCTCGGCCCGGTACCATCGGACACCCTGATGTCGCTCGAGGCGACCAAGGTCTTGAACACGCTGGCGCTGCCCGACAGCGCGATCGTGGTCGGCGCCCGCCACATCGACGCGGCATTGGCGGACGGCGCTGCGATCGTCGACTGGGTGGCGGCGGCCTGCCCCCGCATCGAACGCCTGGCCTCGCTCTGTTCCGGCGCCTTCTTTCTCGCCGCCGCCGGCGTACTCGACGGCAAGCGCGCCACCACCCATTGGAGCGTGGCCGAGCGCCTGCAGGCGCTTCACCCCGCCATTGCGGTCGAGGCCGACGCGATCTTCATCCGCGACGGCAAGCTGTGGACCTCGGCCGGCGTTACCGCCGGCATGGACCTGGCGCTGGCCCTGGTCGAGGAAGACTTTGGCCGCGACCTGGCGCTCGAAGTGGCCACCGAGATGGTGGTCTACCTCAAGCGCCCCGGCGGCCAGTCGCAGTTCAGTTCCTACCTCAAGAGCGAACGCACGGCGCGCCCGAACATCCGCGAATTGCAAAACTGGATCCTCGACAATCTGCACGAGCGCTTCACGACGGCGCAACTGGCCGCCAGGGCGATGATGAGCGAGCGCCACTTCGCCCGGGTATTCCAGCAAGAGGTCGGGCTGAGCGCCCAGGAATTCATCGAGGCCAGCCGCTTCGAGCGGGCCACCCACCTGCTGGCCGACCTGGCGCTGCCATTGAAGACGGTGGCCGCGCGCGCCTGTTTCAGCGACGAGGCGCATATGCGGCGGGTGTTCATGAAAAAGCTGGGCATCGCACCAAAGCTGTATCGGGAGCGGTTTGCGACCACCGGGATTGGCGGCGAACCCTGAGCTGACCGTGCACAACCGAGGCAGATGTTGCCATCGCACAACCGAAGCGTGCCGCTTTGAAGTTGATGCAACCATATTGAACAGGCTGATGATGCTTCAGTGCTATATTTGTTGACTGCAATAACGTAACTGCATATGGAGCATCCGAATGGCGCATGAAGTAGCACTCTCACTGAACACGAAATTTGTCCTGAGCAAGGATGTGGAAATCAGCGTGAAGGAAGATGGAAAGAGCCTGGGCACCCTTCTGATCAGCAAAGGCAATATCGAATGGCTGCCTAGCGGCAATCACGTGAACAAGCACCGTCTGTCGTGGTCGCGCTTTGCCGAAGTGATGGTTGCCGAAGGCAAACTGGCCAAGATCAAGAAATAACGGGTCTGCAAAGCCCGAGGCTGCAGTAGAAAGCGTCACTTCACATTTCGAAACACATACATGGCGACCAGTCCCCCAAGCACACTCGACCTCGTACTCAAGGCGCACAATGCGCGCATCGACGCCTACCATCGCAAGCAGGCCGTCTATGCGGACGCACGTGACGAAGTGATTCGGCTGATGGTTCCCCTGCAGCCGCAACAGCAACACGTCATGGAAAAGATCGATGAGCTGCTCGATGAACTCGATACCTGCTTCATCGAACTCGGGCACCTTGACGAAGGTGGCCGCTTCGATCATGAAGCATTTGAATGCATGAAGATCATCCGCCGCATCGCCGACGGCAAGATTCATACGATTGACCAAGTCCCTGACGCGCTTCAAGCCGAATTCACCGATGCATTCGAGGACGAAGCACGGATGAATGGCGAGCACCTGATCCACGGGGACTGGCGGCGGCAAACCGAAGTCATCGAGGAGCAGGTCGAGTATTGCCAGGAAGAGCTTGAGAGCTACGTTCGGCCAGCTAGTGGCGTGAACGTCCGTGAGGGATTCGATCAATACCTTGTCGGGATAAAGAAGGTTCCTGAAGCCCTTGAGTTATTGATGGAAAATCTGAACAACGTCTGGTTCGACTACAAAGAGGCGGCTTCCGACGTAGGCACGCATTTCTAAGCGTTGAAGACATTTTCTTGGGCGCTCAATCAAACCACACCCGCCGCGCAAGCGGTAAGTCCACTACAAGATCGCTGCGCGCCAACGCCACACAAGGCAAAATATATCCTTCCCGTTTCTCGTCGAACGACAACCCGGGCCACTCGATGGCGTAGGCCACCGTGCCCGACTGCAGGCGGCAGATGCAGGTGCGGCAAGTGCCATTGCGGCAAGAGCTTGGGGCATCGAGCCCGGCCGCCTCCAGCGCCTGCAACAAGGTCGTCTCTTCCTGGGCGGAAAAGCTGGCGCCGAGCGGAACGAGGGTAACGATATGGCTGATGGTCGACATGGTGCGTGGATTGTAGCGTCCGGTGGAACAAAGCGGACAAGATTGAAGAGTTCGTTCACGCACAGACCCAGCTAAATCATGTCATTACGCTAAGGTTTCCAGAAGCATATTGCAGGAGACCGTATGAAGAAAGCTACCGCACTGACCCTGATCGCCGCCCTTGGAGGCGTTTTCCCTTCTGCCTTCGCGCAACAGCCGGTCAGCCAGCCAGCTCCTGCCCAGCAGCCGCTGCAACAGCAAGCCCCCGCGCCAGCTGCGCCGGCCGGAACACCGATGCAAGCCGTAACTGGCGCCGTGCAGGATCCCGCCATCGCCGAACAAGCCGAATTTGAACGCCTGCTGCGGGCCCAGGTGCTGCTCGAACGCCAGTACCTGTCGCCGGGCGAGATCGACGGCGCGTACGGCTCGAATATGCGGCAAGCCCTGAACACCTTCCAGGCTCAGCGCAACCTGCCTGTCACCGGCAAGCTCGACGACGCGACCTGGAATGCACTGAATACCGACCCCAGCCCAACGCTGGCCGAATACACGATCACCGCCGAAGACGTGGCCGGTCCCTTCCAGCCGATCCCCGACACCATGATGGGCAAGGCCAAGCTGCCCGCGCTCGGCTACGCGACCGCGCTCGAAGGCCTCGGCGAGAAATTCCATGCCAGCCCGGCCCTGCTGCAGCGCCTGAATCCCGGCAAGTCCCTGGCGCAGGCCGGCGAACGGATCGTGGTGCCGCACGTGAGCGGCAAGCAGCCGCTGCCGCCGGCCGCGAAAGTGGTGGTGCGTGATTCGACCAAGACGCTGCAGCTGTACGACGCCGGCGGCCAGCTGCTGGCCCAGTATCCGGTCTCGACCGGCAGCAAGCGCGACCCGCTGCCAATCGGCAACTGGAAGATCAATGGCGTGCACGCCAACCCGGTCTACAACTACAACCCCAAACTGTTCTGGGACGCCAAGCCGGGCGACAGCAAGACGCAGATCAAGCCGGGCCCGAACAACCCGGTCGGTGTGATGTGGATCGACTTGTCGAAGCCGCACTACGGCATCCACGGCACGCCGGTGCCCGGCCACGTGGGCAAGACCGAGTCGCATGGCTGCATTCGCCTGACCAACTGGAGCGCCGCCGAAGTTGGCGCCGTGGTCAGTGAAGACACCGACGTCGAGCTCGTTAAATAATCTTTACATTCACTCACTAGCGGCGCGGGAGGCGCCGGACGGAGAACGCGATGAAATGGCTGATGACCTTGATCGTTGGCGCGCTGCTGGGCGCCGGGGTGTTGTTCGTGCTGCTGAGCGACGGTTCCAGCGCGCCGGCGCCGGAGGTCGTCGCCACCGCTCCGCCGGCCTCGAATCCGGGCGGCGTGCCGGCGGCGCAGATCGAGGGCCAGCTGCCGCCGGCGCCGGTAGTCGAGCCGAACCTGTTAGAGGCCGACCTGCCGCTGCGCCCTGAACTCGCGGAAGGCGCTGCGCCGATGGCCCCGGCCACCGTTCCCGGCAAGCTGCTGGTGCCGGTCCAGGGCATCACGTCGAGCCAGCTGACCGACACCTTCCATCAAGCACGCGGCGAGCAGCGCCAGCACGAGGCGCTCGACATCATGGCGCCGACCGGCACACCGGTGCTGGCGGCGGCCGACGGCAAGGTGGTCAAGCTGTTCCAGAGCAAGCCGGGCGGCCTGACGGTCTACCAGTTCGATCCAAGCGAGCAGTACGCGTATTACTACGCCCACCTCGACCGCTATGCCGACAATATCAAGGAAGGCATGGAGGTCAAGCGCGGCGAGATCGTCGGCTACGTCGGTGCGACCGGCAATGCCGACCCGGCCGCGCCGCACCTGCACTTCGCCGTCGTCGCGCTGACGCCGGAAAAGCAGTGGTGGAAAGGCACGCCGCTCAATCCGTTTCCACTAATGTCCGACCAGTAGCCGGCGCCGTCGACGGCTCTGGCACGGGTTCGTCGACGTCTGCCCCCACATTGATCGCGCCATAGGCGCGCTGCACCGCGATCGCCTCGCGGCCCCCGGCCCCATACAGCTCCCCAGCGGCTTCGATCATCTTGGCGCGCGCGTCGGCGTAATTGGTGCTGGACGTGAACTTGGTCGTGTTGGCGCGGAACCAGATGCGGAAGGCCTTGTCGATGCCGATGCCCGTCATCCCCAGCGGCTGCTTGACCAGGTAGCGGCTCCAGGCATCGTTGCCGTTCTCCGCGCTCGAACCCTTGGCCAGGAAGTAGAACATGCGGTTGTTCGGGCCACTGCTGTAGTGGACGTCCAGCCGGCGCAGGCCCGTGCTCCAGGCATCGTGGCTGTTGCCGTCCTTGCTCGGCTTGATCATCCAGCGCAGCGGCGTGCCGGTGCGGCTGATTTCGCTGCCCAGCATCCAGTCGTTGCCGGTCTCGGGGATGACGTCGCCCGTGCCGCCGCCGCGCGCATAGGCTTCGACCACCTCGCCCGCGATGTCCGAACTCGACTCGTTGAGGCCACCCGGCTCGCCCGGATACACCAGGTTCGAGGTGGCCGCCGTGATGCCGTGGCCCATCTCGTGGCCGACCACGTCGATCGATCCCAGGTTGGTGAAATAGGTGCCGTCGCCGATGAACATGCAGCGGCAGGTGTCGCTGTAATAGGCGTTGTCGTAGCCGCGGTTGACGTGGACCGCGATGTGGGTGGCCGTGTCCTGGCCGTCCAGCGCCAGCCAGCCCAGCACGTTCTTGTGCATGTCATAGGTGTTCTTCAGGCCCCACATGGCGTTGACGGCGGCGGTCTGGCCGTTGGGGCCCGTGGTGCTGCCACCCTCGACGAACTGCTTGCCGTCGCCCCAGGTGTTGACGGTGTTGGTGTAGACCCGGCCGCTCGAGGTGCCGTGGTTGGCGTTGGTGATCGCCATCGCGCCGAAGGACCCGCCCTTGCCGCGCTCGGGGTCGAGCATCTGGTAGACGTTGTTGGCGAAGGTCGTGCTCAGGGGGACGTCGCCGTTGTACTGGCTCTTGCCGACGCCTTCCACCGTCTGCAGCATGTTCCAGCGGTCGATGATCTCGCCGTCGAGCGCGCTGACGACCACGTCGTAGTACAGGGGTTGCTCGCCGCTCCGGGTGCGCAACCGCACCAGCCAGGCCAGCTCGTAGCGGTCCACCGTTTCAATCAGGTCGACCGCGTTCAGCTCGGATTCGAGCTTGCCCTCGGCGCCGGGCGCGCGTTCGTCGCGCATCATCGGATAGATAAGGAGCTCCGCGGTCGGCGCCACCACATTGACGACGCCTTCCGGCATGTCGCGCAGCGCGGCGGCGACCGCGGCCTTGCGGTTGATGGTCGGCTTGACGTCGAAGCCCGCGGTGGCGGCGCCGAGGCGGTTCGAGGCGCCGCGGCCCAGGTGCAGGCGGCGCGGCGAGGCGCTTTCGGACACGATCTGGCGCCGCGCATCGAGCACCACCACGGATTCCGAACCAAAAATCCTGAGACCCTTGTACAGGTGGGCGACGCGCACCACGTGGGTGCCCTGCACGCCCGGGTGCTGGGCCATCACCTTGTAGCCGTGGTCGGCGTCGAGGCCGACCGCCGGGCGGCGCGCCGCCAGCTGGCTGACGACCTGGGCCTGGGCCTTGCCGTCCAGCTTGAGCGGTGGCCCCATCATCGGCGCGGCCGATGCAGCGGGCGCGAACAGGATGGCAGCCGCCAGCAGGGCTGCCTTGAGAAACGGTTGCGGGATCATCTCGTCTCCATCCGGTATGCCGGGCCGGGGGGCGCCGGTCATCGACCATGATGGACGAGCTCGTAAAGGTGGGTTTGCTCAAGAACAATGACCGCGTTGCCAACGGGTTTGCAACCCCTGCAACGCGGTCATCACTTAAGGCCCGACAGGACTGATCTATCGGTAGCGGCCGTCGCGCCGCTTCATCAGGTAGCAGGCGGCGCCGATCACGGCCGCGCCAATTGCGACCTTCTTCGCCAGCCCGGCCGGATTGTGCTTGAGCTCGGACTTGATGCCCATCTCGGCCAGGATGTTCGGGATCTTGCCCTTGGCCAGGTCGTCGCCGATGCCTTCGACCACATTGACGCGGTCGGCCAGCAGCAACAGCAGCCAGTGGCGCACGTCGTTTTCGGTACTCTTGAACGCCAAGCGCCGGATCGCGCCGGACAGGCCGGATGGCGGCTGCGCCGTGCCGAACAGCGGCGTGCGGCCCGGACGCTCGGTCGAGACCAGCACTTCGACGTGCTGCTCCTGCGCTACCGGATCGCCGTCGGGGACGTTGATGAAGCGCGGCGGCGTGCGTTCCATCGGCACGCCGGGACGGTTCTTGCGGTCGAGGTCGGCGCCCCAGCCCTGGATGTGCTGCAGCTGCTCGCGGGTCGGGCGGCGCGGCGCGAGGTGGCCGTGCACGTGGCCGACGTGGCCGTCGCCGTCGTGCTCGCCCGGCGCGTGGTGGCCGTCGTGCTGGTCATTGGCGCTGACGATATCGTTGCGTGTTTCCATGTTTTCTCCTGTGCTCGATCGGGGTTTACTGCTGGACGCTGGCCTTGACCGCCCTCACCTCATTGGCGCGCGGCGGGATCAGAATCGGCTTGATGCAGTTATCCAGCTTGCTCGAGAAGATGTGATACGCATCCGACACTTCTTCCAGCGGGATGCGGTGGGTGATGATCTGCTTCGGATCGATCCGGCCTGCACGGATGTGCTCGATCAAGCGCGGCAGGTGGCGCCGCACGCTGGCCTGGTTCATGCGCAAGGTCAAGCCCTTGTTCAGCGCATTGCCGATCGGGACCGCATTGAAGGTCGGGCCATACACGCCGACGATCGAGACATTGCCGCCCTTGCGCACCGAATTGATGCACCAGTGCAGCACGGTCGCCGCGCCGGCCTGCATCATCGTGTACACGCCGGTGATGGTCTGCATGGTATTGCCGGCCGCTTCGCAGCCGACCGCGTCGATGCAGACGTCGGCGCCCATCCAGTCAGTCATCTTCTTGATGTGCAGCGCCATGTCCTGCACTTCCTTGAAGTTCACGACCTCGCACTGGGCGTAGCGCTTGACGAATTCGAGGCGGTACTCGACGTGGTCGACCACGATCACCCGCCCCGCCCCCATCAGCCAGGCCGACTTGGCGGCGAAGATGCCGACCGGGCCGGCGCCGAACACGACCACCGTGTCGCCTTCCTGGATGTCGCCCATCTCGGCCGCCTGGTAGCCGGTAGGCAGCGCGTCGGTCATCAGGACCGCGTCGTCGTCATGGATGTCGTCAGGGATCACCATCGGGCCGACGTCTGCCATCGGCACCCGCACGTACTCGGCCTGGCCGCCGTCGTAGCCGCCCGCCGTGTGGGAGTAGCCGTAGATGGCGCCGACCGCCGTGGCTTGCGCATTCGTATTGTGGCAATTGCCGTACAACTCGTGCTGGCAAAGCGAGCAAGAGCCGCAAAAGATATTGAATGGCACCAGGACCTTGTCGCCGACCTTCAGGTTCTGCACGTTCGATCCGACCTCTTCCACCACGCCGATGAACTCGTGGCCGAAGGTGTGGCCGACACGGGTGTCCGGCACCAGACCGTGGTACAGGTGCAGGTCCGATCCGCAGATGCAGGCGCGGGTGACGCGCACGATGGCGTCGCCGGGGTGCTCGATGACGGGGTCGGGCTTGTGATCGGCGCGGACCCGGTATGGTCCGCGGTAATTCATTGCCAGCATGAATGCTCCTTCACAAATTCGGTTGTTGACGGCTCGATCAAACACGAGCTGATGTGACACAAACTTATGTCAAAACGTCACGAATTGCGATAGGCGCACGGAAACGAACGCGGCTTTTAAGCGATTTTAACGAATAAAATGTGCAATTTATGTATTACAGGCAACGAATTGATGTCATTTATAGATTTTTGGCATCAAATGTATTGCAGGCCGCCACCTCCCCACTCTCCAGCCCGCGCTGGAACCAGCGCACCCGCTGGGCCGAGCTGCCGTGAGTAAATGAATCCGGCACCACCACGCCGCGCGCCTGCTTTTGCAAGGCATCGTCGCCGATGGCGCTGGCGGCGTTCAGGGCCGTCTCGACGTCGCCCTGCTCCAGGATCTTCGCGCGCTGGTTGGTGCGGTTGGCCCAGACGCCGGCGAAGCAGTCGGCCTGCAGTTCCAGGCGCACCGACAGAGCATTGCCCTGGGTTTCGCTGGCGCGCTGCTGGGCCGCATGCACCTTGTTCGAGATGCCCAGCAGGTTCTGCACGTGGTGGCCGACCTCGTGCGCGATCACATAAGCTTGGGCGAATTCTCCCTCGACGTTGAAACGCTGCTGCATGGTGCGGAAGAATCCCAGGTCGATATACACCCGGGAATCGGCCGGACAATAGAACGGCCCGGTCGCGCTCTGCCCGACGCCGCAGGCGGTGTTGGTGCGGCCTTCGAACAGCACCAGCCGGGCCGGCGTGTACTGCGCGCCCTGCTCGCTGAACAGCTGGGTCCAGGCATCCTCGGTATATGCCAGGGTGGTGCGCACGAAGCGCGTTTCGCGGTCGTCGGCGCGCTCGGCGCGCGGCTGCTCGACCTGGGCCTGCTGCTGTGGCGGCGCGCCGCCCGACAGCAAGCCGAGAATGGTGGCCGGCGATACGCCAAGGAAATACGAAGCGACCAGGGCAACGACGATGGTACCGATGCCGATCGAGCGGCCGCCGAAGCCGAAACCGCCGCCCCCGCCGCCGCCATCACCTCGGCGGTCTTCTACATTGTCGCTTTCACGATCGCCTTCCCAACGCATCGATTCTCCTTGTGCCTCTGTTTAGTTGCCGCCGCGTCGCAAGTTGCAGGTGTCGGCGCGCTCGCGCGCATCCTTGCCGCGCAAGTCGTCCAGTGCGCCCAATCCGGCGCGCAGCTCATCGTGCAGCGCGCGCTCGCGGCGCTCGCGTGCGATCTCGCGCGCCATGCGGCTGCGCGGCACTTCGTCCAGTTCCAGGCTCGTCATGATTGCTCTCTCGCTCTCGATTTTTCCGGTGTCTCCCGGGTAATCACATAATGCACCAAATCCGGCCCGCGCACGAACACATCCTGCGTGCGCGGACGCACAGAGGAACAGAGACGGCTGTGCGACGCTGCCGGAATGAACTCAACTAATGCCAATGCACTCTTCGCCCTCGGCACGGCGCTGCGCCAGGCCGGTTACCGCTTCATGACGGTGACGCCCTCGACCCACCGCCGCATCAACGGCCGTCCCGGCAACGAGCGCGCGCAAGACCTGCGCGGTGTGTTCGGCTGGAGCCGGCCGTTCGAACCCGAGTTGCTGCCGGCCAGCGTGCTCAGCCTGATGCGCGAGGCCGGCGTGTTGGAAGAGAATGAAGACGGACTGCGTTCGCTGGTCCGCCTGTCGACCCTGGGCGACATGCTGCTGTTTCACTCGGCCTGGCCGACCCGCGACGACGACGCCGTGTTCTTCGGCCCCGACACCTACCGCTTCGTGAACGCCATGCGACGCGGCTTCGCCTTCGTCGGCGCCGGGCCGGAGCGCGCGGTGGACATCGGCTGCGGCGGCGGCGCCGGTGCGCTCGCGATCGCACGCGCCTTCCCGCACGCCGAGGTGATCGGCGCCGACATCAACCCGAAAGCGCTCGAGCTGGCGATGGTCAATGGCCGCCTGAACGGGGCGTCCAACTTCGCACTGGCAAGAAGCGACCTGTTCGATGGCCTGCAGGGCGACTTCGACCTGGTAGTGTCGAACCCGCCCTTCGTGGTCGATCCGGATGCGCGCCGCTACCGCCACGGCGGCGGCGAACGCGGCGCCGAGCTGTCGCGCCGCATCGTCGAACAGGGCCTGGGGCGCCTGCGCCGCGGCGGCAGCCTGATGCTCTACACCGGCGTCGCCCTGTGCGGCGGGCAGGACCACTTCCTGGAAAGCCTGCGCCCCACCCTCGAGGCGCAATGCGACAGCTGGACCTACGAGGAACTCGACCCCGACATCTTCGGCGGCCAACTGGGCGAACCGGGCTACGAAGACGTCGAGCGGATCGCAGCGGTGTGGCTGCACGCGGTCAAGCGCTGAGCGCCGCCTCGGCCCATGCTGGCGCGCGCAGCTCTCGCACCTCTCGCACCTCCTCCTGCCAGCCATCCCCGGCGCCGTGGAACGTCGCCGGCCGCCGCACCGGCGCGGTGAAGCAGTAGCCCTGGCCGGCGACGTTGACCAGCCAGGGACAGTCGGCCCCGCCGCCCACGCCGCCGCCCAATATCTTGCGCAGATTGACCACCTGCGCGCGCAGGTTGACCTCTTCCACCACCGTGTTCGGCCATACGCCCTTGATCAGCGCGCGCTTGTCGAGCACCTCGCCGGCGTGGGTGGCCAGCAGCACCAGCAAGTCGAACGCCCGGCCGCCAATGGCGACGGCCTGTCCACCGCGCCGCAGGCGCCGCGCCGCCGGCACCAGTTCAAAGTCCAGGAATGCCAGTGTTTCGTATCCCGCCCTGCTTTTCATGCCCATCTCCTTCACACTCTCCTCGACGACGCCGGCCTGGCGCTCTGGGCCACCCGGCTACTTGTATTGATTTGTAACCGGGAGGCGGCATAATGGGAGGATAGCGGTCACATTCCGGCTCCAGCAGGCCCAATCGGGGGGTGAGGCCGGGGATGACCGCCAATACAACCATTTTCAGGGATTGCATGGAAAGGACTACCATCCGGGTGCTGCTGGTCGACGACCACCCGCTGATGCGACGCGGGATTGCGGGCGTGCTCGAGGACGCGCAGGATATCGAGATCGTCGCCGAAGCCGACGACGGTTTCCAGGCCGAGGAGCGCTACTTCGCGCTGCTGCCGGACGTGACCCTGATGGACCTGGCGATGCCGCGCTGCGGCGGCATCGAGGCGATCCGCGCGATCCGGGCCCGGGACCCGCAGGCCTGCATCATCGCCGTCACCACCTATGCCGGCGACGGCCAGGTGCAGCGCGCGCTGGAGGCCGGCGCCTCGGGCTATGTCCTGAAAAGCTCCCTGGGCGCGGGCGTGGCCGACCTGGTGCGCTCGGCCCATGCCGGACGCCGGGTGCTGGCGCCTGACCTGGCCCAGCGCCTGACCCAGGCCAGGCCGGAACAGCTGACCGCGCGCGAGCGCGACGTGCTGGCCCTGGTCGCCCAGGGCCTGGGCAACCGCGAAGTGGCGCGCGAACTGGGGATCGCCGAAGAGACGGTCAAGGGTTACCTGAGCAACGTCCTGCAAAAGCTGCAGGCCAGCGACCGCACCCACGCGGTGGTGATCGCGCTGCGGCGCGGGATGCTGGATTGAGTCGGCCCGGTCAGCGCGGTTCGGCGTACACCGGATAGGTCCACTGCGCGCGCTCGGCGTACGGTGAACGCGCCAGCCACCAGCGCAGGCGCGCCTGCGGATCGGCCGCCAGCGCCGCATCCTGCGCCAGCGCGGCCTGGAATTGCGTGCGCAGTTCCGGGCTCTCCTCCATCATGCGATCGGCCAGTGGCGCCAGCAGATGGCGCGCCAGCCGCGATTCGAGCGGCAGCGCGGTGTCGAAGCGGCCGTGGGCCAGGAAGGAATCGTCGCTTTCCGGTTCCAGCAAGGCGGCGGCCAGCAGGTGGAACGGCTGGTCGGCCGGGACCCGCACCGATCCGGCCGGCAAGGTCATCTGCTTCAGCGCGCGGGGCAAGCCCGTGCGCTCCTTGCCGGACGCCATCCGGGTCGCTTCCAGGTTCATGGTGCGCGCTTCGCCCAGCACCTCCATCCGGATGCCGTGCGCGCGCAGCGCCGCGATCAGGTCCTGGTCGTGCGCCGCGATCCACCAGGCGCGCGGCAGGCGCACTTCGTGCATCGACCTGACGCCGAACACCGGCATGGCGACCGTCACCGGCTCGCCGGTCCAGCGCAACTCCCGCGTGCCCGAGGCCGGCGATGCATAGGATTCGTAGCGGACGCCCTTGAATTGCCGCGTCATCAGCGGCGCCGATTCGCGCTCCCAGCGCACCATCAATTGGCCAGGCCGCGCCGCGCGATCCTGCGCCTTGGCCTGCGCGATGCGCGCGCCTTCGCGCCCGACCGTCTTCAGGGATTGCTCGAGGAAGACGTAGGTGCCGAGCACGCGCCGCTTGTACGGCTTCATGGTGTGGTTCTCCACCAGCACCGTCGGGATGCCGACGAAGTCGCCGTAGCCGGTCGAATAGCGCGGGCCTTCGGCGCTGATGCGCAGGCCGCGCTCGGGCGTGTTCTCGTCGACCCAGCTCGGATACACGGCCGGCACGTGGCCCTGGGCGGTGAGCGCCGCGTCGACGTCGGCGCTGTAGGCCGTCATCAGCCAGTCGGCCGTCACGCGCGAGCGCGCATAAGTGCCCCAGCCGGGGAAGGCATAGGTCACGTCGTACTGGTAGTCGATGCCGTCGCTGACGTGCAGGTCGACGTAGAGCGCCGGGTCGAAGGCCTGCAGCAGCTTGACGACGGCGGCGATCTCGGGCGACTGCAGGCGCGCATAGTCGCGGTTCAGGTCCAGTCCCTGGGCGCTGGTGCGGCTGCCTTTCATGAGCGGACCGCGCTGGTGCGGGCGGCCGAGCGCGCTCGCGTTCTCGTGGGCGTCGACGTTCAGGATCGGGATGAATACCAGGTCGACTTTATCCAGGAGGTCGGCGCGGCCGCGCACGGCGATATCGCGCAGCAGCATCAGGCCGGCGTCCTTGCCGTCGATCTCGCCGGCGTGGATGCCGGCCTGCACCATCACCACCGGCTTGCCGGCCCCGGGCTTTTTCGCGTGCACGTAGAACAGTTCGCGGCCCTGGTGGCTCTTGCCGAAGCTGTGCAGCGAGATCAGGTCGGATGCTGCGTCCAATGCGCGCAGGTAGGCCATGGCGTCGGCATACGACGGCGACTCGCGAAAGTCCGATTTCTCGGCCACGGTGGCCCAGCGGTCAGTGGCGGGCGCGATCAGGCGCTCGCTCTTGCCTTTCCAGGCTGGCGCGGCGGGGAGCACGTCGTTGGCCGATGCGGCGGTGCACGTGAACAGGAACAGAAGAGAGATGGCTGGACGTCGAAGATTCTTGAGCAAAACCGGACCTTTATGCAGAGTGAACGATGACGACGATGTCGTCGCTATTGATAATGATAGATCAATATCGAAAACGCTGCAGTCATGCGGTCCAGCCACCGTAGGGTGGACGGGTCTCCCGTCCACGCGTTCGACGCCAGTACGCGGTGCTGCTACAGAAACGTGAGCTGAACGCGTGGACGGCATAGCCGTCCACCCTACATTTCGCTGACTGGAATGAAAAAAGCCACCTTGCGGTGGCTTCTTTCATGCTACTTGGCGGAGAGGGTGGGATTCG
>DDKG01000179.1 GCA_002339265.1 Massilia sp. UBA2604 | reverse complement strand
CAGCGTGCGCGGCATGTCGCCAACCTTCAACGGCTCCCTGCTCAACGGCCGCGAGCAGGCCTCGACCAGCGATGCGCGCAGCCCCGAATTCGACCTGTTCCCTTCCGAGCTGACCGGCAGCGTGCTGGTTTATAAAACCCCGGACGCCAGCCTGATCGGCCAGGGCCTGGCCTCGACCATCGACCTGCGCACCCTGCGTCCGCTGGACTTCGGCAAGCGCATGTTCGCGGCCAACGCGCGCAAGGAGCGCATCGGCTTCGGTTCCGGTTCCGACCTCGGCTCGGGCCACCGCAAGACGCTGACCTATGTCGACCAGTTCTTTGGCCGCAAGCTCGGCCTGTCGGTCGGCCTGACCTCGTTCAAGCAGGACAACGGCGGCGAACTCAAATTCGACAGCTGGGGCGCCAACACCGCCGACATCGACTACAACGGCCAGACCGTCAAGGCGATCAACGGCTTCATGGCCGAGACCTCGCGCCGCAAGGCCGAGCGCGACGGCGCCTCGGTGACCCTGCAGTTCCGCCCCAACGACAAGTTCCGCTCGACCGTCGACATGTTCTATTCGCGCGGCGAAGAAGCGACCAAGAAGACCGGCCTCGAAGGCGCGATCGTCGGCGGCACCGGCATCTACGATCCGGATGCGGTGCTCACCGACGCCACCATCGAGAACGGCATCGTCACCGCCGGCACCTTCAGCAACTACAAGGGCGACGTGCGCAACCACCTGTTCTCGAACAAGGACCGCCTGCTGTCCCTTGGCGTGAACAACGAGCTGAAAGTGGGCGAGTGGCGCATCGTGAACGACCTGTCGTACTCGAAGGGCACCAAGCGCATCAGCAATTTCGAGACCATGGCGGGCCAGCCGGGCAACACGCCCGAGAGCCAGCTCGGTTCGATCAGCTACAGCGGCTTCAATGGCGCCAACTTCGCCGACGTGCGCTATAGCCCGAGCCTGAACTACGCCGACCGCAACGTGGCCTTGCTGACCGACGTCGCCGGCTGGGGCGGCGGCCCGCTGTCGCCGCAGGCCGGCTACCTGGCGCTGCCGACCATCGACGACAAGGTGCAGGCGGTGCGCCTGTCGGCCGAACGCGATCTGGCCTGGGGCCCGCTGGCCGCGGTGCGCTTCGGTGTCAACTACACCAAGCGCGACAAGTCGCGCCTGGGCGAGGAAGGCCGGCTGTCGGTGCGCGGCGGCGACGGCTACGCCAGCATCCAGATGCCGGGCAGCGGCCTTGATGTCGCCGGCCCGACCGGCATCCCGGTCGCCTCGTTCGACCCGACCGGCAGCCTGGGTTCGCTGTATGAATTGAACCGCTGGGTCGACGCCACCGTGCTGGCGCGCGACTGGACGGTGGGCGAGAAGGTCTCCACCGCCTACCTGATGGGCGAACTCGATGGCACCCTGATGTCGCTGCCGTACAGCGGCAATATCGGCGTGCAGGTGGTCGACACCCGCCAGCGCGCCAGCGGCAACCAGGTCGACCTGGCCAACTGCACCGGCATCACCACCGATACCTGCCCGGCAGTCGTCAAGACCGGCGGCGTCGACTACACCAAGGTTCTGCCCAGCCTGAACCTGACCTTCGACCTGGGCAACGACCAGTTGCTGCGCCTGGGCGCGGGCAAGCAGGTCTCGCGCGCCAACCTGGACAACCTGAAGGCCAGCATGAACTTCGGCCTGCAGAGCGCTACCGCCGAGGATCCGGCGCTGACCGGCTTCGCCGGCAATCCGGAACTGAAACCGTATGAAGCGCGTGCGCTCGACCTGTCGTACGAAAAATACTTCGGCAAGAAGGGTTATGTCAGCGCCGCGCTGTTCTACAAGAAGCTCGACAACTACGTGATCAACGCGCCGCAGATGTTCGACTTCGCCCAGTACACCAGCCCGACCACGCCGCTGCCGACCACCGGCCAGTACGCCGGCTCGACGATCGGCTACCTGACCATGCCTCAGAACGGGCAGGGCGGCATCATGCGCGGCATCGAGCTGTCGGCCAACCTGCCGTTCGGCCTGGTCGTCAATGCGCTGGACGGTTTCGGCGTGCAGGTGAACCATTCGCATACCGATTCCTCGGTGCGCCTGCCGACCAGCGCTTTTGTTACCGGCAGCAATGCGCCGGTGTTCAACGGCGCGGTGTCCGAGATCGGCCTGCCGGGCCTGTCGCGCAACGTGACCAGCCTGCGCCTGTACTACGAGAAGCACGGCCTGCAGGTGTCGCTGGCGGCCTACCGCCGCTCGAGCTTCATCGGCCAGATCCTGGACTACCGCAGCGAATCGCAGTTCACCTTCATCAAGGGCGAGACGATTGCCGACGCCCAGGTGTCCTACGACTTCCAGGGCGGCATGCTGCAGGGCTGGTCGGTGTTCCTGCAAGGGCATAACCTGACCAACGAGCCGTTCCGCGAGTACACCAGCGATCCGAAGGTGTACACCAACGTGGTCAACTTCGGCCGCACCTACTCGGCGGGTCTCAACTACAAGTTCTGACAAGGCCGGCGTCGACGAGACGCGACCAACTTTGAAATGGCGCCTGGGAGTTGCCGGGCGCCGATGATGTAAAGAAGGAGAGATATGGTTTCCAGATTCATGAATGTCAGCCTGGCGACGCAATGCTGCGCGGTGCTGGGTATGGTGGTGAGCAGCGCCAGCTTCGCGGCCGAAGTAAACTCTGCGAGCGTCGAGTCGCCTGGCAAGGTGCTGAACGTGTCGGTGCAGGTCGCGCCGGATGGGCGCCTGTCGTACCAGGTCGAGCGCAAGGGCCAGCAGGTGATCGCGCCGTCACGCCTGGGCTTCGTGCTGGGCAGCGACAAGCCGCTGGACTCGGGTTTCAAGATCGAGCGCCAGGTGGTCACCGACCATGACAGCACCTGGGAACAGCCGTGGGGCGAGCGCCGCACGGTGCGCAACAACTACCGCCAGATGCGGGTCGACGTGAAGAAGAACGACGGCCGCCGCCTGGCGATCGTGTTTCGCGTGTACGACGACGGCCTGGGCTTCCGCTACGAGTTCCCCAAGCTGCCGAACAACCGCGCGACCCACATCGCCGACGAGCTGACCGAATTCGTGGTCGCGCAGCCAGCCACCGCCTGGTGGCAGCAGGCCGGTGAAGTGTGGGCGCTGGAATACCCGATCCAGAAGTCGCCACTGCGCGAAGTGGGCATGGCCAACACCCCGATGACGGTGCGCATGGATAACGGCACCCATATCGCCTTCCACGAGGCTGCCCTGGTCGACTATGCCTCGATGTGGCTGCGCCGGGTCGAGGGCCAGCGCCTGCGCGCGCACCTGACCCCGTCCGCCACCGGCAATCCGGTGGTGCGCACCGGCGCCTTCACCACGCCATGGCGCACGATGCAGATCGCCGACGACGCGGCCGGCCTGTACATGTCCGACCTGGTGCTGAACCTGAACGAACCGAACAAGCTGGGCGACGTCTCGTGGGTCAAGCCGTCGAAATACGTCGGCGTGTGGTGGGACATGCACCTGGAAACCAAGTCGTGGGCCTCGGGTCCGAAACACGGCGCCACTACCGAGTACACCAAGCGCTACATCGACTTCGCGGCCAAGCACGGCTTCCGCGGCGTGCTGGTCGAGGGCTGGAACCCGGGCTGGGACAGCGACTGGGCCGGCAATGGCCTGGACATGGACTTCACCCGCGCGCACCCGAGCTTCGACATCGCCGCCGTGACCGACTATGGCCGCAAGAAGGGCGTACACCTGATCGGCCACCACGAGACCGGCGGCAACGTCGCGCACTACGAGAAGCAGATGGACGCGGCGTTCAAGCTGTATGCGAAACACGGCGTGGACAGCATCAAGACCGGCTACGTGACCGACGGCGGCGCGGCCCAGTTCATGGGCAAGAACAGCAAGGTCCATTTCGGCTATACCGATTCGCAAGAGGGCGTGCGCCACTACCAGAAGGTGGTCGAAGAGGCGGCGCGCTACAAGATCGCGATCAATACCCATGAACCGGTGAAGGACACCGGCCTGCGCCGCACCTATCCGAACTGGATCTCGCGCGAAGGCGCGCGCGGCGTCGAGTACAACGCCTGGGGCAATCCGGTCAACAGCGTCGAGCACGAGGCCAACCTGGTGTTCACCCGCATGCTGAGCGGCCCGCTGGACTACACGCCGGGCATCCTGAGCCTGGAGGGCAAGGACAAGCGGCCGTTCAACTCCACGCAAGCCAAGCAGCTGGCCAACTTCGTGGTGATCTATTCGCCGGTGCAGATGGCGGCCGACCTGATCGAGCACTACGAGCGCTATCCGGGCCCGTTCCAGTTCATCAAGGACGTGCCTGCCGACTGGGAAGACACCCGCGTGCCGCATGGCGCGGTGGGCGAGTACGTGACCATCGTGCGCAAGGACCGCAATTCGGATGCCTGGTATGTCGGCTCGGTCACCGACGCCAACAAGCGCACGCTGGACCTGAAGCT
>DDKG01000348.1 GCA_002339265.1 Massilia sp. UBA2604 | reverse complement strand
GGCCCAGATCTTCAGGTAGCTGAGGAATTCGGATTTCTCGTCCGCGAACTTCTTGTGCTTCTCGTCGGCCTGCTGCTGGTACTCGATCGGCCGGTCGCGCGGATCCTGCGTCGACAGGGCGGAGGCCACGATCAGCATCTCGGTCAGGCAGTGATTGTCGAGCGCAGCCAGGATCATGCGGCCCACGCGCGGGTCGAGCGGCAGCTTGGCCAGCTTGCGGCCCAGCGGGGTCAGCTCGTTGGCGTCGTCGACCGCGCCGACTTCCTGCAGCAGCTGGTAGCCGTCGGCGATCGCGCGGCCCTGCGGCGCCTCGATGAAGGGGAAGGTCTCGACGTCGGTCAGGCGCAGGGATTTCATGCGCAGGATAACGGCCGCCAGCGACGAGCGCAGGATCTCCGGTTCGGTGAATTTCGGACGCTTCTGAAAATCGTCTTCCTCGAACAGGCGGATGCAGACGCCGTCGGCCACGCGGCCGCAACGGCCGGCGCGCTGGTTGGCCGCCGACTGCGCAATCGGCTCGACCTGCAGCTGCTCGACCTTGTTCCTGAAACTGTAGCGTTTGACGCGCGCCAGGCCCGTATCGACCACGTAGCGGATGCCCGGCACGGTCAGCGAGGTCTCGGCCACGTTGGTGGCCAGCACGATGCGGCGCGCGTTGCCGCTCGGGCGGAACACGCGGTCCTGCTCTTCCACCGACAGGCGGGCGAACAGCGGCAGGATGTCGACGTGCGGCGGATGGTGCTTGCGCAGCGCCTCGGCGCAGTCGCGGATCTCGCGTTCGCCGGGCAGGAACACCAGCACGTCGCCCGAGCCGATGCGGCACAGCTCATCGACGGCGTCGACCACGCCATCCATCAGGTCGCGCTTCTCGCGCGCGGCCTGGGCTTTCGGCAGCGGCTTGGTCGGGTCGACCGGCGCTCCCGTCGTCACCGGGTCGCGGTCGATCGGGCGGTAGCGCACCTCAACCTTGTACAGGCGGCCCGAGACCTCGATCACCGGCGCCGGCTTGTCGTTCGCGGCGAAATGGCGCGCGAAGCGCTCGGCGTCGATGGTCGCCGAGGTGATGATGATCTTCAGGTCGGGACGGCGCGGCAGCAGCTGCTTGAGGTAGCCGAGCAGGAAGTCGATGTTCAGGCTGCGCTCGTGCGCTTCGTCGATGATGATCGTGTCGTAGTTGCGCAGCAGCGGGTCGGTCTGCGTTTCGGCCAGCAGGATACCGTCGGTCATCAGCTTGACCGAGGCGCCCTTCTGCAGGGTATCGTTGAAGCGCACCTTGAAGCCGACGTGCTCGCCCAGCGGCGAACCGATTTCCTGCGCGATGCGCTTGGCGGTCGACGAGGCGGCAATACGGCGCGGCTGGGTGTGGCCGATCAATCCCTTGCTGCCGCGGCCCAGTTCCAGGCAGATCTTCGGCAGCTGGGTGGTCTTGCCCGAACCGGTCTCGCCCGAGACGATGACCACCTGGTTCTCCAGGATGGCTTTCGCGATCTCGGCGCGGCGGCTCGAGACCGGCAGGTCTTCGGGAAAGGTAATCGGGGGCAGCGGATTGCGCACCACGGCAGCTTCTTCGCGCGGCGGGCGTTCCTGGCGTGGACGCGACTCACCCCGCTCGCCCGATCCACGACGAGGACGACGTTCCGATGGGTTGGCATTGGCGGTGGCGCTCGCTACGCGCGCCGGCTGTTGCGAAGGCTTGTTACTCTGTTCAGACATTGATTTTTACAAGGATTTGGTGCGCACAACGCGCAGCGAATTATAATGCGGCAAATGGAAACTCCTACCCAATTCGTCCAGTGGCTGCGCTCGGTCGCGCCATATATTCATGCGTTCGGCGGCAAGACCTTCGTGGTCGCCTTCCCGGGCGAACTGGTTGCCGCCGGCGCCCTGCCGGTACTGGCGCAAGACTTGTCGCTGCTCGTCGGTCTCGGCATCCGCATCGTGCTGGTGCACGGTTCGCGGCCGCAGGTGGCCGAACAGCTGGCGCTGCGCAACGTCGAGGGCCGCTTCCACGACGGCGTGCGCGTCACCGACACCGCCGCGCTGGAATGCGCCAAGGAAGCCGCCGGCGAACTGCGCCTCGACATCGAGGCCGCGTTCAGCCAGGGCCTGCCGAACACGCCGATGTCGAACGCCCAGATCAGCATCGTCTCGGGCAACTTCGTGGTGGCCCGCCCGCTGGGCGTGATCGACGGCGTCGACTTCGAACTCACCGGCGTCACCCGCAAGATCGCGGCCGAGAAGATCCACCCGATCCTGCAGACCGAGGACAACCTGGTGCTGCTGTCGCCGCTGGGCTTCTCGCCCACCGGCGAGATCTTCAACCTGACCATGGAAGACGTGGCCGCGTCGGCCGCGATCGCCCTGCACGCCGACAAGCTGATCTTCATCACCGAAGCGCCGATGATGACGGACGCCGGCGGCGCCGAACTGCGCGAACTGTCGTCGCACATGGCCGAAGCCGTGCTGCAGGCAGGCTTCTTGTCCGACTCCGCCGCCTTCTACATGCAGCACGCGATCAAGGCCTGCAATGCCGGCGTCGACCGCGCCCACATCATCCCCTACGAGATGGACGGCTCGGCCCTGCTCGAGGTGTTCACCCACGACGGCGTGGGCACCATGATCAGCCACGAGAACCTGGAAAGCCTGCGCCAGGCCACAATTGAGGACGTCGGCGGAATTATCAAGCTGATCGAGCCACTCGAAGCCGACGGCACCCTGGTGTATCGCGGCCGCGAACTGATCGAACGCGAGATCGACCAGTTCTCGGTGATCGACCACGACGGCGTGATCTTCGGCTGCGCCGCGCTGTATCCCTTCCCCGAGTCGAAGATGGGCGAGATGGCTTGCCTGACCGTGAGCCAGGATGCCCAGACCCAGGGCGACGGCGAGCGCATTCTCAAGCACATGGAAAACCGCGCCCGCGCGGCCGGCCTGACCAAGCTGTTCGTGCTGACCACGCGCACCTCGCACTGGTTCAAGAAGCGCGGCTTCGTGCCGGCCACCGTGGACGATCTGCCAAAAGACCGGCAACACATGTACAACTGGCAGCGCCGGTCACAGGTGCTGATCAAGACCTTATAATAGCGGTCTTACCCGGAAACGCATAACAGGAGCACACAATGGCCCGCACCGTCCACTGCATCAAACTGAACAAGGAAGCCGAAGGCCTGGATTTCCCGCCGGTCCCAGGCGAAATGGGCAAAAAGCTGTACCTGTCGATCTCGAAAGAGGCATGGCAGCAATGGCTGAAGCATCAAACGATGCTGATCAATGAGAATCGCCTGAACCTGGCCGACGACCGCGCGCGCAAATACCTGGCGACGCAGATGGAGAAGCATTTCTTCGGCGAAGGCGCCGACGCGGCGCAGGGTTATGTGCCGCCGACGGCGTAATCAGTTCAACACCACAGCAGCAACCACGTCATTCCCGCGCAGGCGGGAATCCAAGGCATCAGCAAACCACTTAAGTCAATCGTAGTGGATCGCTGGCACACTTGGATTCCCGCCTTCGCGGGAATGACGTTTTGGGGCCGCGGGTTAACGTTTGGGGCCGCGGGTTGACGTTTTGGGGCAGCGGGTTGACGTTTTGGGGCAGCGGGTTGACGTTTTGGGGCCGCGGGTTGACGTTTGGGGCCGCGGGTTGACGTTTGGGGCTGTGGGTTGACGTTTTGGGGCCGCGGATTTACATCTTGCGGCACTGCCGCAATTCGCAACGCGCCATGAATACCTTGCCATCCTGGCACTGCATCCGGTAGACCTCGATTGGTCCCGGCTCCGTGATCAGGCCGGCGCCCTGCTCGCTGGCGCAGGCTTGCGCCTTGGCCAGCTGCTCGACCGTGGTCGACGATACGCCGACCTTGAACGGCACGCGCTGGATCTCGACGACGTCGGGCGACGATGCGACGACCGCCGGCTCGGACAGATCCACCCCACCACCAACGACGGAACACCCGCCCAGCAGGACGGCCGCCAGCACCAACGCGTATTTCATCGCCGGCCTCCGATCAGAGCGACAGGGTCTTGACGCCTTCCGCCGTGCCCAACAGGCAGACATTGGCGCCGGCCTTGGCGAACAGGCCCACGGCGATCACGCCGGTGATCTGGTTGATCTGCTCTTCCAGCGCCACCGGGTCGGTGATCGACAAGCCGGCCACGTCGATCAGCTCACCGCCGTTGTCGGTGATGAAAGGCTGGTCGGCGCCTGGCTTCAGGCGCAGCTTCGGCTGGCCGCCGAGCGCCGCCAGCTTGCGCATCACGACGGCGCGCGCCATCGGGATCACTTCGACCGGCAGCGGGAACTTGCCGAGCGTGTCGACCAGCTTCGAGCCGTCGGCGATGCAGACGAACTTCTTCGACACCGACGCCACGATCTTCTCGCGCGTGAGCGCCGCGCCGCCGCCCTTGATCATCGCGCCCTGCGCGTTGATCTCGTCGGCGCCGTCGATATAGACGGCCATCGACTCGACTTCGTTCAGGTCGAACACCGGGATGCCGTGGCCGCGCAGGCGGGCGGCGGTGGCTTCGGACGAGGCCACGGTGCCCTTGATGCGGTCCTTGATCCTGGCCAGTTCGTCGATGAAGAAGTTGGCGGTCGAGCCGGTGCCGACGCCGATGATTTCGCCGTCGACCACGTAATCGATGGCGGCGCGCGCCACTGCTTGCTTGAGTTCGTCTTGAGTCATGATGCGGGGTTAGTAAATAAAAAGAATGCGCCATTCTAGCGGATTGGCACGGCCCTTTCGCCGAAAACGTCGCCCCCGCAAACCACGTCATCCCCGCGAAGGCGGGGACCCAAGTGGTTTTTTACCATATATGCATGCCACGATCATGCAATCTGCATTTGCTAATCTTTTATCAAAGCATCACACTCGATGCTTTATTTGCCGTTCGTTTGCCTGGAACCAATGAAAATCTTTACCAAGAAACGCATCGTCATCGCCACTGCCGTCCTCGTCGCCATCGCGACAGCCGCGGTGCTGCTCAAGCCGAAGGACAACGCCGTCCCGCCGTCGAAATACCGCAGCACGGTCGTCGACCGCGGCGCCATCAACCAGACCGTGACCGCCACCGGCACCATCAATCCGGTCGCCCTGATCAACGTCGGTTCGCAGGTCTCGGGCACCGTGGCCGAGCTGCACGCCGACTTCAACGACCGGGTCAAGAAGGGCCAGGTGCTGCTCAAGCTCGAGCCGACCATCTTCAACGCCCAGGTGGCCCAGGCCGAAGCCGGCATCGCCTCGGCGCGCGCCAATCTGCAGCTGGCCCAGGCCACCTACAAGCGCAACGAGCAGCTGGTGGCGCAGAATTTCGTCTCCAGCCTGGCGCTCGACCAGTCGCGGCGCGAGATGGACGTGGCCGCCGCCAACCTGAAGCTGGCCCAAGCCCAGCTCGACCGCGCGCGTGCAGACCTCAACAACAGCGTGATCCGCTCGCCGATCGACGGCGTGGTGATCAAGCGCACCATCGACCTGGGCCAGACCGTGGCGGCCTCGTTCAACACGCCGAACCTGTTCCAGATCGCCAACGACCTGACCAAGATGCAGATCGACACCAGCGTGTCGGAAGCCGACGTCGGCCTGCTCAAGGACGGCCTGCCGGCGCGCTTCGTGGTCGACGCCTATCCCGACCGCGAATTCAGCGCCACCATGCGCCAGTTCCGCCTGGCGCCGAACGTGGTGCAGAACGTCGTGACCTATAACGTCGTGCTCGACGTCGACAACACCGACGAGCTGCTCAAGCCCGGCATGACTGCGCAAGTGCGCCTGGTGGTGGCGAACCGCCCCGACGTGCTGCGCATCCCGACCACGGCGCTGCGTTTCAGACTGTCCGAAGAAGAGCAGGCGGCCGAGCGCAAGAAGAACAAGGACTCGGACGTGAAACAGGTGGCCGCCAAACCAGCGCCGGCCGCGACGACTGACGACGACGTCGCCTTCCGCAGCGCCAGCGAGACCGCGCGCATGTTCAAGATCTATAAGCTCGATGCGATGAACCAGCCGCAGCCCGTGGACATCCGCGCCGGCCTCTCGAACTTCCGCTATACCGAAGTGCTGTCGGGCGACCTCAAGCCGGGCGACCGCGTGGTGACCCGCGCGCTGGCCACGCCGGAGAACCAATGACCGGGCCGCTGATCGACATCCGCGGCGTCACCAAGACCTACCTCAGCGGCACTGTCGAGACACCGGTCCTGCATGGCGTCGACATGACCGTCGAGCGCGGCGACTTCGTCTCGATCATGGGCGCATCGGGTTCCGGCAAGTCGACCCTGATGAACATCCTCGGCTGCCTCGACCAGGCGACCGGCGGGACTTACCTGCTGGACGGCGTCGACACCCGCAGTCTGGGACGCCCGCAACTGGCCGACATCCGCAACCGCACCATCGGCTTCGTGTTCCAGAGCTTTAACCTCATCAAGCGCATGTCGGTGGCCGAAAACGTCGCCCTGCCCCTGATCTATGGCGGCATGGGACGCGGCAAAGCCCAGGCGCGGGCCATGACCGAACTCGAACGGGTGGGACTGGGCGCGCTCGGACAGCGCACGCCGAGCCAGCTCTCGGGCGGCCAGCAGCAGCGCGTGGCGATTGCGCGCGCGCTGGCCACCGATCCGCCGCTGCTGCTGGCCGACGAACCCACCGGTAATCTCGACACGCAGACCAGCGACGACATCATGCACAGCTTCCAGCAACTGAACCGCGAACGCGGCATCACCATCGTGCTGGTGACGCACGAAGCCGACGTCGCCGCCTACAGCAAACGCCTGGTGCGCCTGAAGGATGGCCGGGTGCTGTACGACGGACCGGCCGCCGAAGGCCTGCGCCAGTTCACGACCCTCCCGGCAGGAGTGGCGCCATGAACCCGATCCAGGTCTTGATCGAATCGTTCCGCTCGATGGCGGCCAACCGCCTGCGCACGGCGTTGACCATGCTCGGCATCGTGATCGGCATCGCCTCGGTGGTGCTGCTGCTGGCGCTGGGCGACAGCATGCAGCGCTTCATCGGCAAGCAGCTGCAGATGCTGGGCACGAATATGGTCTATATCATGCCGGGTGGCGACCGCACCGCGGCCCAGCGCGCCCGCGAAGGCAAGGTCGCGGTGCTGACCCGGGGCGACGCCGAGGCGCTGAACGCGCTGCCCAGCCTGACCGGCGCCGCGCCCGCGCTGCAGGGCAGCTTCAAGATCAGCGCCGGCAACGAAAACCTGAGCAGCACCGTGCTTGGCGTGACGCCGGCCATGTTCACGATCCGTAACTGGCGGGTCGACCAGGGCACGCTGTTCGGCGAGGCCGACGTGCGCGCCAGCGCGCGGCTGGCGGTGATCGGCCAGAAGGTGGCCGACCAGTTCTTCTACCGCGCCGACCCGCTCGGGCGCTACCTGCGCATCGAGAACGTATCGTTCCAGGTGATTGGCGTGCTGGCCGGCGAAGGCCGCCAGCCCGACGGCACGGACCTGTCGGAGCAGATCGTGGTGCCGATCACGGCGGCCAGCGCCCACCTGGTCAAGTCGCCGTTCCCGCAGAACGTCCACTACATCAATGCCCAGGGCCGGCCGAACGTGGCGATGAGCGACGCGATCGAGGACATGAAGGAAGTGCTGCGCGACCGGCACCGGATCCGGGTCGACGACCCGGACGATTTCCGCATCCAGAACCTGAGCGAGATCGCCGACACGGCCAACAAGATCAGCGCCGGCGTCGCCCTGCTGCTCGGCCTGATCGGCGCGATCTCGCTGCTGGTGGGCGGGATCGGGATCATGAACATCATGCTGGTGTCGGTGACCGAGAGGACGCGCGAGATCGGCATCCGCATGGCGATCGGCGCGCGGCCGAACGCGGTGCTGCTGCAGTTTTTGGCCGAGGCGGTGGTGATTTGCCTGGCCGGTGGATTGGTCGGGATCGCGATCGCGGCGGGTGGCGCGGCCTTGATCACCAAGTTCGCGGATTTCGAGGTGTATCTTACCTTGTCGGGCATGTTGATCGCCTGCGGGTTCGCGACGGCGGTCGGGATGTTCTTTGGCTTCTATCCGGCGCGCAGGGCTTCGCGCCTGCTGCCGGTGGATTGCCTGCGCTACGAGTAGGGTGGATGGCTCTGCCATCCACGCGTTCAACTTAAGCCAGCTTCAACGCGATATCGACGTGAGCTGAACGCGCGGGCGGCGAAGCCGCCCACCCTACTAACCGGCCGAACCGCCGGCGCGCTTGCGCGGCTTGGGCGCGGCGCCCTGCTCCTTCGGGGCGCCCTTCACCTTCAGTGCCGGCGCATGCGTGTGCGCCGCATGAATCGCCGACTGATCCAGGTCGTCCTCCGAATTGGTCATCACCGTCAGCATCTCCACCTCGTCGCAGCCCTCCGCCACCAGGTAGGCATGCCCCATGCTCGAGTCGAAATAGATCGACTGCCCTTCCTTGAGCATCACCGGGTCGTAGAACTCGGTGTGCAGCATCACCGTCCCCTTCATCACGTACGAAAACTCCTCGCCCGAGTGATGCACCAGGCTGCCGAATTCGTCGAGCGTCTTGGCGCGCAGGCGCGTGATCACCGGGATCATCAGCTTGCGCCTTAGCTCGGCGCACAGGTAGTTGTAATCGTAGTTGGGCGTCTCGATGCGCAGCGCCGATTGCAGGTCGCCCAGGCTGCGGCGCGCCGTGACGGGCGGCTCGGCCTCGGGTTCTTCGGCGAACAGTTCCGACATGCGCATGCCCAGCTTCTGGCTCAACTGGTACAGCTTGTCATAGGTCAGCGTCAGCTGGCCGTGCTCCACCTTGGACAAGGTGGACACCGGGATGCCGCTCTTCACGCTCATTTCCTTCAGCGTCCAGCCCTGGCGGCTGCGCAGGCTGCGAATCAAGGCGCCGAGTGTAGGGGATTCAGATGTCATAGAAGGATTTTTTATATGTTGACATAGTCTCTGATTAGGAAGATATTTCTCTAATCAGAGAAAAATAACTCGGATCAAGCTTTATTTTATAGGCGGGCCCGGTCGATCGCAATCAAACGAACGAGAAGGAGAAGGGAGACTCCATGAGATTTCTGAAGATTCTGCTGCTGGGCATGCTGTTCTGGAACGGCGCCGCGGTCGCCCAGCAAACTACCCAAACCCCTACCCTGCCGCCGCCGATCACCCCGGGCCCGGTCGCCAAACCGTCTTCCGGCACGCCACAGACGGCGGTCCAATCCCCCGCCACCGCCGGCGGCCATACCCTCGACAAGACCGATCTCGACGCCTGGCTCGATGGCTATATGCCGTTCGCCCTCAATACCAGCGACATCCCGGGCGCGGTGGTGGTGGTGGTCAGGGACGGCCAGGTGTTGAGCGCGCGCGGCTTCGGCTACGCCGACGTCGACAAGCGCACACCGGTCGATGGCGAGCGCACGCTGTTCCGCGTCGGTTCGGTGTCGAAGCTGGTGACCTGGACCGCCGTCATGCAGATGGTCGAGCAGGGCAAGGTCGACCTCGACGCCGACGTCAACACCTACCTCGACTTCAAGATTCCCGAGCGCGCCGGCAAGCCGGTGACGATGCGCGAGATCATGACCCACACCACCGGCTTCGAAGAAGCGGTCAAGTACCTCATCGTCTACGACAAGGGCAAGGCCAGGCCGCTGGGCGAACTGCTCAAGGCCTGGGTCCCCGAGCGCATCTTCGACGCCGGCACGACGCCCGCCTACTCCAACTACGCCACCTCGCTGGCCGGCTACATCGTCGAGCGCGTGTCCGGCATGCCGTTCGACGACTACGTCGAAAAACACATCTTCGCGCCGCTGGACATGCGCAGCGCCAGCTTCCGCCAGCCCCTGCCGGCAGCACTCGAGCCCCTGATGGCCAAGGGCTACAGCAAGCCGGGCGAGCCTTCGCTCGGCTTCGAGATCGTCAACTCGGCGCCGGCCGGCGCGCTGTCGGCCAGCGGCCAGGACATGGCCAACTTCATGATCGCGCACCTGGCCGACGGCGAATTCAATGGCCAGCGCATCCTGTCCGCCGTCACCGCGCAGACCATGCACGACAGCCCGCTCGACAAGATCGGCAAGTCCTCGCTGCTGCCGCCGCTGAACCGCATGGAACTGGGCTTTTTTGAGACCAATGTGAACGGCCGCGACGTGATCGCCCACCTGGGCGACACCGAAGGCTTCCACAGCTCGCTGCACCTGTACCGCGGCGACGGCGTGGGCCTGTACCTGTCGGTCAATAGCGGCGGGCGCCCCGGCGCATCCAATACGCTGCGCAGCGCGCTGTTCCAGGATTTCTCGGACCGCTACTTCCCCACCACCCTCGCGCCCGATGGCCGCGTGCCCGAGGCCGAGGCGAAGCGCCACGCGCAGATGATGACCGGTTCGTGGGAGAGCACGCGCCGCTCGGAATCGAATTTCTTCGCCCTGTTCAACCTCCTGGGCCAGGTGAAGGTCACGCTCGACGACAAAGGCAACCTGGTGGTGCCGGCCCTGCTCGGCCCCAACGGCCGCCCGCGCGAATGGGTCGAGATCGCGCCCTTCGTGTGGCGCGACAAGAATGGCGAGGACCGCCTCGCGGCCCAGCTGGTGAATGGCAAGGTGGTGCGCTGGAGCATGGACTTCATGTCGCCCTTCATGGTGTTCGATCGCGTCCCGGCCGGCAAGGACGGCGCCTGGCTGATCCCGGCCGTCAGCGTCGCCGCCGCGGTGCTGCTGTTCACCGTGCTGGCCATGCCGGCCGGCTGGATCGTGCGCCGCCGCTACAAGCTGCAGCACACGCTGGACAAGCCGGCGCGCCAGGCGGCGCTGGCCACGCGCCTGTCCGCCCTGGCCATCCTGGCGGTGCTGGGCGGCTGGGCCGGCGTCGTGGCGGCCTTCGAATCGACCCTGGAAAACGCCACCTCCCCGCTCGACCCATGGCTGTGGCTCCTGCAGATCGGCGGCCTGCTCGCCTTCGTGGCGGCGATCGTCTCCGGCGCGCGCAACCTGCAGCTGGCGTTCAAGGGAGCCGGCCGTCTGCGCAAGTTCTGGAGCGTGCTGTACCTCCTGTCCGCCCTGCTGCTGGCCTATGCGGCCCTGCGCGGCGGCCTCCTGTCGATGACGGTGAACTACTGATGGCCCGCCTGACGATCTCGGTCGCAACCGAAAAACTGCGCCTTCTCAAACCGTTCCGCATCTCGGGCTATGTGTTCGAGGCCTTCGAGGTGGTGGTGGTCACCTTGGGCGACGGCCCCCACCGCGGACGCGGCGAAGCCTGCGGCGTCTACTACCTCGGCGACAACGCGGCCCATATGCTGTCGGTGCTCGACCGCGCCAGTGGCGACATCGCCGCCGGTCCCACGCGCGAAGAGCTGCGCACCATCCTGCCGCCGGGCGGCGCGCGCAATGCGGTCGATTGCTCGCTGTGGGAGCTGGAAGCGGCGCGCGCCGGCGTGCCGGTGTGGCAGCTGGCCGGCAAGGCGGCGCCCAAGCCGCTGCGCACCACCTTCACGCTCGGCGCCGACGAACCGAAGGCGATGGCGACCACGGCCCGCGATTACGCCCAGGCCCACGCCATCAAGATCAAGCTGACCGGCGACCTCGACCTGGACCTGGCGCGCGTGGCCGCGGTGCGCGCCGCGCGGCCCGACGCCTGGCTCGGGGTGGATGGCAACCAGGGCTTCGTGGCCGGCCAGCTCGATGCCCTGATCGCCGGCCTGCAGGCCCAGGACGTGCGCCTGCTCGAACAGCCGCTGGCGCGCGGCCGCGAGGCCGACCTGGAAGGATTGCGTTCGCCGATCCCGCTCGCGGGCGACGAGAGCATCCTGTCGCTGCGCGATGTCGCTTCCGCCGTCGGCCGCTACGACGTGGTCAACATCAAGCTCGATAAATGCGGCGGACTCACCGAAGGCTTGCTGATGGCGCAGGAAGCGCGCCGCCTGGGCCTCGGGGTCATGGTCGGCAATATGGGCGGGTCGAGCCTGTCCATGGCGCCGAGCTTCGTGCTGGGCCAGGAATGCGACATCGTCGACCTGGACGGCCCGATCTTCCTGGCCAACGACCGCCGCCCCGGCGTCGGGTACGTCGACGGCGACGTCTGGTCGGGCCCCGAAGTCTGGGGCGGGCGCGCCAGCCTGCCGACCTTCGCGTCCCGATGAGCCCTGCCATGGACGCGAGCAAGAGCGACGACGCCACCTGGTTCGGCCACCCGCGCGGGCTGACGATCCTGTTTCTCACCAATATGTGGGAACAGTTCTCGTACTACGGCATGCGCGCGCTGCTGGTCTATTTCATGACCAAGGAACTGCTGCTGGCGCAGACGCAGGCGTCGTTCATCTACGGCGCCTACACGGCGGCGGCCTATTTCACGCCGATCCTGGGCGGGGTGCTGGCCGACCGCTGGCTCGGCAAGCGGCGCGCCATCATCATCGGCGCCTCGATCATGGCGGCCGGGCACTTCATGATGACCTTCGACGCCTTCTTCTACGTGGCGCTGGCCACCATCGCCTTGGGGAACGGCCTGTTCCTGCCGACGCTGCCGAGCCAGGTCGGCGACCTGTATGCGCGCAGCGATGCAAGGCGCGGCTGGGCCTTCAATGTCTACTACGTCGGCATCAATATCGGCGGCTTCCTGGCGCCGCTAATTTGCGGCACGGTGGGCGAGCTGTATGGCTGGCACTACGGCTTCGGCCTGGCCGGCATCGGCATGGTCCTGGGACTGTGCATCTACCTGGGCGGACAACGCTACCTGCCGCCGGAAGCGCCGCGCAGCACGTCGACGCTCGATGACGGCGCCCCGCGCAGCCTGGGCCGCGATACGGTGCTGGTCCTGGTCGGCATCGGCCTGGCGGTCACGGTATTCCGCGCCGCCTACGAGCAGGTCGGCAACACCGTCGCGCTGTGGGCCGACAGCGGCGTCGATCGCACCGTGGGCGACTGGACCATCCCGATGACCTGGTTCCAGTCGCTGAACCCGCTGTTCGTGATGCTGCTCACGCCACCGCTGCTGGCCTGGTGGCACCGGCGCGCGGCGGCCGGCGCCGACCAGGCGCCGCTGCGGCGCATGGCCTGCGGCGCGCTGATCGTGGCCGGCGCCTACCTGCTGCTGGCGACAGCCGGCTGGAGCGCGGACGGCGCGGAAGGTTCGGCTACAGGCTGGATCTGGCTGGTGCTGTTCTTCCTGGTGCTGACGATCGGCGAGCTGTTCATCCTGCCCACCGGCCTGGGACTGTTCGCCCGGCTGGCGCCGCGCCACCTCGGCAGCACCACGGTCGCGGCCTGGTTCCTGGTCACCTTCGCCGGCAGCCTCTCGGCCGGCCTGGTCGGCGGCCTGTGGAGCCGTTTCGCACCCGGCGCTTTCTTCGCCCTGCTGGCGGCATTGGCGGCGCTCGCCGCAGGCCTGCTGTGGCGCCTCGACGGTCCGATGCGGCATGCAGACCGGCTGCATGCCGGCACCGCCGCCGCCGGCGCCAACGCTTGATGTACCTGAAACGATAACGAAAAACAGGAGAGATACACATGGCATTTCCTACGCCGAGAGCTAAAGGCAGCATCGTCCTGACATCCATGGCGCTGGCCGTATCCAGCGCCTACGCGGCCGGGCAGGAACAACAGCAGCGTGACGACGTGCAGCAGGTGGTCGTGACCGCCCAGAAGCGCGCCCAGACGATGGTCGACGTGCCGCAGTCGATGTCGGTGGTCGGCGGCGACGCGCTCGAAAAACACCAGGCCACCGGCTTTGCCGACTACCTCAAGCTGGTGCCCAGCCTGCAGCTGGTGCAGAGCACCCCGGGCGAAGGCCGCCTGGTGCTGCGCGGCCTCGACACCGGCGGCGTGGCCTCCACCGTCGCCGTGTACCTGGACGAGACGCCGTTCGGCTCGAGCAGCGGCCTGGCCAACGGCGCGATCCTGGCCGGCGACTTCGACACCTTCGACCTGGCGCGGGTCGAGGTGCTGCGCGGCCCGCAGGGCGCGCTGTACGGCGCCAGCTCGCTCGGCGGCCTGGTGAAATTCGTGACCAATGCGCCGGACTTCGACGGCTTCGCCATGCGCGCCCGGATCGGCGCCGCCTCGGTCGACGGCGGCGGCGTGTCGTACCGCACCAACCTTGTGGTCAACACGCCGATCAGCGAGACGCTGGCCGCGCGCGCCTCGGTCTCGTACCAGAAGGAGCCGGGCTTCATCGATTCGATCGGCACCGCCGGCTCGGACGTGGCCAAGGACATCAACAAAGCCGAGAACTATGGCGGCCGTGCTTCTCTGCTGTACAAGCCGCACAAGGACTTCGACCTGCGGCTGACGGCGGTCGCCCAGAACATCGCCACCGACGCGCCGAGCATCGTGGAAAGCGATCCGGACTCGCTCGAGACGCTGTATGGCCGCCCGACCCAGTCACAGTTCGTGCCGCAGATGCGCGACATCCACTACCGCCTCGTCAACGGCACCGCCAACTGGAACCTGGGCGCCGTCAGCCTGACCTCGTCGACCAGCTACGGCACCCAGAAGCAATACGCGCGCGAAGACGCCACGACCAACCTGAGCCAGTTCGTCGAAGACAACCTGGGCGTGCCCAACGAGCTGTACCTGGGCATGGAGCTCGAGGTCAAGAAGTTCACGCAAGAGCTGCGCCTGAGTTCCAACGGCGGCGCCCGGGTCGACTGGCTGGCGGGCCTCTACTACACCGACGAGGAGACCGACCTGGCCCAGCGCTACCACGCCCTGGTGCCGGGCACGATGACGCCGGCCACCGGCCTGCCGCTGCTGGCCGACGTGGGCCTGGGCTCGAACTACCGCGAGGTCGCCGCCTTCGCCAACACCACCATCCACCTGAATCCGGTGTACGACCTCGATATCGGCGGCCGCTATAGCCACAACAAGCAGGACGCGCACCAGCTTGGCGCCGGCGCCCTGACCACGTCCGCCGACATCCGCGGCGAATCGTCGGAAGACGTGTTCACCTATGCCGTCTCGCTCAAGCGCAAGTTCGGCGAACGCACCGCCGTGTATGCGCGCGCGGCCAAGGGCTTCCGTCCCGGCGGACCGAACGTGCTGCCGCCGGAAGCCCCGCCCGGCACGCCGACCAGCTACGAATCCGACAGCGTGATGAGCTACGAGGCCGGCCTCAAGACCCAGAGCGACGATGGCCGCTGGTCGCTCGACCTGTCGGCCTTCCACATCAAGTGGAAGGACATCCAGCTGCTGGCGAACGTGAACGGCTTCGGCATCAACGCC
>DDKG01000015.1 GCA_002339265.1 Massilia sp. UBA2604 | reverse complement strand
AAAACGACAAGCGTTATCGACACCATCACCCGACAAGCAAGATTTGCTTGCCGGTACTTATCCTTAAGAATCCTGACAATCCAATCCTGCATCTTTGCGCGCAACCCGATTACAACTGCAGGTGCAACCCTGATCGGCGCAAGGATGTGCGTACACGTTACTTTCCATCGAATTTGCAATGAGCGGGGCCGATGGAGCGCGCCCCTGTGTAAAATATCGTTTTAATTCTTACACCAGCAGAGGTTTGACCGCCGCCTGTCGATTATATATTCAAAATGAAGGACTTAGAGAGAATTTCTGGGAAGACAGAGCGAATGGCGACCCAAATGAGTGTTGTATCCCCTTCATCACAACAGGCTCTGCAGGCACAATTCGTGACAATCGGCGAAGAAGACGCCGGACAGCGTATCGATAACTACCTGTTGCGTGTTTGTAAAGGCGTACCGAAGAGTCATATCTACCGCATCCTCCGTTCGGGCGAGGTCCGCGTCAACAAGGGCCGGATCGATCAGCTATACCGCCTGGCCGAAGGCGATACCGTCCGCATCCCGCCGATCCGCATCGCCGAGAAGGCCCGCAACGACACCGTGCCGGGGACCGAGTTCCCGGTCGTGTTCGAAGACGCGCACTTGCTCGTCATTAACAAACCGGCCGGCGTGGCCGTGCATGGCGGCTCCGGCGTGTCCTACGGTGTGATCGAGCAATTGCGCGCGGCGCGGCCGGAGGCCAAGTTCCTGGAACTGGTGCACCGCCTGGACCGCGAGACCTCGGGCCTGCTCCTGATCGGCAAGAAGCGCAGCGCGCTGACCGATCTGCACGACCAGATGCGCGACGGCACCACCGACAAACGTTATTTTGCGGCGGTGAAGGGCGACTGGCACAACAAGCGCCAGCACGTCAAATTGCCGCTGCATAAATACACGACGGCCGACGGCGAGAAGCGGGTCGTGGTCCAGGCCGGCGGCCAGGAAGCGCACACCATTTTCAACCTGTTGAAAAAATGGCAGGATTTCGCCTTGCTCGAAGCCGAGCTCAAGACGGGCCGCACGCACCAGATCCGGGTTCACCTGGCCTCGAGCGGATTCCCGATCCTGGGCGACGAAAAGTATGGCGACTTTTCTTTCAATAAACAGTTGCACAAGGCGGGCGAGGGACGCGGGGCGCTCAAGCGCATGTTCCTGCACGCGCACCAGATCACGTTCACGCATCCCGACAGCGGCGAGCGGATGACCTTGCGCGCACCGATGCCGGGAGAGTGCGAGCGGTTCTTGGTAAGCTTGGGACCTGCAAGTGCCTGAGTCATACCTGCGCACGATCAAAAAACTACGGAGACAGGCGCCCTGGGCCGCCGCTAAATAATGGCAAGAAAACAATTTGACCTGATCGTGTTCGACTGGGACGGCACCTTGATGGACAGCACGGCGGCCATCGTCAAGTGCATCCAGGCGGCGGCGCGCGACCTCGGCCTGCCGGTCCCGAGCGACTCATCGGCCGCCCATGTCATCGGCCTCGGCCTGGCCGAGGCGATGCAGGCCGTGATGCCCGACATCCAGCCGGCGATGTACCCGCGCATGGTCGAGCGCTACCGCTACCACTTCCTCACCAAGGACCACGAACTGGTGCTGTTCAAGGGCGTTCGGGAGATGTTGGCCGATCTTGATAACGAGGGCTACTTTTTGGCCGTCGCCACCGGCAAGAGCCGGGTAGGCCTCAACCGGGCCCTGAACGCCACCGGCCTGTTGTCGATCTTCGACGCCACCCGTTGCGCGGATGAGACATTCTCGAAGCCCCATCCCGCCATGCTGCAAGAACTCACCCGCGAGCTAGGCCAGGACCTGCGCCGCACCGTGATGATCGGCGACACCACGCACGACCTCATGATGGCGAACAATGCCGGCGCGTCCGGTATCGCTGTCGAGTTCGGCGCGCATCCGGTGGCCCAGCTGCAAGCCTGCCATCCGCTGTTCTCGGCGCGCGCGATCCCCGAGCTGCATGCCTGGCTGCTCGAGCATGCCTGAACCCGGGATCGCGCAGATGACGGACGATGGGCGCCTGTTCGTCTGCGATGCGGGTGATTTGCTGGATGCCGGCCGCGGCGTGCGCTTCGCGCTGCTGGCCTGGGGACAGCCGGCCACCGGTTTCGTGATCCGCCACGGCGGCCAGGTCCATGGGTATTTGAACCGCTGCGCCCACGTGCCGATCGAGCTCGACTGGAACGAAGGCGAGTTCTTCGAGTCCGGCGGCCAGTACCTGATGTGCGCCACCCACGGCGCGGTTTACGAGCCCGGCAGCGGCAAATGCGCCGGCGGTCCTTGCCGCGGCGGGCGCCTGCATCCGATCGCCGTACACGAAGGCGCGGGCAAGATATACTGGCTGCCCGACGAGCGGTTCCGCGCGCCTGCGCAGGGATAGCGCTCGCCGTCGACCCATCCGACTTTATGAGTGACCAAACGAACCACCCTGGCGACAGCAGGCTTGCATCGAATCCGACGATCGGTAACTGGGAGCGCGAAACGCTCGAGAAACTGGTGTTTGCCACCGTCCAGGAACGGCGCCGCGCCCGGCGCTGGAGCATTTTCTTCAAGCTGAGCTTTCTCACCGTCGCCCTGCTGGCGCTGTGGGCATACTATGACTTCAATTTCGGCAGCGGCGACGTCGAAAACCTGGGCCGCCACACGGCCCTGATCGAAATTAACGGCGAGATCGAAGCCGAAGGCAGCGGCGCGGCCGATACCGTGATCCCCTCGCTGAACAAGGCGTTCTCCGATCCCGGCTCGGCGGCGGTGGTGCTGCGCATCGACAGCCCCGGCGGCAGCCCGGTGCAGGCCGGCATCATCGTGGACGAGATCCAGCGGCTCAAGCGCGGCTATCCGGACAAGCCGCTGTACGTGGTGGTGGACGAGATCTGCGCCTCGGGCGGCTACTACATCGCCTCGGCGGCCGACCGCATCTACGTCAACAAGGCCTCGATCGTCGGTTCGGTCGGCGTGCTGATGGACAGCTTCGGCTTCACCGGCACCATGGACAAGCTCGGCATCGAGCGGCGCTTGATGACGGCCGGCGAGAACAAGGGTTTCCTCGACCCGTTCAGCCCGCAGTCCCCGAAGCATCGCGAGCACGCCCAGGAAATGCTCGATGAAATCCACCAGCAATTCATCGCGGTGGTGCGCGCCGGGCGCGGCAAGCGCCTGAAGGAAACCCCGGAAACCTTCTCCGGCCTGTACTGGACCGGCGCCAGGGCGGTGGACATGGGGCTGGCCGACGCTTTCGGCACCGTCGACACGGTGGCGCGCGACATCGTCAAGGCCGAGGACATCGTCGACTACACGGCGCACGAAGGCTTGCCGGAGCGGGTGCTCAAGAAATTTGGCGCGGCGGTCGGCGAGAGCGCGGTCAAGGCCGCCTACCATGGCGCCGTGCCGAAATTGCGCTGAGCATTTTGTCCTTGAATACAGACGTCCAGCGGCTATAGTGGAACGGTAGCGCGAGCAGCGAAGGTCAGGGGAGGCAAACGCTTCGATCGGCCGGGACCGCGACACGCTATCCACCGCACGCGTTGCGGTTTTCGAGAGAATTCAATTCCTCACGGTAGTACGTCCCTGGGAGGCTAGCCGCAAGGCGCACCTGCCGCAGGAACGGAAACGACGGCCCAGGCCGTCGTTTCCATTTCCAGCTCATCGCTCGTGCTTCATCGATCATGCGTCATCGATCATGCGTCAGCGGTCATGCGTCATCGATTCGGCTGCTGCTCTCTTCCAGTTTTTCCGTCGCCCTGTTTTCCGGTCTCATCGGGGTGCCTCCGGCGTCCTGCCGGCAGGCGTGCCGGTTCAGGTACAAGTGCCGCACTGACGGGCATCGCCATCGCGATCCGAACGGCAGGGTGGCTGTGAATTCTGCTGCGTATGATGTTGTATGTTTTGTGGGGAAACCTGCAATTCACCTTCCGGCGAGCCCGGCTCCGATGGATGCCACATGGCCGGTTTTCGCAAGGGTATCTGCTCTTCGTGCTGGGCAAAGCCGCCACGGTCGAGCCAAGCCTGGTGGTCGCGCACGGTGCGTGCATACCAGGCCGCGCGCAGCGGTGGGTGGCCGCCATGCAAGTGGGGAATTCCGCCGCACCGCCAGCGGGCAAAAGCGAGTCGGGTCGGGAAAAGCGCCGCATGGTCCTTGGCGAGCCGTTGGCGCGCACAATGGGCCTCATGAGCGGAAAGCTTTCCATTTGTTGTGTCGAGATCGTCGTTCACGTTCATTCCTATCCTCTGGCTATGACCTCCTCATAGATCGAGGAGGTCGTAGGTGCCGTTAGGCGGATTCCTAACGTGTTGAAGTCTATCAATGCGAATTTCGAAAGGCTTGACGCTGCTCAAATGAACGATCGCATGCAAAATGGGTCAGAGGTAACGCTACCAAATTCAGTCGGCAACGCTGTCCGCATCTGGTAAAGTCTCGGCCCATGAGTAAATTGTCCCTAGACCGTATCCTGCAATCGCAGGGATTCGGCACCCGCAAATATTGCCGCGCGCTGATCGAGGACGGCGACGTCGCCGTCAACGGCGAGATCGTCGACAGCTACAAGGCCACCTTCGACACCTCTGGCCTGGTCCTGACCGTGTTCGACGAAGAATGGCCGTATCGCGAGCACGTCTACATCGCGCTGCACAAGCCGGCCAACTTCGAATGCTCGCGCAAACCGAGCCACCATCCGGGCGTGCTGACCCTGCTGCCGGAACAGTTCACCTGGCGTGAGGTGCAACCGGTCGGCCGGCTCGACCACGACACCACCGGCATGCTCCTGATGTCGGACGACGGCCCGTTCATCCACGCCCAGTCCTCGCCCAAGCGCCACGTGCCCAAGGTTTACCAGGCCACGACCGCCGAGCCGGTGACCGACGAGCTGGTGGCCCACATGCTGGCCGGCGTGCAGCTGAACGACGAGCCGGCGCCTTTGACGGCGGTGTCCTGCGTCCAGCGCGGCGAGCACACCCTCGAGATCGTCCTGGAACAGGGCAAATACCACCAGGTCAAACGGATGCTGGCCGCCGCCGGCAACCACTGCAGCGCGCTGCACCGCTCGCAGATCGGCGGCCTGACCCTGGAATCGCTCGGCCTCGAAGAGGGCGAGTGGTGCTTCCTGGACCAGGCCCAGCTCGAGCTGCTGGTGCCATCCGCTGGTGGCGATATCGACTGACCTGCCGTCGCTCGATCGAAATATTGTTGAGGGAAAGATGTTTTTCTCAAGCAAGCATGACAAAATCTCAATTGTTCTCCGGCACTGCTGGATCACGAACTATTGAGAGGATAAAAGATGGCGACGTATAACGGCACGGCGCAGGACGATGTGATCGACGGCAGGCAGGTCGCGGGCGCCTCCGACTGGATCGATGCGCAAGACGGCAACGACCGGGTAACGCTGGGCCCGAACCAGGTCTTCGTGTCCAGTCGCGGTGATGACGTGGTCACTGGCACAGATGGCCGTGGCGGCTACGGCCTGTGGTTCGCCACCGAACGTCCGACCGTCAATTTGCGTGAAGGCTGGGCGTTCGATGGGATGGGTGGGCGCGACCAGCTCTCCGCCATCGATACCGTGCATATGACCGGGCTGGGCGGGACTGTCGTGGGTAGTGCCGCCAACGAGACCGTGTTCCTGTTAGGCGGGAACAATACGATCGATCTCGGCGCCGGCCACGACATCGTGCGCTACCACGAACGCCAAAGCGGCGACTATCTCGTCACGGCAGTCGACGGCGCGCTGGAGGTGCGCCATCTGCGGCTGGGTACACTCGACGTACTCACCGGCGTGGAAGAAGTCGTGTTCATTGATCGCAGCTATAACGCCGCCTATCTGACCAGCACGATCAAAGCCGACCTGCAATACACGGCCTACAGCTTCCGGGAAACGACGCTCGTTCCTGCCTATACCTACGCGGGCGTCACGTATCCGGCCGCCCTGCTCAGCTGGCTCCCGCAAGCGGGGTCCCAGCTCGACTTGAACGGGGATGGACGCAGCGATGTGGTGCTGCCGATGAACAAGGGCTATGCGACCGGGCTCGATACGCGCACTCCGTTTATCGCACTCAGTATCGACGCCGATGGCAAGCTGGCCTTCGATGCGGCACTCAACGCCGCCATGCCGGTCACGGCCGGAGCGCGCCGCGCCGACACGCTCACATTGGCCGATGGGCGCACGGCAGTGGTGACGGTGGCGCACGACACCCATGACGGGAAGCTGGCCGACCTGACTTTACTGGCCGAGGGCCCTGGCGCGAACGACGCCACATCTCTCGTGCCCACCCTGCCGTTGGCCCTGCCGGGCCGGCCTCATACGGTCGATGCGCACGCCATGGCCACCGGTGACCTGAACGATGACGGGCGCGACGACATTTTGGTCGGTGACTGGCGCGGCGCGGGCAGTTACGCCCTGCTGCAAGGCGCCGACGGTCGCTTCACGATCGACCGCCAGGCGGCCTATACCGCGATTACCTATGATTGGCCACTGGCCAACCCGAACGCAGGGGAGGGGCAGAACGTGCTGGTCGACCTGGCCATCGTCGACGTCAACGGCGATGGTTTTGGCGATCTGATATCGGGACATGGTCATGGCAGCACGCAGAGTTATGTGTTTCTGAACGAAGGCGGACGCTTCGACGTCGCACGTCGCATCGCGTTACCCGAATCGGCATACGGGATCGACAATCAGATGCACATGAAAACCCTGGCCGCCGACTTCGATGGCGACGGGCACGTCGATCTGGCCATCCTGCGCAGCCGGTTCGAGCCGTTTTATGGCGGAAATTATCTGCAGATCTTGCGCAACGATGGCAGCGGTCATTTTAGTGATGTCACCGCGACACAGGTCGATCGTCCCTTCCTGGACAAGGATGGTGCACGGCTCGAATGGACCGATTACTGGCAACTGGCAGACATCAACGGAGACGGGGCGATCGACATCCTGGGCCACCGTGCAATCGGGGCCCCGGTTCCGCTCGCCTATGTCAACGATGGCGCCGGCCGCTTCAACGTGGTCGAGATCGCAAGCTCGGGTGGTGGCAAGCCAGTCTCCTGGGGCGATTTCGACAGCGACGGCAAGTTCGAATACCTGGCCTTTAATTCATTCTGGGAAGACAGCAGCGGCAGCGCTTCGGTGAACGCATTCCAGGTCTACGAACTGGGCGCGCCGCTTGGTACCGGCCCCAGTCTGGCAAACTCGGCCACGCTGGGAGCTGCGGCCTACAACGAAGCCTATTATCTCAACGAGCATGCCGACGTGCGCGCCATGGTCGAATCCGGCCAGTATGCCAGTGGGCTGGCACACTACCTGGCGGTTGGTCAGTCCGATGGACGCATGGCGATCGCGCCCGGCGTGACGGTGCAGGGCGGCGCCGGCGCGGATCGGATCGTGCTGCGCGAAGGGGCCGAGACGGCGCGCGGCGGCGACGGCAGCGACTGGCTCGAGGGCAGGGGAGGAGACGACCTGCTCGACGGCGGCGCAGGCCTGGACCACGCCGTCTACAGCGGCGCGCGTGCAGGCTACAAGGTCGCGCGCGCGGAAGGCGGCTTCACGGTGCTCGACGCCAGCGGCCGGGACGGACGCGACACACTCCGCGACATCGAGCGGCTGCAGTTTGCTGACGGTATGCTGGCGCTCGACGTGGACGGTGTCGCCGGCCAGGCCTACCGCATCTACCAGGCAGCATTCGCGCGCGAGCCCGACGAGGCCGGCTTGGGCTATTGGATCGCCATGATGGATGGCGGCACCACACTGACCGGCGTGGCGGCCGGCTTCGTCGCCTCGGCCGAATTTATTGCTCGCTACGGCGCCAACCCGTCGAACCGCGAGCTGGTCGAAAAATTCTATCTGAACGTATTGCAGCGGCCAGGCGACGCCGAGGGCATCACCTATTGGGTCAACGCGCTCGACAGTCGAAGCGCCAGCGTGGCCGACGTACTGATGGGTTTTTCGGAGAGCCCGGAAAACCAGGCCGCATTGGTCGGCGTGACGGAAAACGGCATCGCTTTTCACACTTTCGGCGGATGATTGATGATGTATTGCAATACGTGCGACATCGATAAGAAATTTCCGCGACACTTACGCGCGATGGCAACTGAACACCAGTTGCTGCGCGAACGTTTTGATATACAACAATAAATATGCCCGCTTATCGCCCGAGACTTCCCCATACCATCGCCCTGATCCCGCTGCTGCTGGCCCTGCCGGCATTGGCCCAGACTGCACCGCAGACGCTGGCGAAATGCGCCGCCATCGCCGACGGCGGCCAGCGCCTGGCCTGCTTCGACAGTGTCGCCGCCAGCCAGGCCGCAGCGGCCGCCGGTAGCGGTCCGGCCACCGCGGCCGTCGCCACGCCCGCCACGCCGGCCGCCGTGCCGCCAGTACCGACCACGCCGCCGGTGGCCGAGGGCGCCTTCGATGCGCCGCGCACCAGCGCGGTGGACCGCACCGCCTCGGTCGACCCGGTGGTGCAGGCAGCGGCCCAGCACACGCTGAGCAGCCATTGGGAACTCGACGCGCGCGACAAGCGCGGCGTGTTCAAGTTCCGTCCGCATCGCCCAAGCTACCTGATGGCGACCCGCACCCACCGTCCCAACGAAGAGCCGTATGCCGACTTCCTGGCAGCCGATCCGGATGCCGAGGGCTTGTCGAAGGCCGAGCTGGAATTCCAGCTCAGCTTCAAGATGAAGATGGCCGAAACCTTGTTCGAACTGCCGGTCGACGTCTGGTTCGGCTATACCCAGAACAGTTTCTGGCAGGCCGCCAACCACGAGGCGTCCAGCCCGTTCCGCGAGACCAATTACCAGCCCGAGGTCATGGTCGTCACGCCGCTCGACTACGCGCTGGCCGGCGTCAACGTCCGCTTCCTGAACCTGGGCTTCGTGCACCAGTCGAATGGCCAGTCGTCGACCCTGTCGCGCAGCTGGAACCGCTTCTATGCCCAGCTCGGCCTGGAACGCGGGCCGCTGACCATGACGGCCAAGGTGTGGAAGCGCGTCAACGAGTCGTTCGAGGACGACAACAACCCGGACATCATCGACTACATGGGCCGCTTCGAGCTTGAAGGCAATTACCGCTTGAACGGCGGCCACGAATTGTCGGCGATGGTGCGACGCAACTTCAGCACCGACAAGGGTGCGGTCCAGGTCGGATGGGCCTTCCCGCTGGCTGGTCCGGTCAAGGGCTATATCAACGCCTTCGCCGGCTATGGCCAGAGCATGATCGACTATAACTACTTCCAGCGCGCGCTCGGCGCCGGCATTATCGTCAAGTACTGAGCGTCAAGTACCGGGCGCCGGAACCTGGCCATATCGTAGAATGGCGGCCTCGCACCAGGAGGCCTCCCCATGAAACTCGCCACGCTCGACGACGGCACCCGCGACGGCCAGCTGGCCGTCGTGTCGCGTGACCTCAAGACCGCCCACGTCGCCGACGGCATCGCGCCCAGCCTGCGCGCCGCCCTCGACGACTGGGCTTTCATCGCTCCCCAGCTCGACACCCTTTACCGCCAACTGAACGAGGGCAAGGCGCGCCGGCCCTTCGACTTCGACCCGGCCCGCTGCATGGCCCCGCTGCCGCGCACGAGCGGGCGCGTGTCTGCCGCCGCTTACCTGCATCACCACGAACTGGAGCGCCGCGCCGCCGGCAGCGAATTGCCTCCTGCATGGCGCGAGACGCCGCAGCTGGCCTGGGCGGCGGGCGACGGCTTCCTCGGCCCGAGGCAAGACCTGGTGCTGGCGCGCGAGGAATGGGGCATCGATTTCGGCGCCAAACTGGCGGTCGTGAGCGGCGACCTGGGGCAGGGCGCGACGCCGGACGAGGCGCATGGACAGATCCGCCTGCTGTTGCTGGCCAATGACGTCACCTTGCAGAACCTGGCGGCGGACGAACGGGTCCCTGGCGTGGGCCTGCTGCAGGCGAAGCCGGCGACGGCATTCGCGCCGGTGGCGGTGACGCCGGACGAGCTGGGCGAGGCCTGGCGCGGCGGCAAGGCCGCGTTGCCCTTGCGGGTGGTGTGGAACGGCAATCCGGTCGGGACGCTGGAGGCGGGCGAAGACATGGCCTTCAGTTTCCCGCAACTGCTGGCGGCGCTGGCCGCCAGCCGCACGGTCATGGCGGGCACAATCGTCGGGGCCGGCGTGGTGGCGAATCGCGCGACGCGGCGCCATACGCCGGGGTATGCCAGCATCGCCGCCCAGCGCTGGCAGGAAACGCTCGACGAAGGCCAGCCGGTCACCCATTTCATGCGGTTTGGCGACACGGTGCGCATCGAGATGCTCGATGAGAACGGGAAGTCGTTGTTCGGGGCGATCGAGCAAACGCTCAAACATCCGGATTCGGCCTGAAACACTTGCACGTCGCCCCCGCGGAGGCGGGGGCCTGTCTGCAGCGCGGCAGTGCAGGCAGCACTTGGGTTCCCGCCTCCGCGGGAAGTCATTTCTGCCAGTGGCAGAAATGACGTGCTTGAGCCACGATGCAAAATTGGCGACAACAAAGATTTAGCGTTGCGCGTTCCAGAACTCGTCATCCGCTCGCTCACCCCGCATCTCCACCTCCACCGGCCGGCTGACCCGGCGCAGCGCGTCGGCGCGCAGCAGCCGGCCGTCGGGCTCGTGCAGCCGATACCACAGGAAAGCCACGCCCGACAAGGACAGGCGTTCGCCGCCGAACAGGTTGCCGCGCACCTGGCTCAGGCCTTCCAGCCGCAGGTCGACGTCCAGCACCAGGGCGCCGGCGCTGCGTTCGGCTTGGCCGAGGTAACGCGCCGCGGTGAACAGGGGGCTTTTGTCGCTGGCCTCGCCCGCGCGCAGCCCCTCGGTGAAGGCGTCGACCGCCTTCAGCTGGGCCCGGGCGGCGGCCTCGACGGCCTGCAGCTCCTTTTTGAGCTCGCCCTTGGCGGCGTCGGCCAGCACTTCCAGGCGCGCCGCGTGCTGGGCGAGGATCGCCCTTTCTGCACTCACCAGCCGGACCTGCCCGAGCAGGCGCTCATGGCGCCCGACGTCGAGTTCGCCCATATAGCCGCCACTGAGGCCGGCCAGGCGGGCAGGGCAGCTGCGCGCCAGCGCGCTGGCGAACAGGGCGCGCGCGCCGTCGCCATAGGCAATGCCGGCCAGCGTCGCATCGCTCTTGAACAGGCCGGCCAGGTCGGCGCCGGCGCGCAGCAATACCGTGGGCGCAGTGAGCCAGATCAGCGGTATTGCGGGACGGCGGTCAGCCGAATGCGTTGTTCGCGCGTTAATGTAGCGTTGCAGCTCGAGATTGCGCTCGGCCAATTCCTGGGCGGTGCGGGCAAGGGCGCCGTCGACGGTGCGCGCCGCCACCACGCCCTGGCTGACGACCGGGTCGTACAGGGTGACCTGGCGGTCCTGCGGCAGGCCGGCGCAGACCTCGTGCGCCAGCTCCAGGGTCAGGTCGAAGGCGCGCGCCAGGCCGGCGGCGCCGATCTTGGCGGCATCGACATTGCCGCTCAAGACCCTGGCCTGGACCGGCGGCAGGCGCGCCAGCAGTTCGGCGCGCTCGGCCTCGGCCAGCGCCTGCCGGGTTTCCGCTTCCAGCAGGCGGGCCCGGGCTTCCAGCAGTTCGGGGGAGGGGACGCCCTGGGGCCGGGCTGCCCCCGGGTACAGCGCGCTCAGGCATAACACAATGCTAAAAAGGAAATTGTGCGGCTTTCGATCATGTTTTGCCATGGTCCACCTTATTTGTGAACAAGAAATGAATCTATCCAAATATCACTGAAGAAAAGTGTAACAATTTGTCGAGAAATATTAGGAGAAGTTTCAGGGCGATTGATTGGCACATCGCAACCTCCCTAGAATCGTCGAATTGTTCTTGCACAATCAATGGCTTGCATTACAGAACAGAGCATTTGTGACATTGGGATAGAATCGCCGCCCAAGCACGTTTGCCGGAAAATCAACGAGAAATGCGCTAGAATTGACGAGTTAACAAAGTGGTTCTATGAGTATTAATAACCTTCCCTTGGCCGGCCTCGAAATCGGCTTTGCCACATCGCTGATCTGCTCCCTCCTGCTCGTGTTCACCACACGCTGGCATGGGCGCTATTCGCTCGACGCGACGCGCGGTGTGCAGAAATTCCATATCACCCCGACCCCGCGCATCGGCGGCGCCGCCATCATGATCGGCCTGTGGATGGCGCTGGGCGTCCTGCCGCAGGCGCAGCAGGAGTTGTTGCTGCCGGTGCTGGTGGCCGCCTTGCCGGCCTTCGTGTTCGGCCTGGCCGAAGACCTTACCCGCACCGTGTCGGTGCGCGCGCGCCTGCTCGCGACCATGGCCAGCGGCGCGGTCTGCTGGTTCCTGACCGGCGTCACCCTGCAATACACGGGCCTGGCGCCGCTCGACGGCCTGCTGGGCTGGCTGCCGTTCTCGGTGCTGTTCACCGCCTTCGCGGTGGGCGGCGTGGCCAACGCGGTCAACATCATCGACGGTTTCAACGGCCTGGCCAGCGGCACGGTCGTGATCGGCCTGGCCACCCTGGGCCTGATCGCCCTGGGCGCCGGCGACGTCCACCTGGCCCAGCTGTGCTTCGTGATCTGCGCGGTGACGGCCGGCTTCTTCGTCGTCAACTTCCCGTTCGGCAAATTGTTCCTCGGCGACGGCGGCGCCTACCTGCTGGGCTTCCTGCTGGCCTGGCTGTCGGTGATGCTGGTCTACCGCAATCCGTCGGTCTCGGCCTGGGCGCCGCTGCTGGCCTGCGCCTATCCGGTCTTCGAAACCCTGTTCACCATCTGCCGCCGCCTGTGGTGCCGCCGCCATCCGGGCCATCCGGACAGCTGGCACCTGCATAGCCTGGTCAAGACGGCGATCACCGCGCGCTACCTGCGCATGCTGCCGGCGCCGCTGCGCAACGCCTGCGTTTCGCCGGTGTCGTGGAGCATCGCCCTGGTGCCGGCCGCGCTGGCCGTCAACCATGCGGGTTCTCCCGACGTGCTGGTGCAGGGTGTGGTGGCCAGTTTCGCGCTGTACCTGGTCGTCTACGGCCTGGTGGTCGCCGCCTGGCGCGCCCGCCGCCGCCTGCCGACCCATTTGGCCACCGCCCCGCTGGCGCCGGCCACGACGGCCACCGTCAAGGCGGTCAAGCCCGTCATTACCCCTATTGCACCAGCGATTGCGCCAGTCATTTCTCCGGTCATCGTGTCGGCCCGCGTTGCCAAGCCGAGCGCGGCCAACCAGGCGGCGCCCCTGGCCGACCTCGGCCGCGAGCAGCCTGCCCCGGCCTTCGTCCGCCGCCGCATGTAATGCCTGCCGGCCGCAAACAGCGGCCGGTTTCCATGTCTGTTTTCCTCGTGGTCGCACGGCAATTCCGGCGATAATTTCATTTGCGCGGTACAAAGGCGTATGTGAAATAGTTTGGCGGAGTAGGACATGTCGGAAGATAGCGACGCAGAAAAGACAGAAGACGCATCGCCCCGGAAGATCGAGAAGGCGCGCGAGGAAGGCGACGTTCCCAGATCGCGGGAACTGGCCACCTTTACGGTCCTGATGACCGCCGGGGCTTGCCTGTGGGCGTTCGGGGGCATGCTGGTCGGCAGACTGAGCGTGGCGCTCAAGTCCGGCCTGTCGCTCGACCGCGAACAGGTCTTCAATCCGGCCATCCTGATCGAACGCATCCTGGGCGACCTGGTGGGCGTGCTGCTGGCCTGCCTGCCGATCGCGGTCGCCATCATGGTCATCGCCCTGGTCTCGCCGCTCCTGATCGGCGGCTGGCTGTTCTCGGCCAAGTCCTTCATGCCCAACTTCAACAAGCTGAACCCGATCAAGGGTATTGGCAATATGTTCTCCAAAAACGCCCTGGTCGAGCTGTTCAAGGCGGTCGCCAAGACCGTCATCGTGGGCGTGGTGGCCTATATCGTCGTCAGCGGCCAGAAGGAGGCGATGCTGGGCCTGGCGGTCGAGCCGCTCAACGAAAGCAGCGCCCACGTGGGCGACATGATCGGCAGATCCTTCCTGTTCATCGTCGGCGCGCTGGGCTTCATCGCCCTGATCGACGGTCCTTACCAGTTATGGCACTGGAAAGACAAACTGAAAATGACGCGCCAGGAAATGATCCAGGAATCGAAGGAGTCGGACGGCAATCCTCAGATTAAGGGGAAGATTCGCCAGTTGCAGCGCGAAATGGCTAGAGGCCGGATGATGCAAAATGTACCTACTGCAGATGTGATCGTCACTAACCCGACCCACTATGCAGTGGCGCTGAAGTATACGGATGGCAAGGGCGCGCCGCGGGTGGTTGCCAAGGGCATCGACGACGTGGCCGCCAAGATCCGCGAGCTGGGCCAGGAACACAAGGTCACGCTGATGGAAGCTCCAGCCCTGGCCCGCGCCCTGTACAAGCATACCGATATCGACGACGAGATCCCGGAAAAGCTGTACTCGGCGGTGGCGGAAGTGCTGGCCTATGTCTACCAGCTGCGCGCCTACAGGAAGGGTGAAGGGGATTACCCGGATCGCCCGACGAAGTTGAAAGTGCCTGACGAGATGGACCCGCTGAACCCGGCGTCGCAGCAGCCTTCACGGAAGGAGCCGCCGCCAAAGCCAGGGGGGCCGATTTGAACTGATCACGGAGTGAACTGAATGACCAACAGCATGAAACTGCCAGCCTGGATGAGCGGCCTCGGTGCACGAGGCGGCAAGGCGGCAGCCGCGCCGATCCTGATCATCATGCTGCTGGCAATGATGATCCTGCCGTTGCCGGCCTTCGTGCTCGACGTGTTCTTCAGCTTTAATATCGCGCTGTCGATCATCGTGCTCCTGACCGCACTGTATACAGTCAAGCCGCTCGACTTCCTGGCCTTCCCGGCCATCCTGCTGGTCTCGACGATGCTGCGCCTGGCGCTGAACGTCGCTTCCACCCGTATCGTACTGACCGAGGGCCACACCGGTTCGGCCGCCGCCGGCAAGGTGGTCGAGGCCTTCGGCCACTTCCTGATCGGCGGTAACTACACCGTCGGTATCGTCGTTTTCATCATCCTCACCATCATCAACTTCTCGGTCGTGACCAAGGGCGCGGGCCGTATCGCCGAAGTCGGCGCACGCTTCGCCCTGGACGCGATGCCTGGTAAACAGATGGCGATCGACGCCGACCTGAACGCCGGCCTGATCGGCGAAGCCGAAGCCCGCAAGCGCCGCCAGGAAGTTGCGCAGGAAGCCGAATTCTACGGCGCCATGGACGGCGCCTCGAAGTACGTCAAGGGCGACGCCGTCGCCGGCATCATGATTACCGTGATCAACGTGGTCGCGGGCCTGATCGTGGGCGTGGTGATGCACGACCTGGCCGTCGGCGAAGCGACCAAGATCTACACCCTGCTGGCCATCGGTGACGGCCTGGTGGCGCAGATTCCTTCGCTGATCATCTCGATCGCGGCCGGTATGGTCGTGTCGCGCGTCGCCAACGACGAAGACGTGAGCTCGCAGCTGACCAACCAGCTGATGGCGCGTCCTGAAGCGATGTACATCACCGCCGCCATCATCGGCGGCCTGGGGATGATCCCGGGCATGCCGAACCTGGTGTTCCTGCTGCTGGCCGGTTCGCTGGCCGGCGCCGGCTACATGATTTCCAAGCGCCAGAAAGCGGCGCCGGCCAGGGAAGAAGCGGCCGCCGCTGCCGCCGCCGACGCCACCGCCGCCAAGCAGGCGCCGGCCGAGAGCGAAGAAGCGACCTGGCAGGACGTCATGCCGGTCGACACGCTGGGCCTGGAAGTCGGCTATCGCCTGATCCCGCTGGTCGACAAGAACCAGGGCGGCGAGCTGCTCAAGCGCATCAAGGGCATCCGCAAGAAGTTCGCGCAAGAAGTGGGCTTCCTGGCGCCGCCGGTGCACATCCGCGACAACCTGGAACTGAAGCCATCGGCCTACCGCATCACCCTGAAGGGCGTGGAAGTGGGCAGCGGCGAAGCCCTGAACGGCCAGTTCCTGGCGATCAACCCGGGGATGGCCAGCGGCACGCTGCCGGGCCTGGTGACCACCGACCCAGCCTTCGGCCTGCCGGCCACCTGGATCGAAGCCAGCCTGCGCGACGAAGCGCAAAGCATGGGCTACACCGTGGTCGACGCCGGCACCGTCGTGGCGACCCACCTGAACCACCTGATCACGATGCACGCGTCGGAACTGCTGGGCCGCATGGAAGTGCAGGCGCTGCTGGACCACCTGGGCAAGGAAACGCCGAAGCTGGTCGAAGACCTGGTGCCGAAAGTCGTCTCGCTGTCGACCCTGCAGAAAGTGCTGCAGAACCTGCTGGTGGAAGGCGTGCACATCCGCGACATGCGTTCGATCATCGAAGCGCTGTCGGAACACGCGAACATGACGCAGGATCCGTCGGAACTGACCGCCGTGGTGCGTGTGGCCCTGGGCCGCGCCATCGTCCAGCAACTGTTCCCGGGCGAGAACGAGCTGTCGGTGATGACCCTGGACAACCGCCTCGAGCGTCTGCTGCTGCAGGCGATGGGCGCCGGCGGCGACGGCACCGGCATCGAGCCGGGCCTGGCCGACACCATCGCCCAGCAGGCGGCCAACTCGGCCAACCAGCAGGAGCAGATGGGTCACACCCCAGTGCTGCTGGTGCCGGCCCCGCTGCGCGTGCTGCTGTCGCGCTTCCTGCGCCGCGCCGTGCCACAGCTGAAGGTGCTGTCGCATGCTGAAGTGCCGGAATCGAAGACGATTCGCGTGACCAGCCTGGTTGGTGTGCCGATGTAAGCGGGCAGGGCGGCGTGCGAGTGCCGCTCTGGTCAGTCAGCCAAGTTTATATGGTCCGACCACAGACGCCACGCTGGACGCATCGACTACCGATCGAATGTTCGCTTGCGAAGACGTCGCCAAACAAGGATGGCCGAACATGTCAGTCCGAGCACGAGAGGGAACGAGACGGCGAGGCCGAGTAGCACCTCGAGATCGCGAATTTCTTCCGCATTGCTCGCGCCATACAGATCAACCAGCCATATCGCGAATGGCTGGGGAATGGTCGGGAGCCGATTTGAATTGACGATCCATAGATGTGTCAGAGCCAGGGTGGCGAAAACGACCCATAGCGCGAGGATGAGTCGTTGGCTTGTCTTTTTCACCGGACAGTCACTCTTCCATAGGCTTTTAGCGTGCTGCCAGGGATACTCTTCTGGCCCACGGCCGCCAAGCTGGCGCGCAGTGCGTTGAAGTCTGCTTGGGTTACGACGGTGATGCAGCCCTTGCTGAGGCCTAGGCCTGCCTTCGGATGCAGCCGAAAATTTCCTCGCTTGACGCTATTACAGAAGACTTCATCGTCAATCTTTGTGTCTGCTGCATACAGAGCGAACCAGTCAGACTTGTCGCTGTAGAGATCACGTAGCGGCCCCAGAAGTCCTCCGGATTGCCGATCCAGAATGTAATAGGCCCCTGGCGGAATAGGGCCAAGGTTTGGGTTGCAGGCAAACTCACGTTTGTTTACCTGATCATCCTTCCCTGAGAATGCGGGAAATTGCACTGAGCCCATCTTAAACAGACTCATCGGTTTGCCGTTGAGTTCGAACGTACACTCGACCATTCGCTGTCCCCCTGAAAGCTTAGTCCGCAAGCTGTCGATCATAGGGAGATGGCGGATGCAGTCGATGAGCCTTCGCAACAGTTTTACGCTTCATTCTTAAATGGGAGCGATAGTCACTTGCCGACCACCGTACGCTCGATCTGCCCCAGGTCTGTGATGGTCACCAGCACATCCAGCGGCATGCCGGAGTCGACGTGCAGATAGAACTGCTATCAAAGACTTGAGCAAATATGCTCAGCGTCCTCTTCCTGCCCCGAACCGTCCTGTTGACCGTGTTCGTACCTGACAGGCGTGACTTTCCCGCCTACTGCCGGCAACGTGCCGGAGGTAGTGCCTGACGTTGCCGTCAGACTCGCCTCGGGTAGCGCAGTACGCGCCGCAATGGCGCCGGTTGCGAGCCGTTTCAGATTGTTGGCTGCATTGACATCACGGTCGTGACAGGCACCGCATTTGATGCAACTCCAATTCCGTATCGCCAATGTCAGACTAGCGTGCTTCGTTCCACAAGCGCCGCATAACTTGCTCGACGGGTACCATCGGTCCGCCACAACGACCAGGGTGTCGTAGCGCTGCGCCTTGTAAGCAATTTGCGACCGGATTCGATACCATCCGATGTCCGAGATGGCGCGCGCCAACTTGTGGTTGCCGAGCATGCCCTGTACGTTCAGATCCTCGATCGCGATCGCTTGGTTTTCGCGACACAATCTGGTGGTCAGCTTATGCGACCAATCCGTTCGTATATGCTTGATGCGAGCATGAAGGCGTGCGAGTATTTGTGCGGCCTTGATGGTATTGGCTGATCTCTTCTTTGCACCTTGATCGCTCGCGTCTTCGGCGGATATCGTTTTCTTCCGCCCAGCCACTATCTTGCGACTATGTCTGCGGCTGCGGATGCGCAGGCGCCGCTGGGCCTTTCGCAATGGCCTTGGTCCTGTAATCTTTTCACCTGTACTCAGCGTGACGGCAGTAGCGATGCCCAGGTCAAGCCCGATGACCCATCAGCGCTGCGTGAGAGCTGTGCTTGCTTGTCAGGGACATCGACCTGAATCGCCAGGCACCAGGTATCTGCCTCGCGCGACACGGTCGCGCCCATGACCTTCCCTCGAACCGAAGCTGCTCACGCATGGCGACGCGACCGATCTTCGGCAGGACAACTGACTTGCCTTCAAGGCGGAATTTATCGTTGGCGACGTAGAAGGCTTCCCGACAACGTCCCTTCTTCTTGAAATGAGGCCGCTATGCCCGCAGCCCGGTGCGCAGCTGCTCGAAGTAGCGCGCGTAGGCTTTCTTCAGGTTGGCAAATGGCTGGGAGTGTGCGTCTCGATGGATACCGCGCAGCCACGGTAATCCGTCTTCGTCCAGCCACGCTGGATCTGTGTACTTGATGGCGTTGAAATGCTTCTTGAGCTCGAAAATGCGCAAGGGGAGACCTTGCGCAGAACGTCGCAAACATTCACCAACTGCCCAATTCCAGACGCGTCGGGCAGTGCCAGCCGCACGAGCAAAGTACTCGCTCTGCGCTTCTGTTGGATCCAGTTTGATGCAATGGGCTAGCAACATGCGATGGCTTTCACCCGTTAATGTCAAGCTGCGCGTCCGACGAGCGCAGTACAACCGTCGCGCTTGCCGCCTGCGGTTCCGAATCCTTATGTACTCAAGGCTGTCCGTCACTTCACACAATTAGACATCAATCGCGTTACTGGAGTTCAGCTCTACGCCGCCGGGCCCGCCCTCGGCGTCATGCGGCCCGATATTGGTAACGTAGACGTCGGCCTCGCCCAGATGCGGCCTGCCGGGGGAGGAATCGTCCGGATCGTCGCCGGCATTCCACTCGGCGGCGGTGACCACGACGGCGGAACGCTCGCACATGCGCTGCCAGTCCCAGTTGTAGTTGCACCGCACGCGGCCCTGGACGTGCCGGTACAACAGGCGAATCGATTTGACCATGGTGCCTCCTTGCCACGGCCGCAACTGCCCGGCCGTCGTCACTTAGACCCTTCAAGGACCACAAAAGATCGTCCTGCCGAGGCACGAGCCTTGCGTCACGGCCTGCGAAATCATGCTTGCCAATCCGTCAAAAAGTATCGGTTTTGCTGATTTCGTCGAAATAGACCATTTTCCCCATCCTTTTCCCCTGATGGTTTCCTGAGGGCATCGTCAATAATGCTTCCTATCGACAGGCATCGTGCCCGTCAGGCAGAACAGATTGAAGCGCGGAGAACCAGATGAAGGTTAAGAAATTTACGGCAGCAACTTCCCGAGATGCATTGCGCAAGGTGCGCGAAGCACTGGGGCCGGATGCCGTCATTCTTTCCAACCGTCCAGTCGACGGCCAGGTCGAGATCCTGGCGCTGGACAATGACGACGTGGCCTCGCTGGCCGCGCCGGCCGTTGACTCCGAAATGGCCCAGCCGCAGCCGAACCTGCAGTTGCAGCAGTTCGACGACCTGGCGCCTGCCGCACCTGCGCCGGCCCCAGCAGCCCCGGCCTTCCTGTCGCGCCGCCTGCAGGACGCCGCCCCGGCTGCCCCAGCCGCGCCGATCGCGCCAGCCTATGCCGAGCCAGCCCCGACCTATGCCGAGCGCCGCGCTCCGGCCGCCGAGCCGACCATCGACATGAGCGCCATGACCTCGATGATGAGCGCCGCCATCGCCCAGGCCAAGGAATCGGCCGCCGCCGAGATGAACGGCATGATGAACGAGATCCGCGCCATGCGCGGCCTGATGGAAACCCAGCTGGCCGAACTGTCGTGGAACGCCACCTCCCAGCGCGAGCCGCAGAAGGCCGCCGTGCTGCGCGAAATGCTGGCCGCCGGTTTCTCGGCCACCCTGGCGCGCTACCTGATCGAAAAAATGCCGGCAACCAAGGATGCCGCTGAAGCCATGCGTTGGGTGAAGACCGTGCTGGCCCGTAACCTGACCACCATCGGCAACGAAGACGCGCTGCTGGAGCAGGGCGGCGTGTACGCCCTGGTCGGCCCGACCGGCGTCGGCAAGACCACCACCACCGCCAAGCTGGCCGCGCGCTGCGTGATGCGCCACGGTCCGGACAAGCTGGCCCTGATCACCACCGACGCCTACCGTATCGGCGGCCACGAACAACTGCGAATCTACGGCAAGATCCTGGGCGTGATGGTGCACTCGGTGAAGGACGAAGCCGACCTGCGCATCGCCCTGAAGGAACTGCGCAACAAGCACACCGTGCTGATCGACACCATCGGCATGTCGCAGCGCGACCACATGGTGGCCGAGCAGGTCGCGATGCTGTCGGGCTCGGGCGCCGATGTGAAACGCCTGCTGTGCCTGAACTCGACCTCGACCAACGAGACGCTGAACGAAGTGGTGCGCGCCTATCAGGGCAGCGGCCTGCACGGCGCCATCATGACCAAGATGGACGAAGCCGCTTCGATCGGCGGCGTGCTCGACGTCGTGGTGCGCCAGAAGCTGAACCTGCACTACATCTCCAACGGCCAGCGCGTGCCGGAAGACCTGCACGTGGCCGACCGCGCCATGCTGGTCGACCGCGCCTTCCGCAACCGCGGCAATGGCGCGAACGAAGCCGACCTGCCACTGATGATGGCAGCAGCACAAACCGGCGCACGCGAGGTGAACCTTGGCTAGTTTCGATTTCGACCAGGCCGAAGGCCTGCGTCGCATGCTGCAAGGCCCGCGTCCGCGCGTGGTCACCTTCCTCTCGGCCACGCCGGAAGATGACAAGGGGGCGATGCTGGTCAACCTGGGCGCCTCGCTGGCCCAGGCCGGCAACGACGTGCTGATCGTCGATGCCTGCGAAGTGGAATACGGCGTGTCGCGCCGCCTCGGCATGAACCGCAGCGCCTCGCTGCTGCAGGTGGCGCGCCAGGAAAGCGCCTTGAACCAGGTGATGCACCCGGCGCCGCAGGGTTTTTCGGTAGTGCCGATGGGCGCGCCCGAAACGCAGGACGAAGCACGCCGCCTGGGCAAGACCTTCGACGTGCTGGCCACGCAGGCGGGCATCGTGATCGTCGATGGCGAACTCGGCCCGGACGGCGAACTGCCGGTGGCCTCGATGGCCAGCTCCGAGATCATCGTGCAGGTTTCCACCAGCGCCACGTCGATCACGAATGCGTATTCGCTGATCAAGCGGTTGTCGATGCACCTGGGTCGGCGCCCCTTCGGAATCCTTGTTACCGGTGCGACAGAGGCAGAGGCCAAGGTGGTATACGATAATATGTCAGCAGCAGCAACACGTTACCTTGCCGTCAAGCTCAGTTTCATGGGCTCGGTGCCGGCCGACGAGTACCTGGCAAGGGCCGCGCGCCTGGGCCGGGCCGTGGTCGAAGCCTTCCCGCTGGCCGGCGCATCGGTGGCGTTTCGCCAGCTGGCAGGCAAGTTCGCGCTGCACGCCATGCCGCAGTTCGGCAAGCAGGGGAGCGCGGCCCACTTCGGCTCGTAATCGACACACAGAACACAAGCAGAGAAAAGACTCACACCAGCATGTACACGGTCAAAGGGAAAGCGGACAAGAATTCTTTGCTGACGGAGCATATGCCGTTGGTAAAGCGCCTTGCCCACCACATGAAGGCCAAGCTGCCGCCTTCGGTGGAAGTGGATGACCTGGTGCAAGCCGGCATGATCGGCCTGCTGGACGCCATCAACCGCTACGAGGACAACCACGGCGCGCAGTTCGAGACCTATGCGGTGCTGCGCATCCGCGGCGCCATGCTCGACGAGCTGCGCAGCAGCGACTGGATGCCGCGCAGCACGCGCCAGAACATGCGCAAGGTCGAGAGCGCGATGCACGAGCTGCAACAGCGCCTGGGCCGGCCGCCGAGCGAATCCGAGGTGGCGAAATCGCTCAAGCTCTCGCTCGAGGACTACCAGGACATGCTGGCCGACTCGGGCGGCCACCAGCTGGTCTATTACGAAGACTTCCACGACGACGACGGCGACGGCAACTTCCTCGACCGCTACGCGGTGGACGACAGCGACCCCTTGCGCGGCCTGATGGAAACCGACTTCCGCCACGCGGTGATCGAGGCCATCGACAACCTGCCGCCGCGCGAGAAGCTGTTGATGGGCCTGTACTACGAGGAAGAGCTGAACCTGAAGGAAATCGGCGCCGTCATGGGCGTCAGTGAATCGCGGGTGTCGCAGTTGCACACGCAAGCCGTTGCGCGCCTGCGCACCACCTTGCGGGAGCATATATGGACTGGGCCAGCGTAATCGGCCTGGTGCTGGCGATCGCCGGCATCGTTCTGGGCTACACCCTCGACGGCGGCAGGTTCGCATCGCTGATGCAGCCGGCCGCCTTCGCCATTGTCGTCGTCGGCACCTTCGGCGCCGTGCTGCTGCAGAGCGAAACGCGCACCTTCCTGCGCGGCCTGGGCATGCTGCGCTGGGTTTTCGTGCCGCCCAGGAACGGGCGCCAGAAGCTGTCGCGCGACATCACCCTGTGGAGCCAGACGGCGCGCCGCGACGGCCTGCTGTCGCTGGAACAATACATGAACAAGGCCGACCCGTTCGTGGCCAAGGGCCTGCGGCTGGTGGTGGACGGCATCGCGCCCGACAAGCTGCGCAGCCTGCTCGAACACGAGATCAACGGCTATGAATTCGCCCAGCGACAAGCGGCGCGCATCTGGGAATCGGCGGCCGGCTATGCGCCGACGATCGGCATCCTGGGCGCCGTGCTGGGCCTGATCCACGTGATGGAAAACCTGTCCGACCCGGCGCGCCTGGGCTCAGGCATCGCCGTCGCCTTCGTGTCGACCGTGTACGGTGTGGGCCTGGCCAACCTGTTCTTCTATCCGGTCGGGAATAAACTGAAGGCGATCGTCAACGACCGGGTCTCGCAGTACGAGATCCTGGCCGAAGTCTTTGCGGATCTCGCCAGCGGCGACCATGGCCGCGTGGTCGACGAACGCGTCGCCAGCCTGCTGGCGCGGCACTGACAGGGAACAGGTCATGGCCCGCAAGCGCTACGATGACGACGTCCCGCAGGAACACCACGAGCGATGGCTGATCTCCTACGCCGACCTGATTACCCTGCTGTTCGCCTTCTTCGTGGTGATGTACGCGATCTCCATCGTCAACGAGGGCAAGTACCAGGTGCTGTCCGACGCCCTGGGCGACGCCTTCGGCGGCCGCGGCGCGGCCACGCAGGTGAATGCCAATGTCGAGCCGGTGCTGCCGCTGTCGCACATCATCAACCGCAAGCGCAATGAGGCCGCCCGGCGCGAGCAGGAGCGCATGGCCGTAATGGCGCGCGATCTTTCGGCAACCCTGCTGCCGCTGGTGAAATCGGGCCAGGTGCGGGTGACCCAGAACGCGCGCGGCATCAGCGTCGAGATCAACGCCAGCGTGCTGTTCGAGCAGGGACAAGCCTTGCTCGACCCCGAGGCGCGCGAAGTGCTGGGCGCCGTCGCCGGCCTGCTGAAGGACGATACCCACCGCATCGAGGTCGAGGGCCACACCGACGACGTGCCGATCGCCAGCCCGGTGTATCCGTCGAACTGGGAACTGTCGACCGCGCGCGCATCGAGCGTGGTGCGGCTGTTCATCGAGAATGGGCTGCCGCCCGCGCGCCTGTCGGCGATCGGCTTTGCCGACACGCGGCCGGTGGCGCCGAACACGGACATCGCCGGGCAGACCCGCAACCGGCGGGTGGCGGTGACGATCCTGGCGGCGCTGCCTGAAACAGGCGGTAACATCCTTCCCTGAACCGTAACGACATCTCGTGTCATAATCGAAAGGCCGTTGCCGCGTTCGCGCTGCGGCGTGTTGTCAAACCGTGAAGGCCCCGTGTCGGAAGGAGGCGAAATGCATGTCAAACGAAGCATGCCGGCAGCTATGCTGGCGACGTTGCTGGCGCTGGGCGGACTGGCCGGCGCGGTCAAGGCCGTGGAGGCCAAGGTGAACGTGCATCATCGGCTCGAAGTCGAGACCGGCGCCAAGTCGGTGAAGGTGCGGGTGCTGATCGAGAACCGCGGCGACCAGTCGGTATGGATCCCGCGCGAGATCGCCCTGGGCGACGACCTGACCGCCCCGCGCTTCAACCTGCGCACGCCCGAGGAGGAAGTGGCCTACACCGGCCGCATGGTCAAGCGCGCCGCGCCGGGCCCGGCCGACTACCTGGAGGTCAAGCCGCAAACCACCCATTTGAACACGATCGACATTACCCAGGCCTATGCCTTCAAGCCGGGGCAGCACAGCTACGAGATCCGCTATGCGGGGCCGTGGCTGACCAGCCTGGGCAGGCTCGATGCGGGCAGTATCAAGAGCAGTCCGGCGATTCCGGTGAAGTTTTCGTTTACGCAGCGTTGAATGATGGCCGCGTCGACCGATCGCGAAACTGTTCTTTTGTTGGCGTGAAAACGTCGTTCCCGCGTAGGCGGGAACCTAAGTTATCAGCGCTGCCGTAACGCACGCAAAATTAGATTCCCGCCTGCGCGGGAATGACGTGCTGGGGGGCGCGGGCCGTTGTGAGCGCAACCGGTCGTTCGGCGTTCAACGCCTGCCCATCACTGCTGCGCCGGCGTATTCTCCCCAAAATACTCATGTGAATCGGCGTTATTGATCGCCCGTTCCGGCGCCGATCTTGCCAGCTCGGCCGCGCCGGCCTGGCCGTACACGTGGTCGTCGGTCGCCGCCACCACGTCGAAATGGCTGAGCTCATGCAGCAGGGTGCCGCCGCGCGAATCGGTGCCGGTCACGGCCGCGGCCCAGAACGCCTTGCACACCCACACGGTGTACGGCCGCGCCGGATACACATAGGCGAAATACGGCTCGTCGCAATCGCAATCGATCTTGACCGGTTTGTTCTCGAACGCGTCCTTGATGGCCGTGAAATTGCCGGTGACCTTGGCGCCGCGTGCGGCGTCCAGTGCGCCGAACCAGGTCGTATAGCGCTCGCCATACGCCTTGCCGGACGTCAGATAGGCATGGCTGTCGACCGTCATCGCGCGCCCCGCATCCATCGCCGTCACCAATTGCTCCTGCTGGGCGTTCGAGCAGTTGGCGTAGCTCAGGCCTGCGCCGCCAGGCTCCGGGGCCATCGCGACCGGCTTGGCGCCGCGCGGCAGGCGGCCGTCGACCCAGATGCTGACCGGCTTCGACGCCAGTTCACCGACCACCGCCTGGACCGCGACGCCCGGCGCCGGCATGGCCGCGCTGTGGTAGCGGATCGTGTAGCTGCCGGTGACGCTCATCTCGTACAGCCGCGACAGCTCGACCGTCTTGCTGAGCGAGGCGCCGGGATCCAGCCGCACATAGTCCGCCGGGCCGGGCGCCGGGCGCTTGATTTGCCGGCCGAGGTAGCGCACCGGCTGGCCGTCGCGCCGCACCTCGAACAAGGGCGCTTCCACGCCATCGAGCGGCGTGCGCCAGCGCAGCAGGTGCTGGACGGCGCCGGACGAGTTGGTCAGGGTGACGCGCATCATCACGTCGTCGCCCCGCTCGACGGTGGGCTTGACCGGAGTGACCGTGACATCGACGGCGGCCGCGGCGCTGCTGGAAGACGACAGCACCAGGGCCGCGACGGCGGCCGGCGGAAGAAGAGGGTGGAGGGACATGGCGGACTCCTGAGTGATGGCGATTCCCCCACTGTCACCCCATCGGTGCGCCGCATCTTGTGCTGGTGCAACGTCCATCGTTTCTCTACTTAAACCAGGTTAATGGCTTGACAAACACTAAGACAAATAAACAACAGATCACTAATAAGTGACAGACCGCCAGGACGCTATTTGCTATCATGCAACTAAGATATCCAGCAGGTTATTAATTCTTGGTCAAGTAAGTTGGCCAGAGGCGTTTCCCATGAATACCCAGACGAGAAGTAGTGCGACCAGGTCGGTGCGGTTCTTGCAGGCGCGGAGGACGGCATGAGGGAAACCCGGGAAATGATCGACGCCCTCGCACAAGAGATCGGCCTGGACGACGCGGAAATCGCGGCGCGCCGGAGCTTCCTGCAGTTCGACGAGCGCGACGCCGCCGTCCTGCGCGAGGTGCACGAGCTGCTGGACCAGGAGCGCGATACCTTCTCTGACAGTTTTTATGCGCACCTGCTGGCCTTCCCGCACATGCGCGAGCTGCTGGCCGACAGCGACACCACGTCGCGCCTGCGCCGTGCACAGGCAAGCTATTTCAGCAGCCTGACGGCCGGCGACTACGGCCCGGCCTACATCCACGAACGCCTGCGCGTGGGCGCGGCCCACCAGCGCATCGGGCTCGACCCGAAATGGTATATCGGCGCCTACCGCAAGTACCTCTCCGAACTCTCGAGCATGCTGTGGCAGAAGCTGCATGGCGACCCGGTGCGCTTCATCGAGGCCTGGGATGCGGTGCTGAAGGTGGTCTGCTTCGACATGGGGCTGGCGCTCGACACCTATGCCCACGCCGACCAGCGCAATGTGCTCCAGAACCGCAACTACCTGGAACAGGTCATCGACGGCATGCCGGCCGGCCTGGTGGTGGTGGATGCAAGCCGCAAGGTGCGCTCGATGAATCGCACGATGGCCGACCTGATCGGCGCGCCGGAAGAAGCCGCCGCGGCCGGCCACGCGCTCGAGGAATGGCTGCCCGACCCCGAGCTGGCGGCGCGCGTCGACGAGGCGCTGCACACCGGTGCGCCGCAAGACAATGTGCTGGTGACCCTGGACGGCCGCGCCGACGGCGTGCGCTACGTCGAGTTCAACATCCGCCGCACCGAACAGGCGGGCGGCCACATGCTGCTCCTGATCGGCCAGGACATCACCTTCCGCCGCAAGGCGCGCCTGCGCCTGCAGGAGAGCGAGGAATTCTTCCGCCTGACCTTCAGCCAGGCCGCGGTGGGCATCGTGCTGCTGGGCCCCGACGGGCGCCTGCTGCGCGTGAACCGCAAGATGGCGCAGATCCTGGGCTATACCGAAGTGGAGCTGCTGCAGCGCTTCTTCCAGCAGCTGACCTATGAGGACGACCTGCCCGACGAGCTGGCGCTGATCAAGCGCCTGCGCGCGGGAGAGATCGGCGACTACCAGCGCGAGCGGCGCCTGCTGCGGCGCGACGGCACGCAGATCTGGGTCAACATCAGCGTCTCGATGATGCGCGACGCCAATGGCAACCAGCGCTTCATCTCGGTGGTCGAGGACATCTCGCGCCGCAAGAGCGCCGAGGAGGCGCTGCTGCGCATGGCCAACCACGACGCCCTGACCGGCCTGCCGAACCGGGTGCTGCTGCAGGACCGCCTGGCGCAAGCCATCGTGCACGCGCACCGCGCCGGCACGCAGGTGGCGGTGATGTTCATCGACCTGGACCGCTTCAAGCACGTCAACGACAGCCTGGGCCACGACGCCGGCGACAAGATGATCGTCGAGATCGCGCGCCGCCTGGCGACCAGCCTGCGCGAGAGCGACACCGTGGCGCGCCAGGGCGGCGACGAATTCGTGGTGGTGCTGCCCGACCTGGCGGGAGAAAGCGACGCCGCCAAGGTGGCGCAGAAGCTGCTCGACAACCTGTTCCAGCCGCTGCTGTTGTGCGGCCAGGAAGTCTTCCCGACCGGTTCGATCGGCATCGCGATGTACCCGCGCGACGGCCTGGACGCCGCGACCCTGCTCAAGTGCGCCGACAGCGCGATGTACCAGTCGAAGGGCGCGGGCGGCAACCACTACAGTTTCTATGTGGCCGACATGGGCGCCCAGTCGGTGGAGCACCTGCGCATGGAAGGCGCGCTGCAACGCGCGCTGCAGCGCCAGGAATTCCTGCTGCATTACCAGCCGGTGGTGGACATCGCGACCGGCAACGTGAGCGGCGTGGAGGCGCTGCTGCGCTGGCGTCCGCACGGCCAGCCGATGGTGGCGCCGTCCGACTTCATCCCGCTGGCCGAGGAGACCGGCCTGATCGTCCCGATCGGCGAGTGGGTGCTGGAAACCGCGATGGAGCAGCAGGTGGCCTGGCTGCGCCGCGGCCTGGCGCCGCTGCGCATCAGCGTGAACCTGTCGGCGCGCCAGTTCCTGGGCCAGGACGTGGCCCAGCGCGTGGCCGCGTTGCTGAAGAAGACCGGTTGCGACCCACGCTGGCTGACGCTGGAGATCACCGAGAGCGTCTTGATGCAGAACCCGGCCGCCGCCGCCGAGACCATGGCGCGGCTGGCGAACATGGGCGTGCAGCTGGCGATCGACGATTTCGGCACCGGGTATTCGAGCCTGGCGAGCCTGAAACGCTTCCCGATCCACAGCCTCAAGATCGACCGCTCGTTCGTCAACGACCTGACCAGGGATGCGGACGACGCCGCGATCGTGACCGCGGTGATCGCGCTGGCGCATTCGATGAAGTTGAACGTGATCGCGGAAGGGGTGGAGACCTCGGAACAGCTGGCCTTCCTGCACGACCACGGGTGCGACCAGATGCAGGGGTATTGCTTCAGCCGGCCGGTCGAGCCGCAGGGGATCGAGGCCTTGTTGAAGGCGGCGGAAGCGGCATAACATCGATGGCGCGGTCAATCGGTTCCGCAGGGCGCCGGTCCCGCGCCAAGCCTCCGCGCCAGGCCGCCCGCGCATTGACAATCCGGACAGATCGCCCCGAAAATGGAGCTGCTTGTTTTCGGGCTCGACCCGGCGCCCTGGCGCTGTCCGGCCTTCTGCACCATCTACACATTTACCAGGAACGCAGGAATGACCATCCTCGTGACGGGCGGAGCGGGCTTCATCGGCTCGAACTTCGTCATCGACTGGCTGGCCCACCATGATGAGCCGGTCGTCAATCTCGACAAACTGACCTACGCAGGCAATCTCGGGAATCTCGCCAGCCTCGAGGGCAACCCGCGCCACCATTTCGTGCGCGGCGACATCGGCGACGGCGCCCTGGTGGCGCGCCTGCTGGCCGAACACCGGATCAGGGCGGTGCTGAACTTCGCGGCCGAAAGCCACGTCGACCGCTCGATCGAAGGCCCGGACGCTTTCATCCAGACCAATATCGTCGGCACCTTCAACCTGCTGGAAGCGGTGCGGGCCTACTGGAGCGGGTTGGACCCGGATGCGCGTTCGGCGTTCCGCTTCCTGCACGTCTCGACCGATGAGGTGTACGGCTCGCTGTCGAGCGAAGCGCCGGCCTTCAACGAGCAGAACCGCTACGAACCGAACAGCCCATATTCCGCCAGCAAGGCGGCGTCGGACCACCTGGTGCGCGCCTACCATCACACCTATGGCCTGCCGGTCGTGACGACCAACTGCTCGAACAACTACGGGCCCTACCACTTCCCGGAAAAGCTGATCCCGCTGGTGATCCACAACGCCCTGGCGGGCAAGCCGCTGCCGATCTACGGCGATGGCCAGCAGATCCGCGACTGGCTGTATGTGACCGACCACTGCAGCGCCATCCGCCGCGTGCTGGCCGATGGCCGCCTGGGCGAGACCTATAACGTCGGCGGCTGCAACGAGAAAGCCAATATCGACGTGGTGCGCACCTTGTGCGCGATGCTCGACGAACTGCGTCCGCGCAGCGATGGCCAGTCGTATGCTGCGCAGATGACGTTCGTGAAGGACCGTCCCGGCCACGACCGCCGCTATGCGATCGACGCGGGCAAGCTGGAACGCGAGCTGGGCTGGCGCCCGGCTGAGACCTTCGAGACCGGCATCCGCAAGACGGTCGCGTGGTATCTGGCCAATGGCGAATGGGTGCGCAACGTGACCAGCGGCGCCTACCGCGAGTGGATCGAGCGGCAGTATGCCGATGGACGGCCTGCGGCATGAAGATCCTGTTGCTCGGCAAGGATGGCCAGGTCGGCTGGGAACTGCAGCGTGCGCTGGCGCCGCTGGGCGCGCTGCATGCATGCGGCCGTGCCGAGGCCGATTTCGCCGACCCGGACTCGCTGCGCGCGCTGGTGCGCGCTGTCGCGCCCGACGTGATCGTCAACGCCGCGGCCTATACGGCGGTGGACAAGGCCGAGGGCGACCAGCACGCTGCGCACGCTTGCAATGCGGTCGCGCCAGGCGTGCTGGCCGAGGAGGCCGCAACGCTTGGCGCCTGGCTGGTGCATTATTCGACCGACTATGTGTTCGACGGATCGAAGGAGGGAGCGTGGGTCGAGACCGACGCAGCCAACCCGCTGTCGGTGTATGGCCGTACCAAGTACGACGGCGAGGAGCGGATCCGCGCGAGCGGCGCCAGGCACCTGATCCTGCGCACCAGCTGGGTATTCGCTGCGCGTGGCGGCAATTTTGCCAGGACCATGCTGCGGCTGGCGAAGGAGCGCGAGAGCTTGAACGTGGTGGCCGACCAGCACGGCGCGCCGACCGGCGCGGAATTGCTGGCCGACGCGACGGCGCTGGCGCTGTATCGGGTCGCTGTATCGGGGGGCGAGGCGCAAGGCCTGTCGGGCACCTATCACCTGGCCGCGAGTGGCGGCACCACCTGGCATGCGTATGCCCGGCATGTGCTGGCGCAGGCGCAAGGCCACGGCGCGGTACTGAAAGCAGGGCCCGGGGCGGTGCAGCCGATCGCTGCCAGCGCATACCCGACGCCGGCCGTGCGGCCGGCGAATTCTCGCCTGAACTGCAGCAAATTTTGCGCGAGTTTCGGATTGGTATTGCCCGACTGGCGCCACCACGTGAACCGCATGATCGCCGAGCTGTCGGCGCAAGGAAACCTATGAGCGAACCCGTGAAACGCAAGGGCATCATTCTCGCCGGGGGCAGCGGCACGCGGCTGCATCCGGCCACGCTGGCAATTTCTAAACAGTTATTGCCGGTGTACGATAAGCCAATGATCTACTACCCGCTGAGCACATTGATGCTGGGCGGGATTCGCGACATCCTGATCATTTCGACGCCGCAGGACACGCCTCGGTTCCAGCAATTGTTGGGGGACGGTGCGCGCTGGGGGCTGAATCTTTCCTATGCGGTGCAGGCGTCGCCCGATGGCCTGGCGCAGGCCTTCCTCATCGGCGAGCGCTTCATCGGCGACGCGCCATCGGCGCTGGTATTGGGCGACAACCTGTTCTATGGCCACCATCTTCATCCAATGCTCGAGCGGGCCAATTCCCGGCACGACGTCGCCAGCATCTTCGCCTATCACGTCCAGGATCCCGAGCGCTATGGTGTCGTCGAGTTCGATGACGAAGGCACGGTGATCAGCCTCGAAGAGAAACCGGCCGTTCCGCGTTCGAACTATGTCGTTACGGGCTTGTACTTCTATGACCGTGACGTGGTGGCGATGGCGCGCACCCTGAAGCCGTCCGCGCGAGGCGAGCTCGAAATTACCGACCTGAATCGCATGTACCTGGAAATGGGCAAGCTGAACGTCGAATCCATGGGCCGTGGCTATGCCTGGCTCGATACGGGCACGCACGACTCGCTCCTGGAGGCCAGCCAGTTCATCGCGACGATCGAGCGGCGCCAGGGGCTGAAGGTGTCGTGTCCCGAAGAGGTCGCCTTCCGCAAGGGCTGGATCGACGCCGGACAACTCGAGGCGCTGGCGGCGTCGATGAACGGCAATAGCTACGGGCAGTATCTTTTGCGCACTGCGAAAGAAGGGCTGTGATGCATATCACGCGGCTGGCGATCCCGGATGTCCTGCGCATCGTGCCGCAGGTATTCGGCGACGAACGCGGCTTCTTTTACGAGAGCTTCCGTCAGGATCTCTTCGACGCGGCGGTCGGCCGCACGCTGTCGTTTGTCCAGGACAACCATTCCAGATCGGCGCGCAATGTGCTGCGCGGCCTGCATTACCAGATCCGTCAGCCGCAGGGCAAGCTGGTGCGGGTCGTGAGCGGCAGCGTGTTCGACGTGGCGGTCGACCTGCGCCGCTCGTCACCGACCTGCGGCCAGTGGGTGGGCGAGATCCTGAGCGCCGACAACAAGGCGCAGATGTGGGTGCCGGAAGGTTTCGCCCACGGCTTCATCGTGCTGTCCGACAGCGCCGAGACCGTCTACAAGGCGACCGATTACTATGCGCCGCAGCATGAGCGCTGCATCGCCTGGGACGATCCGCAACTGGCGATCGACTGGCTGCTCACGCTTCCACCGGTCGTGTCGGACAAGGATCGCCGAGGCTTACCGTTCGCGTCGGCCGAGTTGTTCGACTGACGCGCCGGCATTGTCATGCACCGGCCGCGGCGGCAACTGGATCGCCGCCAGCGCCCCATACAACGGCGGACTGAGCACCCGCGAGACGGTACTGGCCACGACCGCGCACGCCATCAGGCTCAGCACCATGCCATGGCCGTCCACCATTTCCATGACGATGATGAAGGCCGTCAGCGGCGCCTGGGTCGCGGCGGCAAGAAAGCCCACCATGCCCAGCGCGATCAGCGCCGGCGCATGCGGATAGCCGGTCAGCACGGCGATGTCATGGCCCAGGGCGGCGCCGATCGACAGCGATGGCGCGAAAATCCCGGCCGGCACCCCCGACCACGCGGTGAGCCAGGTCGCGACGAACTTGAACAGGGCGAAGGCCACCGGCACGCTGGCCTCGTTCTCCAGCAGGCCGCGCGTCGCTTCGTTGCCGCTGCCATACGTGGCGCCGCCGCTGACTACGCCGATGATGGCGACCGCCAGCCCGCAGCCGAGCGCGAAGCGCACCGGATAGCGGGCGCGCCAGCGGCTGGGCAGGTCGGGAGAGGTCCCGCGCAGGCTGGCCAGCAGCACGCGCGCGAACAGGCCGCCGGCAAAGCCGGACACCACCGCCGCCAGCAGTCCCGGCCACAGCAGCGCCAGGCCGATCGGGCCGGGGTGGATCACGCCGAAGTGGGGGCCGTTGCCGTGGACCGAGACGGCGATCAGGCCGGCCAGCACGATGCCGGCCACGATCAGGCCGCTGTTGCGCTGTTCGGGCGTGCGCGACAGTTCTTCGATCGCGAACATGATGCCCGCCAGCGGCGTGTTGAAGGCGGCGGCGATGCCGGCCGCGCCGCCCGCCACCAGCAGGGAATGCGCGCTGATGCCGCTGCGCCGCGGCAGCCAGCGCCGCGCCGACAGCATCACGCCGGCCGCGATCTGCACCGACGGGCCTTCGCGCCCCAGCGACAGGCCGCCCAGCAGGCCGGCCGAGGTCAGGCCGATCTTGGCCAGGCTCAGCTTGAGCGAGACGAGGAGGGGACGGCGTCCGCCCGACAGCGCGGGATCGAGCGCCGCCATCACTTGCGGGATGCCGGAACCGCCGGCGCCGCGCACGTAACGGCGCGTCACCCAGACGATGGCGGCGCAGCACAGCGGCGTCCAGACCAGGGGCGCCCACCATGCAAGGTCGTTCAGTTCCTGGAATTGTCCGAAGGCGGTCTCGGCAAGCCAGGTGAAGGCCACCACGACCAGTCCGGCGACGGCGGCCATGCTGACCACGACGATCCGGGTGCGCCAGAGATGAGGGGAAACGAATTCACGCCGGAAGGCGGAGCGCACATCGTGCGAAGAAGGTTCGGGCGGCATGATGGCCGATGAATAGTGGAAGCCATCATTATAAACATTTGTACGAATGTATTGCTGGAGGGTGTGCAATCAGGACGTCAGAAAATGAGTTGACATCCGCCCAGCCACGTCGTTCCTGCCACTGGCAGGAACGACTTCCCGCGCAGGCGGGAACCCAAGTTTCCGACATTGAGGGGATGTTTGAGCAGAGCCACATCGCAACGAACTTGGGTTCCCGCCTGCGCGGGAACGACGTGCAGAGGCTGTGGGCAGGATGACAGCCAGCTGAAATTCAGCCAACCATCCTTATCGCGGCCCATCCCCCGGCGTCCCCGAACTCTCGGCCCCCTTGGCCAGCCGCTCGCTGATCTTGTCATCGCTGGCGCGCCCCACATAATCCTGCGTCGCCCGGTCGAGGTGGGTGCCGGGCGAGCCGCCGGTCGCCGCGCCGCCGATTTCCGACTGGCTGCTTTGTCCCTGTTCCGACTTGCCCAGCACGCCGCCGGCAATCGGTCCGGATGCATTGCCATGGCTGCTCTGCGCCGCGCCGGCCGGGCCGACGTTGCTTTCGGGCGAAGCCTTGGCGAAGTTGCTCTGGATACCGGACTGCTGGTTGCCTGAGCCGATGCTCGACGTGCCGGCGTCATCGTCGGTCACGAATCCCGCATACGAATCGGCGCGGCCCTGGCGCAGGCCCTGGTCCGGATTATCCTGCTGGTTGTCCTTCGGTTTTTTATCTTCCATGATGCTCTCCTTGGCACAGCTGACAAAATGACCATCTGGGTTCATCCGTCATCTTTCCCAATAGGAGGGGAGAGCGCCCGCGCGTAGGACTTTCCGTTCAAGCCGGTTGCGTTGCCCGCATCGGCTGCAGCTGCGGCGCCAGCGCGACCACCTGGTCGCGGCCGGCCGACTTGGCCGCGTACAGCGCGGCGTCCGCGCGCGCCAGGGTGGCCTTGAACGGCTCGTCGGCCTGGATCGTCGTGACGCCGATGCTCAGGGTCAGCGGGGCTTGCCCGGCATGGCGCTGCAGGGTGGCGGCCGGCTGGCGCAGCTCGGCCTGCAGCTTCTCGCCGACCGTGCAGGCCTGGGCCAGGGTGGTTTCCGGCAGCAGCACCGCGAATTCGTCGCCGCCCAGGCGCGCCATGCAGTCGGGTGCGCGCAGCGAGGCGCGGGCGCGTTCGGCCACCAGTTGCAGGGCGACGTCGCCGGCTTCGTGGCCGCCGCCGTCGTTGATGGCCTTGAAATGATCCAGGTCGATCAGCATCAGGGCCAGCGGCTGGCCGTTGCGCCGGCTGCGCGCCAGTTCGCGTTCGGCGAGCTCGAAGAAGGCCTTGCGCGACCAGGCGCCGGTCAGGTGGTCGTGGTTGGCGATGTACTCGGCCTGGTGCAGGATGTAGCGGTGCATGGTCAACAGGCCGCCCAGGGTCAGCGCCGGCAGCGCCAGCGCGGCGGCGGTCAGGATTGCCAGGCTGGCGCTGCTCGGTTCCAGCAGCGAGCCGGGCGGCTCGGCCGCCAGCAGCAGCCAGGCCATGCGCACCGCGTGGCCCGCCACGACCAGGCCGCACATGAGCAGCACGAAGCGCTGCACCTTGTTCAGCGCGGACGGCGCCGGCTCTGCCTGTTGGTCGGCCAGCGGCTGCGCCGGGCCGGGGCCGCGGCGCGCCAGCACGCTGCGCGCGATGTCGGCGCAGACGGCGGCCTGGAACAGCGAAGCCACGGCGCTGCGTGCGGCGAAGGAGTCGAAACGATAATGGAACAACGCGATCAGCAGGCCGACCGCGCCCACCAGCAGGGCCAGCGGCTTGATGCGGGCCGGCAGGCCGGCCAGCTGGCGGTAGCCGGCCGCCAGCGCGGCGCCGGCGCCGGCATAGGCCATGTTCGCCACCTCATAGGCCAGCGCCGGCGGCAGTTCGCGCCCGAAGGCGTACAGCAGATTGCCGATCAGCCCCAGCACGGTGGACGCCAGCATGGCGCGCATGCCCCGCACGTTCTCCGACCCGGCCGCCAGCAGGGCCAGGAAGACGAGAAAACAGAGCAGGGAAGCGATCAGGAAGATCTGCTGGGTGGCGAGCATGGAAAACGGACCTGTGCGCGAGGAGCGTTCAGATAGCAGAAAAATCTGGTCGTTAGCAGCAGCACGTCGTTCCCGCGCAGGCGGGAACTGTGCCACTGGCACAGTTCCCCCCAAGTCTGCCAGCGTACCAATGACGCTAAAAACTTGGGTTCCCGCCTGCGCGGGAACGACGTCTTAATGTTCGTTGCCGCCGGCATCAGCCTGTATTATGCCCACGATGCTTTGCTGGCAGGAATGTTTATTGTGGCTTTTAGCCGACGACATACCGCTTTGACACTCCCAACCCCATGGTCTGGCCGCTGGCGCCATAGATCGCGCCGGTCGGCGCATTGGTCGGGGTGCGCAGGGCGTTGAGCACGCCCTGGTTGTGCGCCAGTTGCTTGCTGATCAGCATGCCGTTGACGCGGTTGAGTTCTTTTGCTTCGCGGGCAGCGTGCAGCATGCGCTGCCATTGCTCCCGCGCATCGCCGTCGTTGCTGGCGGCCAGCCATGGCTCCATGCCCGCTTCCGATCCTTCGCATCCCGCTGCCCGCAGCGCCGCGTGGCGCTGTTGCGACAGGCCCGACAGGCTGGCCAGCAGCGCATTCTTTTGCGTGGTCAGGCTGGACAGCTCGTCGGCGTCGAGCGACACCAGCGATTGCTGTTCCTGTTTCATCAATGCCACGAGGGCATCGAGGTGCTGGTGTTCGGCGGCAATGGTCTGGGTCGGGCTCGGAGTCATGGTTTAGCGTTGTCTTGAATGGAGCAAGTCGCGTACGGTTTCTAGCAAGCCGTCCGCCACTTTCTCGGAGTTGACTTGGAACTGGCCATCGGCGATGGCCATCTTGATGCGTTCTACTTTCTTTGCGTCGAACACCTGCGCGCCGCCGCCCACCGCATTGGCCATGGCCTGGCCTTGCGAGGACAGCCGCACGCTGTCGGTCTGCGCCTGGGTCGTCGGCGCCGTCGTTGCGGCCTTGTCGGCGCCACGCGCGGTATTCGTCTGCGTGGTCGCCGGCTGGAGGCCGGGGTTGCCCTTGAGCGTATCGTTGATTTTCACAGCATCATCCTTCTCGGTTCGAAGCTACAAGCTCCGGGATCTGCTTGATGTAACGGCTGCGCCTTTACAAACTTTAGCGATCCAACACGAAATCGATGCGTCAAAACCCACAATTACTTTAGAGAACTATTTCCACCATCCCGCCGTTGCGCGCCAGGCCGCTGACGACGGTGCCGGACTGGGTGCGCACCTGCACCACCTGGCCGTCGCTGGCGTTGTTGATCGCCTTCGCCTCGCTTGTCACCGAAAAGTTCGAACCGCGCGATACCAGTCGTACCGCCTGGCCCTGCTTGATCACCTGTTGCGCGCGCAGCGTATCGGTGCGCAGCGCGGTGCCGGCCGGCAGCGAGATGGTCGGGGTGCGGCCGATTGCCTGCGCCATGTCGGTGATGATGCCGTTTGGCATGGCGGCGATGTCGGCCTTCACCAGCACCAGCTGGCTCTGGTCCAGCGGCTGGCCCTGGGCCAGCGGCACGGCGGCGGCGACGTAGTCAGTCACCACGCTCACCTGCGCCTGCAGGTAGAGCGACCAGGCCGGCGCGCTGCAGCGTACGCCCACCGTGGTCTTGCCCCAGGGGCGGGCGCCGGGTTGCAGGAAGGCTTCCGGCGCCGGGCAGGCGGGCAGGCTCAGGCGCGGGTCGACGCCGCCGACCTTCACCGTCACCTGGCCCGGCAAGCCGGCGCTCTGTGTCTTGAGGAACTGCTCGGCGACCGCGCGCAGGCTTTCCGGCTTCTGGCGCCCGGCGGCGGGCGTCTGTTGCGCCTGGGCGCCGCCAACCAATAAGGCGAGCAGCGAAAAAGCGACAAATTGCTGTTTCATCGTGATTCCAGTTGAAGGGAGATCGGGAATGCTGCAATCTTAGGTCTAATGATTCCGTAGTGAAACATTGAATAGCGGGGGATTTCCACCTCCTTATCCGTCGATTGGTGTTGCCGCCTGGTCCGTATGATCGCTTCTGTCCCAACCAGCCCTAGACCCGGAGGCAGCATGATCGGCAATCTCGACAACTACCTGCGTTTCAATGAAACCGCACTGTCCCTGCGCTCGCAGCGCCAGGAACTGCTGGCGTCGAACATCGCCAACGCCGACACGCCCAACTACAAGGCGCGCGACATCGACTTCGCCAGCGCCCTGCAGAACGCGATGGGTGGCGGCAAGAACGCCGGCGCGATGAACACCACGAATAACAACCATATGCCGAAGGGCGCCGCCACCGGCGACACCCTGGCCAATGGCACGCCGGTGCTGTACCGCGGCGTGGTGCAAGGCAGCGTCGACGGCAACACCGTCGACATGGACGTCGAGCGCAACCAGTTCGCCGACAACGCGCTGCGCTACGAGGCCGGGGTCATGATGATCAACAGCCAGCTCAAGGGCCTGATGACGGCGCTGCAGAGCCAATAAGGGGCTGATTAACTATGTCGCTATTCAATATCTTCAATGTGTCGGGCTCGGCGATGAGCGCCCAGGCCCAGCGCCTGAACACCACCGCCAGCAACCTGGCCAACGCCGACAGCGCCAGCTCGCCCACCGGCGAAGCCTACCGCGCCAAGGCGGTCGTGTTCGAATCGGTGCCGACCGCCTCGGGCGCCACCGGCGTGCGGGTGCGCGAAGTGGTCGAAGACCCGTCGCCGCTCAAGCAGGTGTATGACCCCAAGCATCCGATGGCCGACGACAAGGGCTATGTGTCGATGCCCAACGTGAACGTGGTCGACGAGATGGTCAACATGCTGTCGGCCTCGCGCTCCTACCAGACCAACGTCGAAACCATGAATGCAGCCAAGACCATGCTGCTCAAGACCCTGACCATCGGCCAATAACCTTTTATCGCTACCATGACCAGCCCGATCAGCTCCCAGAGCCCGACTTCGAATATCGCCGACCTGCAGTCGGCAATGAACGCCAAGGCCAAGACCGAGACCGACAGCGTCCAGGCCGACACCGACAAGTTCATGACAATGCTGGTAACCCAGCTCAAGAACCAGGATCCGCTCAGCCCGATGGACAACGCGCAGATGACCAGCCAGCTGGCCCAGCTGCAGACCGTGACCGGCGTGAACAAGCTGAACACCACCCTGGAATCGCTCAAGACCAGCTACCAGTCGACCGAGTCGCTGCAAGCCACCCAGCTGATCGGCAACGGCGTGCTGGTCGAAGGCGAGGGCATCCTGCTGCACAAGAGCCAGGCGATCCTGGGCGTGGAGCTGGAAACCCCGGCCGACAAGGTGCAGGTCGTGGTCGTCGATCCCAAGACCGGCAAGGACGTGGCGTCGCTCGAACTGGGCGAACAGGACGCCGGCATCATTCCGATCGCCTGGGACGGCGTGCCGGACGCCACCAAGGTCGACGCCGACGGCAAGCCGATCGTGCTGCCGGACGGCGCCTATACCTTCCGCGTGATCGCCAGCCGCGGCGGCGAAGTCATCAAGGATGCCAAGACCCTGTCGTTCGACAGCGTCGCCAGCGTCACCACTGGTGGCAAGGACGGCGTCAAGTTGAACCTGCCGGGCAAGGGAGCCGTCTCCCTGTCCGATATCAAACAAGTCATGTAAGCCGAGCCGCTTACTCTCTACCCTTATTCAGGAGTACTACCATGTCTTTCCAACAAGGCTTGAGCGGCTTGAATGCTGCAGCTAAATCGCTTGACGTCATCGGCAACAATATCGCCAACGCCAGCACCGTCGGTTTCAAAGGATCGACCGCCCAGTTCGCCGACGTTTATGCGAGCGCGCTCAACGGCGCGGGCGGCACCCAGGCCGGTATCGGCGTCAAGGTGGCTGCCATCGCCCAGCAATTCACCCAGGGTAATATCGAATCGTCGAACAATCCGCTCGACATCGCCATCAACGGCGCCGGTTTCTTCCGCGTCGAGCAGGCCGGCGTGGTGCAGTATTCGCGCAATGGCCAGTTCTCGCTCGACAAGCAGGGCTATATCGTCAACGCCCAGGGCGCCAAGCTGACCGGCTACGGTCTCGGCGCCAATGGCCAGCTGGCCGCCGGCGCGCCGGTGCCGCTGCGCATCGACACCTCGGACCAGCCGCCGAAGGTCTCCACCAAGGGCCTGATCCAGCTGCAGCTCGATTCGCGCTCGACCGCGCCGGCCAACTCGCCGTTCGACCCGAGCGACCCGACCACCTACAACAAGCAGGTGCCGATGGCCGTGTATGACACGCTGGGCAATTCGCACACGCTGTCGACCTATTACGTGCGCGACAAGGACAATCCGGAAGTCTGGAATGTCTATGCGTCGAAGGACGGCACCGAACTGAACGCACTGGCAGCCGTCGGCGTGACCCAGACCGACGAAGCATCGGTCGCGGCGAACGCGACGTGGACCACCGCGAACAACGCGGTGCCGAAAGTCCCGGCCGACGTGACTGCCGCGGCGGCCGAGTATGCGCGCGCCGCCGCCGCTGCGATCACGGCCGAGGCCGGTGAACTCGATCCGAAGTATGCGGCGTCGGGCAATGCCGCCGAGGTCAGCGCAGCGGCGCTCGCCGCAGCCGCGGTGCCGGGCGCGACCCCGGCCGACATCGATGCCGCGATCGCCAAGGAACTCAAGATGGAAGGGAAAGCCGTCGGTTCCCTGATATTCAATACCAACGGTTCGCTGAACATGGCCGAGAGCGGCAACTCGGACGGCAAGAACGGCAAGTTCGACTTCGCCATCCCGGTGGTGCCGGCGACCGGCGCCGATGCGTTGCTGAAGGTGCAGATCGATTTCGCCGGCACTACCCAGTACGGCACCGCCACCAGCGAAAAGCGCATCGAGCAGGACGGCTACAAGCCGGGCGCGCTGCAGCGCTTCACCACCGGCGCCGACGGCACCATCCTGGGCCAGTACAGCAACGGCCAGACCAAGGCGCTGGGGCAGGTCGTGCTGGCCAACTTCAGCAACCCGAATGGACTGGAGCCGCTGGGTAACAACGCCTGGGCCGAATCGGCCAACTCGGGTGTGCCGCTGATCGGCGTGGCCGGCACCGGCGGCATGGGCGTGATGCAATCGAACGCCACCGAGGCGTCGAGCGTCGACCTGACGGCCGAGCTGGTCAACATGATCACCGCGCAGCGCGTGTACCAGGCCAACTCGCAGACCATCAAGACGCAGGATTCGGTGATGCAGACGCTGGTCAACCTGCGTTAAGCCTGACACATAAGCCGTCGTCCCCGCGCAGGCGGGGACCCAAGTATAAAAAGTAAGCGTTACAGTCCCATAAGCCAAGGACCACCATGGACCGCCTGATCTACACCGCCGCCTCCGGCGCCAAGCACATCCTCGAGCAGCAGGCCACGACCTCGAACAACCTGGCCAACGTCAGCACCACCGGCTTTCGCGCCCAGATGGACATGTTCCGCGCCGCGCCGGTGCAGGGCCCGGGTCTGCCGACGCGCGCCTTCGTGGTCGACTCGACCGCCGGCAGCGATTTCTCGTCGGGCGCGCTGCAGGTGACGGGGCGCGACCTGGACGTGGCGGTGAAGGGACAGGGCTGGCTTGCGGTGCAGATGCCGGACGGTACCGAAGCCTACACCCGCAACGGTTCGCTGCAGATGAGCCCTAACGGCGTGCTGACCACCGCCTCCGGCCAGACCATCGCCGGCGAGGGTGGTCCGATCACCATTCCGCCCGACGCCACCGTGACGGTGGGCGGCGACGGCACCATCTCGACCATTTCCAACGTCGATTCGCCGGCCGCCCCGGCCGTGCTCGGCCGCCTGAAGCTGGTCAACCCGCTTGATGCTGACCTGGTGCGGGGCGACGACGGCCTGTTCCGCCTGAAGGACGGCGGCAACGCTCAGGCCGACCCGAATGTGCGGGTGGCGGGCGGGGCGCTCGAAGGCAGCAACGTGAATCCGGTCGATTGCATGGTCGACATGATCTCCCTGGCAAGGTCGTTCGACACGCAAATGAGCCTGTTGAAGAACGCCGAGAATAACGCCGCAAAAGCGACCCAGATCCTCGCTTTGAATTGATAGTTGCCCCGGCATAATTCTATTGTGCGTGGCGGTGTTCGCCTGCCACCAATAGGAGAATGCCATGATTCGTTCGCTGTACATCGCCAAGACCGGTCTGGAAGCCCAGCAGACCAACCTGGACGTCATTTCGAACAACCTCGCCAACGTCAGCACCAACGGCTTCAAGAAGTCGCGCGCCGTGTTCGAGGACCTGCTGTACCAGAACGTGCGCCAGCC
>DDKG01000242.1:3634-10745 GCA_002339265.1 Massilia sp. UBA2604 | reverse complement strand
GAGAACCAGGTGCCGGTGTGCGCCGACATCGCGGCCCAGATCGCGGGCGGCGACGACCGCATCGTCGGCGTGATGATCGAGTCGCACCTGGTGGCCGGACGCCAGGACCTGGTGCCGGGCAAGGAGCTGACCTATGGCCAGTCGGTGACCGATGGCTGCATTGACTGGGATACCAGTGTGGGGGTGCTGGAAGGATTGGCGGCGGCGGTGCGCCAGCGCCGGCTGCGGCAAGAATAAATACGGAGCACGGAAATGAAGAAGGGCGCACCGCGGTGCGCCCTTCTTGTTACAGCTCAGCCGATTAGAACTTGGCGGTCAGGTTCAGGAACACGTGACGGCCCATCGAATCGTACACCTGCGGGTAGGTGTTGCCATTGCCGTACACCTCGGCAACCACGCCCGACAGCGGCGGATCCTTGTCCAGCGCGTTGTTCATGCCGGCGCGCAGCGCGAACATCGAATTGATCTGCCAACCGGCGGTCAGGTCCAGGTAGTTGCGTGCGCCCAAGCGTGCGTCGGCTGCTTCGAAATCGCCGCTCAGCAGAGGGTTGCTGCTGGTCGAGTCGAGATCGGTGCCGCGGACGTAGCGCCAGGTGGCGCCCAGTTCCACGCCGCGCCATGGAGTAGCCCACGAGGCGCGCAGCTTGTGACGCCATTTCGGCAGCGGCACGCCGCAGGTGGTGCCGTGCAGGCCCGCGCAGTCATACTCGCCGGAGCCCGGGAAGTCTTCCTGCTTGAACTCCTTCAGGTAGGTGCCCATCAGCGACAGGTTCAGGCCGCCCCATGCGCCCAGCTTGGTATTCCAGTTGGCGCCAAGGTCGATACCTTTGGTCGAGCTCATGCCCAGGTTCTGGTTGGTGGCGGTGATGTTGGCGGTTTCCAGGGCCCACAGGCTGCCCAGGCGGTCGCGCTGGATCAGGTCGCAGAACTGCGCGTCGCCGGTCGCGAGGCACTGGGTCAGCGTGGTCGACGCCGGCAGGCCGCCGATGACGCCCTTGACCTTCATGTCGAAGGCGTCGATGGTCACCGAGGTATTGCGGGTCGGGGTCAGCACGACGCCCAGGGTATACGAATCCGACTCTTCCGGTTCCAGCGCCGTATTGCCGCCGATGATCTGGTTGTACTGCTGGGCAGGGGAGTTCAGGATGTTGCCGTACTGGGCGGCGGTGACGCCGGTGCGCTGGCACTCGGCCAGGCTGGCGCTCGGGTTGGCGCCGGCGCATGGGTCGGACGACATGCCGAACAGCGCCAGGCCTGCCGGGGTGTACAGCTCGACCACGTTGGCGGCGCGCGCCGCGCGCTGGTAGCTGAAGCGGAACTTGGCTTCCTTGACCGGCGCCCATTCCAGGCCGACACCGTAGGAATCGGTATCCTGGCCGGTCGAGTAATCCGATTTGCGATAGCTGCCGGTCAGGGTCAGCTGGTCGGCGAACGGCACGTTCTGCAGGATCGGGATGCGGGTCTCGGCGAAGTAGTCGCGTACGCTGAACTGGCCGCGCACATTCTTGGTCGGGCCGCCCTGGCCGGCCAGGTCGCCCGATTCAAAGGCGACGTCCGAGTTCAGCTCGAGCTTCTCGGTGCGGTGTTCCCAGCCGAACGCGACGCCCACGCCTTCGCTGCTGGTCGGCAGCTTGATGCCGTACTCGCCCAGGTCGGACGACAGGTTGATGCCCTGCACGCTCTGCGAGGTGTGGCCCTTCTGGAAGCCCGGGGTCTGCAGGTAGGTCAGGGCTTCCGGGGTTACGCCGCCCAGGCTCCAGATGTTGTACGGAACGCAGTTCGGATCGACGCCGTTTAGGGTGCTGCGGCAGACTGGCTGGCCATTGGCGCCCGGGACCACGTCGAGCGCACGCGCGCTGCGCGACACCGAGAAGTCGTTGAAATAGGTTTCCGAGTACAGCACCTTGCCGACCTGGGCGAAGGCGTCGTACTGCCAGTTGCCGATGTCGCCCTTGACGCCGATCACGCCGCGGTACGAGGTGTGGCGCAGGTCGTCGCGGCGGCCGCCGCCTTCGACGTTGCGGCGGAAGATTACCAGGTCGGCGGTGTCGCCGGGCGCGTTCAGGCCCAGGGTGCGGCGCCATGCGTCGGACAGCAGTGGGTTCTCGTAGCGGATTGCGTTGGCGCCGGATGCGTCCAGGCCGAACAGGCCGGATGGGGCGATCTGGGCCACGGTGCTGTCATCGTGGAAGCTGGCCTCGGCGTACAGGCGGGCCTTGTCGTTGATGTCGTAATGGGTGAACGAGCTGAAGGTGTAGCGCTCCGACGGACGACGGAAGTAATTCAGCGGGCCGAAGTTGTAGGCATCGGTTGCGGCGTTGTAGGGACGTACGCCGCCATTGGCGTCGGCGACCGTGAAGCCCTGGCTGCCGAGCAGGAAGCGGCCCGGATAGCTGGTGCCGGAGCCGCCGCAATTGAAGGTGTCGCCGACGCTCGAGCCGCCCAGCGAGCAGGAGGTGAAGTCGCGCTCGGATTGCAGCAGCGCGTCTTCCTTCTTGTAGCCGAAGAAGACGACCGCGTTGCCCTTGCCGTCGGCAAAGTTGCCGCCCATGGTCAGGCTGATGTCCTTGACCTTGCCGTCGGCGCCCTTGTCGCCCGGCAGCGGGAAGTTACGGCGGTTGGCCGCGTCCGCGGCAGGGCCGCCGTTCTGGTCGTGGTTGTAGAACTGGTAGTTGGCGTCGATCTGGACGCCCTGGAAGCGGTCATCCATGATGAAGTTGACCACGCCGGCCACGGCGTCCGAGCCGTAGATGGCGCCGGCGCCGCCGGTCAGCACTTCGACGCGCTTGATCAGGCCTACCGGAATCTGGTTCAGGTCGGCTGCGGTATTGCGCGGGCTGCCGGCCGGCAGGCGGCGGCCATTGACCAGCACCAGGGTGCGGTCGGCGCCGAAGTTGCGCAGGTTGACGGTGGCGGTGCCGGACGAGCCGTTCGACACCGAGCCACCCTGGTCTGCGAACACCTGGGGCAGGTTGTTCAGCAGGTTCTCGACCGAGCGGACACCTTCCATCTTGATGTCCTTGGCGTTGACCACGGTCACCGGGCTGACGCTTTCCAGGTTGGCGGTCGCGATGCGCGAGCCGGTCACTTCCACGCGCTGGAGCGATTCGGCGCTCGGCGCCGTTTCCTGGGCATGGGCCGCGCTGAAGGCGACGGCGATGCCGCCGGCGCAGATCAGGCGTATCGATCGAGATAACACAGTTTCAACCATCATAGTCAGTCTTCCCCGTAAGACCTGGCGGCGGGTGGCGCCGGCCAGTAAAGTCAAGTGAATCGCCAAGGCAAATGGGCTCGGCATTATTTTTACTACTTGGCAATAAAAACATTTACCGCGAGACAGTGTCAATCGGTAACGTCTGTACGGTGAAAAATACAACTCTTTAATAACTTGTCTTTACAATTTGCATCTTTGATGCTAGTCACATAGAAGTCACAAAACTCGAAACTTGATATATCATGTGGAAAATAATGTTCGATATGGCATTTCGTTCGTTCAAACTATATTTTTAAGGCATTAAATTGCAAAAAATGCGGAATGCATATTTTCAAGGCCCGCAAGGTTCTTATATGAAATACTGATAGTAGTGTCATTACATAGTAATAACCTTTGACTATCGGGGCATAAGATTGCGCGGCTGTCGGCGCGTGCGGATATGCGCTATCGTGTCGTCTTTTGCCACCCTGGATTCGCCTCGGCGGCGATCTTCGGGGCGGCCCGTTCGCCTAATCCGCAAATTCGGGAGTGCGATGTTTGCTTATGTCCTGCGCCGGCTGTGGCAGATGCTGCCGACGATGGCCGGCGTGGTGCTGCTGGTGTTTTTCCTGTTCAACTGGGTTGGCGGCGATCCGGCCTATCTGCTGGCCGGCAAGATGGCCGATGCGAATGCGATCGAGAACATCCGGCGCCAGCTCGGCACCGACCAGCCCTATACCGTACAGCTATGGATCTTCGTCAAGCAGATCCTGACCTTCGACTTCGGCAATGCCTGGAGCACCGGCGAGCCGGTGTCGCACATCATCAGTAGCCGGTTGGGGCCGTCGTTGACGGTCCTGATTCCGCTCACCGTGCTCGAGACCGTGTTCGGTATCGCGCTGGCGCTGGCGATCGCCTTCGTGCGCGGCTCGCTGACCGACCGCGCCGTGATGGTCGCCTGCACGGTCGGGATGTCGATCTCGATCCTGGTCTATATCATCGTGTTCCAGTACGTGTTCGCCTACCAGTTGGGCCTGTTTCCGGTCCAGGGCTGGGGCAATAGCCTGGGCGAGAACCTGCTGAAATATGCGCTGCTGCCGATCATCATCGGCCTGGCGGTCTCGATCGCGCCGACCCTGCGCCTGTACCGCAGCTTCGTGCTCGACGAAGCAGGGCAGGACTATGTGCGCACCGCGCGCGCCAAGGGCTTGAGCGAGCGCCGCATCGTCTGGGTCCACGTGCTGCGCAATGCCGCGATTCCGATCATCACCCACGTCATGGCGAATCTGCCGGCGCTGCTGATCGGCGCCTTCCTGCTCGAGCGCTTCTTCGGCATTCCCGGCATCGGCCGCGAAGTGATCCTGGCCGTCGAGCGCAGCGACTTCCCGGTGATCAAGGCGATCACGGTGTACGTAGCCGCCGCGACCATGGTGTTCAACCTGCTGGCCGACCTGCTGTACCAGGCGGTCGATCCCCGCGTGCAGCTCAAATGACCGCCATGAACATGCATATGCAGGCGGGTTCGCCCGGCCTCTGGACCCTGGCCTGGCGCCGCCTGCGGGCCGACCGCGTCGGGATGGCGGCGCTGGCCGTCGTCGCCGGCTTCCTGCTGCTGGTGCTGCTGTCCAGCACGGGGCTGGTGGCCGCCGACTGGGAAGAGGAGGTCGCCGTCAACTATGCGCCGCCTGCCTTCGTCGGCGCCGACGCCACGGCGCGCGCATTGGCCCAGGCCCAGTTGCCACGCCCAACACCGCCGAACGCCTTCGACCCGCTGGCCGCCGAGCTGGCCGAGCTCAAGGCGCAGGTGGCGCAGTCCCATCCGCCGGTGGAAAAGCGCACGACCCTGCCGTTCGGCGCCGACAAATGGGGCCACGACATCGTCAAGAAGACCATCAAGGGTGGCGAGACCTCGATCGTGGTGGGCCTGGTGGCGGCCCTGCTGGCGGTCGCGCTGGGCACCCTGTTCGGCGCCGTCTCGGGCTTCTATGGCGGCTGGGTCGACGACCTGTTCAACTGGTTCTACAGCATCTTCACGGCGATCCCGGCGATCCTGATGATCCTGACCGTGGCCGCCGTGCTGCAGCAGAAGGGCGTGGCCACCATCGTGCTGATCCTCGGCCTGACCGGCTGGACCGGCCCCTACCGCCTGATGCGCGCCGAATACATCAAGCATGGCGCGCGCGAATACGTGATGGCCGCGAACGCCATCGGCGCATCCGGTTGGTCGCGCATGTTCGGCCATATCCTGCCCAATGTCTCGCACGTGGCGCTGGTGCAGATGTCGATCCTGGTGGTGGGCTTCATCAAGGCCGAGGTGATCCTGTCGTTCCTGGGCTTCGGCGTGCCAGTGGGCACCGTCTCCTGGGGCAGCATGCTCAACGAGGCGCAGAACGAACTGATCCTCGGTAAATGGTGGCAGCTGGCGGCGGCGGCCGGCGCGATGGCGCTGCTGGTGACCAGCTTCTCGCTGTTCGCGGATGCGCTGCGCGATGCACTCGATCCCAAGATCAAATGATGCAGGATATGACCCCGGACACTACCCCCTTGCTGCAGGTACGCGACCTGCGCATCGCCTTTCGCACCGACAGGCACAACACCTTCGAAGCGCTGAAGGGCATCTCGTTCGACGTCCCGGACAACAGCACGGTGGCGCTGGTGGGCGAGTCCGGCAGCGGCAAGTCGGTCAGTTCGCTGGCCGTGATGGGCTTGCTGCCGGCGACGACGACGGTCATCGATCCCGCCTCCAGCATCCGCTTCGCCGGCCGCGAACTGCTCGGCCTGCCTGTGCGCGAACAGCGCGCGCTGTGCGGCAAGGACATCGCGATGATCTTCCAGGAACCGATGTCCTCGCTCAATCCGGTGTTCACGGTCGGCTTCCAGATCGGCGAAGTCCTGCGCCTGCACATGGGCATGACGAAGCGCGCGGCGCGCTCGCGCAGCGTGGAACTGCTGCGCGAAGTCGGCATTCCCGATCCAGAGCAGAAGATCGACGCCTATCCGAACCAGATGTCGGGCGGCCAGCAGCAGCGGGTGATGATCGCGATGGCGATCGCCTGCGAACCGCGGCTGCTGATCGCCGACGAGCCGACCACGGCGCTGGACGTGACGATCCAGAAGCAGATCATGGACCTAATCGCGCGCCTGCAGCGCGAACGCCGCATGGCGGTGCTGTTCATCACGCACGACCTGGGGCTGGTGGGCGAGATCGCCGACCGCGTGATCGTGATGCGCCACGGCGAGGTGCGCGAGGAGGGTGCGGCCGGCCAGGTGTTCGGCGCCCCGGCCGACGCGTATACAAGGGCTCTGCTGCATTGCCGGCCTTCGCTCGATGCGCGCCCGCTGCGCCTGCCGGTGATCGACGACTACCTGAGTGGCCGCGTCAAGCCGGACCAGGTGCCGGAGCAGCGCGTGCGCGGCACGACGCCCGATGACGAGCCCGTGCTGGTGGTCAATCAGTTGTCCAAGAGTTTCTGGCTGCGCGAAGGCCTGTTCGGCAAGCGCGAATTCAAGGCGGTCAGGGACGTCTCGTTCACCCTGGGCCGCGGCAAGACGCTGGGCGTGGTGGGCGAGTCGGGTTCCGGAAAAACCACGGTGGGATTGACCCTGCTGCGCCTGCACCGCGCGACGGGTGGATCGGCGCTGTTCGAGGGCCGCGACCTGCTGGCCATGTCGGACCGCGAATACCGGGCCTATAAGCGCCGGATCCAGATCATTTTCCAGAATCCCTATGCCTCGCTCAATCCGCGCTTTACGGTAGGTCAGATCTTGCAGGAACCGATGCGCATCCACGGCATCGGCGCGGGCGAGATGGAGCGTAGCGGGCTGGCGCGCCGGCTGCTCGGGCGGGTGGGCTTGCCGGACGCCGCCTATGGCCGCTATCCGCACGAGTTCTCGGGTGGCCAGCGCCAGCGCATCGCG
>DDKG01000242.1:0-3551 GCA_002339265.1 Massilia sp. UBA2604 | reverse complement strand
CCAGGTGATGGTGATGCACCACGGCAGCGTGGTCGAGATGGCGGATGCCGACGCGTTGTACCGCGATCCGCAGCACCCGTATACGCGCTCGCTGCTGGCGGCGATTCCGCGCGGCGTATTGTAAAAACGCCTCATCCGTCGCCGCCGTTGCGCTTACGCCAAACGGAATAGGGAGTGTTCCTGTGCCGACCACACAATTGCGCTAATATACAGAAATGCCCCAGCTAGCCGAACTCCTCCAAGTCTATGGCGTGCTGATCGTGTTCGGCATCGTCCTCGTCGAACAGTTCGGCCTGCCCATACCCGCCTATCCGGTCCTGATCGTGGCCGGCGCGCTCTCGGTCACCGCCGGCGTGAGCTGGCACCTGGTATGGATGGCGGCCATCCTGGCCTGCCTGATCTGCGACGCCTTCTGGTTCCGCGCCGGCCGCTTCTACGGCAAGCGCATCCTGCGGCTGCTGTGCAAGATTTCGCTGTCTCCCGATTCCTGCGTCAACCAGACCGAAGACCGCTTCCGCAAGTTCGGCGTCAAGTCGTTGCTGGTGTCCAAGTTCGTTCCCGGCTTCAACACCATCGCGGCGCCGCTGTCGGGCGCGATGGGCGTCAGCGCCCGTCCTTTCGTGCTGTATGCGGTGAGCGGCGCGGCGCTCTGGAGCGGCACCGGCATCCTGCTCGGCGTCTGGTTCCACAACAGCGTAGACGGCGTGCTCGATACGCTTTCGACCATGGGCAGCACGGCGCTGACGATCGTGGCCGGCCTGCTGGCCCTGTTCATCGCCTTCAAGTATGCCGAGCGGCGCCGCCACCGCTCGCGCAGCGCGATCGAGCGCATTTCCATGGATGAGGTGCTGGCCCTGATCGACGCCGGCCAGGATCCGGTGATCATCGACGCGCGCAGCCTGAGCGCGCAACAGATGGAGGCCGCGATTCCCGGCGCCGTGATCTTCAAGGCCTGCCAGCCCGAGCACCTGATGGCCTCGCTCGACCGCGACCGCCACATCGTCGTCTATTGCAGCTGTCCGGACGACGTCACCGCCGCCGAGGTGGCGCGCCAGTTCATGGCCAACGGTTTCCACCGCGCCCGGCCGCTCAAGGGCGGGCTCGACGCCTGGAATGCCCAGCGCGGCAGCGATCCAGAGCTCGATCCGGCGACCTGCTAGCCTGGGGGTCAAACCTGGCAAGACGCCGAATCTTCGGATAAAAGTAGTTCTACTACGTCGATGGTGGTGGGTAAGTGTGAGAGTTCCTCTTTCTTGTTGCTGAGTGTGTACCTAAACTACAGAAAACACTTGTCGTCAGGGCAAAAACTTTAGTAAGCTTGGGCGTCTCTTATATACGCTCTGCCATGACCGCATCCCCGTCCAGCCCATCCACCGACCGCCTGCACCGCGGCGGCGCCCGCCTGCTTGCCGATATCGGCGGCACCAATTGCCGCTTCGTGCTGGAGCTGGGCCCGGGCCGGCTTGCGGCGGTCGAGGTGCTGCCCTGCGCCGACTACGCCACCCTGGGCGAAGCGATGCGCGCCTACCTGGACAGCGCAGCGGTCCAGGCCGTCTCCGCGGCGCCGATCCGCTACGCGGCGATCGCCATCGCCAACCCGGTGAACGGCGACTACGTGCGCATGACCAATCATCACTGGGAATTTTCCACCGAAGCCTTGCGGCAGGAATGTGGTTTCGAGATCCTGCTGGTGGTCAATGATTTCTCGGCCCTGGCGCGTTCGCTGCCCCACCTGGGCGAGCAGAAGCGCCAGGTGGGCGGCGGCGCGCCGCAGCCGGACGCGGCGCTGGGCCTGCTGGGCGCCGGCACCGGCCTGGGCGTCTCCGGCCTGGTGCCGTGCGGCGACAGCTGGACTGCGCTGCGCAGCGAAGGCGGTCACGTCAGCTTCGCGCCCGTCAACGAGCAGGAAATCGCGATCCTGCAATATGCCTGGCGCGAGTTCGAGCACGTGTCGTTCGAGCGCTTCCTGTCCGGCGCCGGCGTCGAACTGATCTACCGTGCGCTGGCCGACCGCGCCGGCCGTCCGGACGAGCGCCTCGGCGCGGCCGAGATCTCGCGCCGTGCGCTCAGTGGCGAATGCGCGCTGTGCGACGAGGTGCTGGAAGCCTTCTGCGGCATGCTCGGCACCGTGGCCGGCAACCTGGCCGTCACCCTCGGCGCCCAGGGCGGCGTGTACATCGGCGGCGGCATCGTGCCGCGCCTCGGGGAGCGCTTCGACCGTTCCTCGTTCCGCCGCCGCTTCGAGCAGAAGGGGCGCTTCGTCGGCTACCTGGCCGACGTGCCGACCTATGTGATCACGGCCGAGTACCCTGCATTCCTTGGTGTATCGGCGATTTTGTCGGAAAAACTGTCCGACTGACGCAAATAACGGCCTTGCGCCAGCGATTCCTGTCGTCGCCCTCTTGTCCACGGCGGGGTTTTATCGGTTACAATGGCCGCCAGTTGCAAGAAACGACGTCGTCCGCTCGCGTGCCGCACAGGCCGCTCGCCGGCGCCGCCCCCTCGATCCCGGGCGGGCCGCCGACACCGAGTTCCTCGTTTCACAATGAAAATCAACACCCAGCGGTCCGTCGCGCAGGCGGATTGCCCTCGGCGGTTTCCTTGCCCGCCATGTAATCGCTCCGGCGCGACGCGCACGGGGCTCACGGATTCCGGTTTCAGGCAGTAGACCGCAGGGCGACAGGCCTCTCGCATGGCTTGCAGCATGCGCGCCAGGCGTCATTCGCCTGGCTGCTGTCCCGACGCCGTTTGGCCGCGCCTTTGGCGAACTGTTTGATTGACGACATCGCACTATGAATACTGACGAGGCCAAGAGAGTCCTCGAAACCGCCTTGCTGTGCGCCCGCGAGCCGATGTCGATCCACGGCATGAAGAAACTCTTCGCCGAGGTCGATGCGCAGGGACGGCCGGTCGGCGCCGGCGTCGGCGCCGATACGATCAAGATCTTGCTGGAAGAACTGCGCCAGGATTGGGACGGGCGCGGGATCGAGATCGTCAGCCTGGCCTCGGGCTGGCGGTTCCAGAGCCGTCCCGAGATGAAGCCCTATCTCGATCGGCTCTCGCCCGAAAAGCCGCCCAAGTATTCGCGGGCGACCCTGGAAACGCTGGCGATCATCGCCTACCGCCAGCCGGTCACGCGCGGCGACATCGAAGAGATCCGCGGCGTGGCGGTCAATTCGCAGACCATCAAGATGCTGGAAGACCGCGGCTGGATCGACGTCGTCGGCCACCGCGAAGTGGTGGGGCGGCCGGCGCTGCTGGGCACCACGCGCCAGTTCCTGGACGACCTGGGCCTGGCTTCGCTCTCGCAGCTGCCGCCGCTGCAGCCGCTGGCGGAAGGCCCGGACAGCCGCAGCCTGGAAGCGCTCGAGGCGGCATTGAACGACAATTTTGACAGGGCGGCCGCCAGCGCGGCCGCCGACGATTTAGCTACTTCACCCGTTGAAGTTCCGATCCGCGACACGCTTGACGACGGGATTGCCGAGGCGGGTCAGCACAATAAAGACACGAACGATGAACCCAACTGAACAAAACGAGACCAAGCCTGTGGA
>DDKG01000241.1 GCA_002339265.1 Massilia sp. UBA2604 | reverse complement strand
CACGCCGCTGCGCCTGCCGCAGCTCGAGAACGTCGGTCCCGGCATCGTCACCAGCGACGACGTGTTCTACTGGGACGACCTGCCGCGCTCGGTGGCCGTGATCGGCACCGGCGTCATCGGCCTCGAACTGGGCCAGGCCCTGTCCCGGCTCGGGGTGCGCGTGCGCTTCTACGCGCGCGGCGGCAGCATCGCCAACATCACCGATCCCGAAGTGCTGCGTTGCGCGGGCCGGGTCTTGATGGAAGAACTCGACATCGCCTTCCAGACCGAGGTGGTGGGGGCGGTGCAGGAGGGCGATGAGGTGGCGCTGACGGTGCGCGACGCGCTCGGCAAGGAAAGCACCGAGCGCTTCCAGTACGTCTTGATGACGGCCGGCCGCACGCCGAACGTGCACGACCTGGGACTGGAGCATACGGGGCTGGAGCGCGGGCCGGACGGCATCCCTGTGTTTGACGCGCGCACCATGCAGTGCGGCACCAGCAACATCTTCATCGCGGGCGACGCCAACAACGAGCGGCCATTGCTGCACGACGCCGCCGACCACGGCAAGATTGCCGGCGACAATGCGGGCCGCTATCCGGACGTGCGTCCCGGCCTGCGCCGCGCGCCGATCGCGGTCGCCTTCACCGAACCGAATATCGCCACCCTGGGCAAGAACTACAAGGCCTTGTGCGCCGGCGGCCAGCGCAAGTTCGCGGTCGGCAGCGTGTCCTTCGCCAACCAGGGCCGCAGCCGCGTCATGTTGCAGAACAAGGGGATGTTGCGGGTGTATGGCGAATACGGCACCCGGCTGTTCCTGGGCGCCGAGATGATCGCGCCGCGCGCCGAACACCTGGCCCATCTGCTGTCATGGGCGTTCCAGATGCGCCTGACGGTCGACCAGATGCTCGAGATGCCGTTCTATCACCCGGTGATCGAAGAGGGCGTGCGCACCGCGCTGCGCGACCTGGCCACCAACCTGTCGAAGGGCGACAGCCAGACCGACCCGGCCGATACCGAGCCGGGAACCTGATGTTTGATTTACCGGCTACCTGACGTAGGGTGGAGGGCTCCGCCCTCCACGCGTTCACCAGGGCGTATCAGTTGAGCAGCGTGGTGTTCAACTTGCCCTCGCTGGCCAGCTTGCGCAGGATGCGCACCGTGTCGAGGTCGGCTTCTTCATACGCCGACTTCTTGAACTCGTCATACATCGCGTTGGCCGGATCGACGTGCTCGCCGGTGCCGTCGTCGTAGCAGAAACGCACCAGCAGCATGGCATTGGTCGGCGCCTCGATGATCATGCGCAGGCTCGACGCCGCGATCTCTCCCTGGGCCGGCACTTCGTAGCGCACTTCCTGCAGCGGGGTGAGAAATACCTGGTCTTCGATCACCAGCTCGCCGAAGGTCAGGCGGCGGCGGAAAGCGCCCGCCTCGCGCTCGACGATCTCGCTAGCGTCCAGGTGCGGGATGAACATCTTCGGGTCTTCGGCGCGCAGGACCAGGCCATGCCATACCTGCTCGCGGGTGAGGGTGTCGATCAGCGGATTCATCGGGTCGTTGATTTCAACGAGATGTTCGAATTTCATTGGGCAAATATCCTGAAAATAGAGCCGCAGCGGCAAAAGCCGCAAAGGACGCATGTTACTCGATTGCGCGCCGGCGTGTCCCGCCTCTCCCGATCGGCCGAGCGCGGGCCGGTGTTGCAATCCGGTGCAGGCCGCGCGCGCCATCGCCCGCTGGGCCCGCCAGATTGTTACAATCGCTGCCTGTCCCTCCAGAAATAATTCCCATGTCCAATGCACCAAGATTCGGCCTCAACGGGCCGCAGAGCGAAGCCGCGCTGTATCTCGACGGCCCTTGCCTGGTGCTGGCCGGCGCCGGCTCGGGCAAGACCCGCGTGATCACGCAAAAGATCGCCTATATGATCGAGCATTGCGGCTACGATCCGCGCACCATTGCCGCCCTGACCTTTACCAACAAGGCGGCGCTCGAGATGCAGGAGCGTATTGCCAAGCTGCTCAAGCAGCCCAAGCAGGCCAAGCAATTGACCGTGTCCACCTTCCACTCGCTGGGCGTGAAAATCCTGCGCCAGGAGGCGGCCGGCGTGGGCCTGAAGGACAAGTTCTCGATCATGGACAGCGACGATTGCTACACCATCGTCTCCAGCCTGGCGCTGACTACCGACAAGCAGGAAATTCGCGGCATCCAGAACGCGATCTCGCTGTGGAAGAATGGCCTGGTCGACCCGGAAGACGCGATCAAGGCAGCGCGCGACGAAGACGAAGCGCTGGCCGGGCGCGTCTACCGCAGCTATGTGGCGACCTTGCAGGCCTACCAGGCAGTCGACTTCGACGACCTGATCCGTCTGCCAGTGGAATTGTTCCGCAATAACGAGCCGATCCGCGACCGCTGGCAGCGGCGCCTGCGCTATCTGTTGATGGACGAGTACCAGGACACCAATACCTGCCAGTACGAGCTGGTCAAGCTGCTGGTGACGGGCCTGGGCAAGAAGCCGATGTTCACGGCCGTCGGCGACGACGACCAGGCGATCTATGCCTGGCGCGGCGCCTCAGTCGAGAACCTCAAGACCCTGGGCGACGATTTCCCCGACCTCAAGGTGATCAAGCTCGAGCAGAATTACCGCTCGACGACCCGCATCCTGCAAGCGGCCAACGCCGTCATCGGCAACAATCCGAAGCTGTTCGAGAAGTCGCTGTGGTCCGAGCACGGCCTGGGCGAGCCGATCAAGGTGCTGGGCATGCAGAACGACGACCAGGAAGCCGACCAGATCGCGATCATGATCTCGAGCGAGCATTTCCAGCGCAAGAACAAGTGGACCGATTACGCGATCCTGTACCGCGGCAACCACCAGGCGCGCGTGATTGAACAGGCGCTGCGCAAGGAGCGCATTCCGTACACGATGTCCGGCGGCCAGAGCTTCTTCGACAAGGCCGAGATCAAGGACATCATCGCCTACCTGCGCCTGATTGCCAACCAGGACGACGACCCGGCCTTCATCCGCGCCGTGACGACGCCCAAGCGCGGGGTCGGCATGGCCACCCTGGAAGTGCTGGGCGAGTTTTCCAAGCAGTGGAATTGCTCGCTGTTCGAGGCGGCGCGAAAGGGCGGCATCGAGGCCAAGCTGGCCGAGCGCCAGCTGGGGCCGCTGCGCGATTTCTGCCACTTCATCGCCGAGCTGGAAGACCGCGCCACGCGTCCGGGCCCATCGGGCAGCGGCGACCAT
>DDKG01000077.1:255-14429 GCA_002339265.1 Massilia sp. UBA2604 | reverse complement strand
GGCGTTCTTTCTTGCCCTTGATCGGGTTGTAGACGGTATCGCCCGAATTGATCATGCCCGAGTAGACGCGGAAGAAGATCAGCTGGCCGACGAACGGGTCGGTCATGATCTTGAACGCCAGCGCCGAGAACTTCTCGTTGTCGTCAGCCTTGCGGGTGACCGGCTGGTCGTCTTCGTCGGTACCGGCCACTGGCGGGATGTCGACTGGCGATGGCAGGTATTCGATCACGGCGTCCAGCATGGCTTGCACGCCCTTGTTCTTGAACGCGGTACCGCACAACATCGGCACGATTTCCGATGCGATGGTGCGCTGGCGCAGGGCGGTCTTGATCTCTGCTTCCGACAGATCGCCTTCTTCCAGGTACTTGTTCATCAGCTCTTCGCTGGCTTCAGCCGCGGTCTCGACCAGCTTCTCGCGCCACTCGTTGGCTTGATCGACCAGTTCCGCAGGGATGTCAGCGTATTCGAATTTCATGCCTTGCGAAGCCTCGTCCCAGATGATTGCTTTCATCTTGACCAGATCCACCACGCCTTGGAAGCTGTCTTCCGCGCCGATCGGGATCACGACCGGGATTGGGTTCGCCTTCAGGCGTGCGCGCATCTGCTCGTACACTTTGAAGAAGTTCGCACCGGTACGGTCCATCTTGTTGACGAATGCCAGACGTGGGACTTTGTACTTGTTAGCTTGACGCCACACGGTTTCCGACTGTGGCTGCACGCCACCGACTGCACAGTAAACCATGCAAGCGCCGTCCAGAACACGCATCGAGCGTTCGACTTCAATGGTGAAGTCAACGTGGCCTGGAGTGTCGATGATGTTGATGTGGTGTGGCTCGAAGTTCTTGGCCATACCGCTCCAGTAGCAGGTCGTCGCTGCCGAGGTAATGGTAATGCCGCGCTCTTGCTCTTGCTCCATCCAGTCCATCGTCGCAGCGCCATCATGCACTTCGCCGAGCTTGTGGTTGACGCCCGTGTAGAACAGGACGCGTTCGGTGGTGGTGGTTTTACCAGCATCGATGTGAGCCGAAATACCGATATTGCGGTAGCGCTCGATGGGGGTCTTGCGTGCCATAATTTTTCCTAAATCTTTGAATGGACAAAACCGAGCAACATCTTGACGATCAAAATGAGCTCGGCCTGAACAACAGATACTGCAGGGACGCTAGTTTGGGGCAAAAAGCCCCAAGCCAAGTCCTGATGCTTAGAAGCGGAAGTGCGAGAACGCCTTGTTCGCTTCTGCCATGCGGTGGACTTCGTCACGACGCTTCATCGCGCCGCCACGGCCTTCAGCCGCTTCCATCAGTTCACCACCCAGACGTTGCGGCATGGATTTTTCGCTGCGCTTGTTTGCGGCTTCGCGCAACCAACGCATGGACAGCGCCATACGACGAACCGGACGAACTTCCACTGGCACCTGGTAGTTGGCGCCACCGACACGGCGGGATTTGACTTCCACCAGCGGCTTGGCGTTGTTGATCGCGGTCGTGAACACTTCCAGCGGGTCTTTGCCCGACTTGGATTGAATGTGTTCGAATGCACCGTAGATGATGTTTTCTGCAACCGACTTCTTGCCGGACAGCATCAGAACGTTGACGAATTTGGCGACATCGGTGTTGCCGAATTTTGGATCCGGCAGGATCTCGCGCTTGGGTACTTCACGACGACGTGGCATTTCAATTCCTTCCTGTCTTCAGTTGAGTGTGGTAACCACACTCGCGAAAGGCCCTCATGACCCTTCACTTACTCGGCCTCGCGGCCGGCTCAACTTATCTAATTAATGTGACGTGTCTATGACACGCACTCCGAAGATTACTTCTTCGCAGCCTTGGCACGCTTGGCGCCGTACTTCGAGCGCGCTTGCTTACGGTCTTTGACGCCCTGGGTATCCAGTGCACCGCGAACCATGTGGTAACGCACACCTGGCAAGTCTTTCACACGACCGCCGCGCAGCAGCACGACACTGTGTTCTTGCAGGTTGTGGCCTTCACCGCCGATGTACGAAATGACTTCGAAACCGTTGGTCAGACGCACTTTGGCGACTTTACGAAGCGCCGAGTTTGGCTTCTTCGGGGTGGTGGTGTACACACGGGTGCACACGCCACGTTTTTGCGGGCAGTTTTCCAGTGCCGGCGACTTGCTCTTCACAACCGCGGCTTCGCGCGGCTTGCGAATCAATTGATTGATGGTTGGCATCGTTCCTAATCCAACTAAATTGCTGCTACGTTGACGACCCGGGACGGCAAACAAGCTGGCCCGGGGACTAAAACCTAGTCCCGTAAGAACTGACAGCGGAGGCGACGAAAGCCACTCGACAAAAGGAGCGGCTGCGAATGCGTATACGATGTGCAGAATAAAAACGAGAACTCGCGAATATACGCTGAATGTGACGGTGGGTCAACCTGTTTGCCGCCTCGTCAAGGCCTGCCAGGCAGATTGGTCGGTAAACCGTGGCGAATGTGTCATCGTCGCCACAAACCGGCTCTGCAGCGGGGCCGGCCCCTTACGCCGCCGCCATCTGCTCGGCGTCGGCGCCTGCCGGTATCCGCATCGGCGTCGCCGCATCGGTCACGGCGCGCCAGACCGCCTGCACGACGTCCTGGGCATGCGTGACCGGCCCCGGCACGCGTGCGCCGGCGACCACGGCGTCCAGCTGCGGCACATAAGCCTCGGGCATCCCGCCTGTCATGAAGGCACGCGCACTGGCGCCGAACCGCGTTTGCGGGGAACGGCCCGGCAGCACCAGGCGCAGGCGGATGCCGAGCGGTTCGAGCTCCAGCGCCAGCGATTCGGTGAACGCGTTCACGGCCGCCTTGCTGGCAGTGTAGACGGACAGCAATGGCAGCGGCATGAGCGTGACGGCCGACGTGACGTTGACGATCACGCCCGCTCCCCTGGCGCGCAACCCAGGCAGTACGGCTTGCGTCATGGCGATCGTGCCCAGCGTGTTGGTCTCGAACACGCTGCGCACGGTTGCCATCGGTACGCCTTCCAGTGGATACATCACGCCGATCCCTGCATTGTTGACCAGCGCATCGATAGGCCCCGCGGCTTCGAGCGCCGCCCGGATGCTGGCCTCGTCGGTCACGTCCAGCGCCAGCACGCGCAGCCGGTCCGACGGCGGCAGGATGCCGGCGTCCGGCGTGCGCATGGTGGCCACGACGTTCCAGTCGCGGTCGAGGAAGTGGCGGGCGATCTCCAGGCCGAAGCCGGACGAGCAGCCGGTGATCAGGACGGTTTTCATGGCGGACTCCTGTATTGGATTGCAGAACCAGTACGATAGCCTGGCGCGGCAGGACGCGCTACAATCGACAGTCCACACTCTTTTTGCGAGCGTCCAGAAATGACCGATCCCTTGACCGAGGTGGTCAGCCTGTTGCAGCCGGGCGTGCGCGTGACGAAGGTCGTCGGCGGCGCCGGTCGCTGGGGCGTGCGGCGCGCCGAGACCGGTGAGCCTTCGTACTGCATCGTCCTCGACGGCCGCTGCCGGCTGGCGATCGAAGGCAGTCCCGAGCTGGTGCTCGAGCCGGGCGACTTCGTGCTGATTCCCGCCACCTGGAACTTCGCGATGTCGAGCATGCAGGCGCCCGAGCCGGGCGACTTCGACATGCCGCCGGTGGCGCAAGGCCCGGGCGAATTCCGGCTCGGCCAAACCGATGGCGCGCCGGATGTGCGCTTCATCATCGGCCACTGCGTGTTCGCTTCGCCCGACGCGGCCCTGCTGGTGTCGCTGCTGCCGCGCTTCGTCCATGTGCGTGGCGAACCTCGCCTGGCAACGTTGGCGCAACTGGTGGGCGACGAGTCGCGCGCACGGCGGCCGGCGCGCGAGGTCGTGATGGCGCGCCTGCTGGAGGTGCTGCTGATCGAGGCGCTGCGCGCCACAAGCAATGCCGCGCCCGCGCCCGGCCTGGTGCGCGCCCTGGCCGACACGCGCCTGGCGCAGGCGCTGCGCCAGATGCACGCAACGCCCGCGCGCGCATGGACCATGGCCGAACTGGCGCAGGAAGCAGCGCTGTCACGCTCGGCGTTCTTCGAGCGCTTCAGCCGTGCGGTCGGCAAGGCGCCGATGGAATACCTGCTGGCATGGCGCATGGCGCTGGCGACCGACCTGCTGCGGCGCGGCGCCTGCAGCATCGCCGAGGTGGCGCAGCGGGTCGGATACAGCTCGGCGAGCACCTTCAGCGTCGCCTTCGCGCGCCATGTGGGCGTGCCGCCGGCCAGGTATGTGCGCGAGGCCGCTTAGGCGGCGCGCGCGATCTCGATGAAGGCGTCGAGGTAGGCGGTGCCGGCATCGACCTCGCGCGTGCCCAGGAAGATCTGCTTGAACACCCCCTCTGGCCCCAGCCGCACCGGCGCCACCGCCATCCGGCCGGCATACTCCTCCACCAGCCAGCGCGGCAACGCCGCCACGCCACGGCCGCTGGCCACCATCTGCAGCATGATGTCGGTGGTCTCGATGGTCTTGCGCTGGCGCGGCGCGCAGCCGGCCGGCAGGAAGAACTGGTTATAGATGTCGAGCCGCTCGAGGTCGACCGGATAGGTAATGAGTACGTCGTCGGACAGATCGGCCGGCTCGGCATGGGGACGCCCGGCCAGCGGATGGCTGCTCGCCACCACCAGCACCTGCTCGTAGTCGAATACCGGCACGAAGTTCAGGCCCGGCTTGAACAGCGGATCGGGCGTGACCAGCAGGTCGATCTCGTAGCCATGCAGGGCTTTCAGGCCGCCGAACTGGAAGCGCTGCTTGACGTCGACGTCGACCTCGGGCCACGCCGCCAGATAGGGATCCACCACCTTCAATAGCCACTGGTAGCAGGGATGGCACTCCATCCCGATGCGCAGGGTGCCGCGTTCGCCGCGCGCGTATTCGTGCATCAGGCGTTCGGCATGCTCGAGCTGCGGCAGCACCCGTTCGGACAGCGCCAGCAGGTAGCGTCCTGCCTGGGTCAGGCGCAAGGAGCGTCCTTCGCGTGTCCACACCGGCGTGCCCAGTTGCTGCTCGAGCTTCTTCACCGTGTGGCTGAGGGCCGACTGCGTCAGGCACAGCACGTCGGCGGCAGCAGTCAGCGAGCCGCGCCGGTCGACCTCGCGGATGAGGGACAAGTGGATGCGTTCGATCATGTCACATGAATGGAAATAATGGATGGATGAAATCATACCAATTTTATTCATGGGTCGGGACGCCTATCATGAACTCATCCATTAAAGAACAGGCTGACACCATGACCACGACCCACAACCTCGGCTTTCCGCGCATCGGCGCGCGCCGTGAACTGAAATTTGCACTCGAACGCTTCTGGAAGGGCGAAGCCACCAGCCAGGAACTCGGCGCGCAGGCGGCGGGGCTGCGCCAGCGCCACTGGCAGCAGCAATCAAAACTCGACTTCGCCCCGGTCGGCGACTTTTCGCTGTACGACCAGGTGCTGGACATGAGTTTCACCCTCGGGAACGTGCCGCAGCGCGCCCACAGCCATCACGGCGATGCTTTGGACGCTTACTTCCGTGTGGCGCGCGGTCGTAGCCAGGGCGACCATGACCATGCCTGCGGCGGCGTCCATGCCGGCGAAATGACCAAGTGGTTCGACACCAATTACCACTACATCGTCCCTGAATTCACCGCCGAGACCAGCTTCAAGCTCGACACCGCGCGCCTGGAAGAACAACTGGCCCAAGCGCGCACGCTGGGCGTGAAAACGAAACCGGTCATCGTCGGCCCCCTCACCTACCTGTGGCTGGGCAAGGCCAAGGACGGCAGCGACCGGCTCGACCTGCTGCCCCGATTGCTGCCGGTGTACGCCGAGCTGCTGGCCTGGTTCGTCACGCAAGGCATCGAATGGGTGCAGGTCGACGAGCCGGCGCTGGTCACCGAACTCGATGCGCGCTGGCAGGCGGCATACAGCAGCGCCTACGACACCTTGCAGCACAGCGGCGTCAAGCTGCTGCTGGCGACCTATTTCGGCGCCCTGGAAGACAACCTGCCGATCGCCTGCGCGCTGCCGGTGGACGGCCTGCACCTGGATGCGACCCGCGCCCGCGACGAGATCGCGCCGGTCATCGCGGCGCTCGGCGACAGCAAGGTGCTGTCGCTGGGCGTGATCGACGGCCGCAATATCTGGAAGACCGACCTGCACGCGACCCTCGAATGGCTCGAGCCGGTGCAGCGCCAGATCGGCCAGCGCCTGTGGATCGCGCCATCGTGCTCGCTGCTGCATGTGCCGGTCGACCTGCACAACGAGACCGCACTCGATCCCGAAATCCGCTCCTGGCTGGCGTTCGCCGTCCAGAAGCTGGAAGAATTGCGCATCCTGGCGCATGCGCTCGACCACGGCCGCTCGCAGGTGCAGCTCGAACTGGTGGAAAACGCCGCCGCGATCGACCGCCGCCGCGCCTCGAAGCGCGTATCGAACCCGGAGGTGGCGCAGGCCCTGGCCGCGATCACCCCCGAGCTGGGCCGGCGCGCCAGCAGCCACGCAGAACGCAGCGCCAAACAGGCCGCACTGCTCCAGCTGCCGAGCTACCCGACCACCACCATCGGCTCCTTCCCGCAGACGGCGGCGATCCGCCAGGCCCGCAATGCCCATAAAAAGGGCGAACTGGATGCGGCGGCCTATGAAGAGGCGATGCGCGCCGAGATCGCGCGCTGCGTGCGCGAGCAGGAAGCGCTGGGCCTGGACGTGTTCGTGCACGGCGAGGCCGAACGCAACGACATGGTCGAATACTTCGGCGAGCAGCTCGACGGCTATGCCTTCAGCCAGAACGGCTGGGTCCAATCCTACGGGTCGCGCTGCGTGAAGCCGCCGATCCTGTTCGGCGACGTGCGCCGCCCGCAGGCGATGACGGTCAAGTGGACCACCTATGCGCAGTCGCTGACCGACAAACCGATGAAGGGCATGCTGACCGGCCCGGTGACGATCCTGAACTGGTCCTTCGTGCGCGACGACCAGCCACGCGCCGTCAGCTGCCGCCAGCTGGCCCTCGCCATCCGCGAGGAAGTGCTGGACCTGGAGCGGGCCGGCGTGCGCGTGATCCAGATCGACGAGGCGGCACTGCGCGAAGGCTTGCCGCTGCGGCGCGCCGAATGGGCGACCTACCTCGAGTGGGCAGTCGAATCGTTCCGCATCACGGCCAACGGCGTGGCGGACGAAACCCAGGTCCACACCCATATGTGCTATTCGGAGTTCAACGACATCATCGCCGCGATCGCCGCCATGGATGCCGACGTGATCACGATCGAGACCTCGCGCTCGGACATGGAGCTGCTGGACGCCTTCGACGATTTCCAGTATCCGAACGAGATCGGACCGGGCGTGTACGACATCCACTCGCCGAACATCCCGAGCCAGGACCATATCGTGGACCTGATGCGCAAGGCCGCCACCCGCATCCCGGCCGAACGCCTGTGGATCAATCCGGACTGCGGCCTCAAGACCCGCAACTGGGAAGAAGTGCTGCCGGCGCTGCGCAATATGGTGGCGGCGGCGCACACCCTGCGTGCCGCGGCCTGAGACCCTAGTTGGCCTTTTTCAGGAAGTCGCTGACCGCTTTGACCAGCAGCGGCGACACCGGCAGCGACGGATCGCTGTAGGCCGCAGCCTGCAGCGCCGGGTCGGCCCGCACGTGCTTGAAGATGTGGTTCATGCCGGGAATGATGGCAAGGGTCGCATCCGGCTTGGCGCGGTGCAGTCCATAAGCCTGGGCCACCTCCACCTGGATGTCGGTATTGCCCTGGGCGATCAGCACCGGCATCGTCAGGGCAGCGATGCGCTGTGACGGCACATACTTGATATACGAGATCAGGTATGGCTGGATGCTCGGCCGGTAGAAGACCGCCAGCGCGGGCGGCACCGGGTCGACGGTCGTTCCGTTTTCGAGCGCCGCCAGGATGCGTTCGTTCTCCTTGTCCAGATCGGGCGGCAGCTTGCCGGCCAATTGCTTACGCAGGATGGTCGAAGCGCCATCGGCGGGGCCAGCGATCGACACGAAGGCCGCAGCGCCGCCCTGCTGCGCCGCCAGCATGCCGATCAAGGACCCTTCGCTGTGGCCGATCACGGCCACCGAGCCGAAGCGCGGATCGGCCTTCAGCTTGCCGATCCAGGCCGCGGCGTCTTCCACATAGGTCTCGAAACGCAGCTCGGACTCCGTCGGCCCGGCCGGCAGGCTGGCCGCCACGCCGCGCTTGTCGTAGCGTAGCGAGGCGATGCCTTCCTCGGCCAGCGCCACGGCCAGCATCCTGAGGCTGTCGTTGCGGCCCGGGATCAGCGGATTGTTGCCATCGCGGTCGGTCGGACCGGAACCGGCGATGATCAATGCGACACGCGGCTTGCCCTCGCCGGCGGCCGGCAGTTGCAGGGTGCCAGCGATGCGGCCGGTTGGCGTCTCGAGCGCAATGTGTTCTTCGTTCGACTGGGCGGAAGCGATGCCGGCGGCAAGGGACAGCAGCAGGACGGTGATGAAGTTAGTGGCGGCTCTCATGCGCGCCTCGCGGTGATCGTCTTTGGCGACACGATCAGGACCGTCAGCCAGCCCAGGAAGGAAATGCAGCGCTGCAGGCCGACGAAACACAGGAAATAGACAGCCCATTGCGCGACGCCGTACTGGGGGAAGGGAGTGAACCCGACCGTGTGAAGGAGCCAGAGCGTCGCAAGCATCGCGAGCATCCCCACCGGCAACGAAAACCACCACTTCCTCTCCAGCTCCGACATAGCATTCCTCATTCAATAATCATATTCACGCGGCGACAGGCATGCCGCACTGCTCCCGCCAGAAATCATGGATCCGTTCCAGCGCCGCCTCGGCCTCACGCTGGTCGAGCCCCGCCCCGAAATGGTAGCGATGGGTCGCAGTCTCGATCTCGATCCGGCCATGACCGAAGCCCAGGGCATCCCACTTGGCTTCCGGCGACCAGGCTTCCGGCGCCGGCAGCAGCCGCACCGCGCGGATCTGGTCGGGCCGGAAGGCCAGCTCGATCGGCGGCAGCTCACCCGCCGGAGCGATATACAGTTCGTCCCGGAACACGAAGTTGCGATACAGCGCCCAGGCGGCCACGCTGACGATGGCCAGCGCGCAGGTAGTAAACATGATAACGCCGGGAGACAGGTCGCGCCGTGCGCCGCTCGCCAGGCCGTAGGCCAGCAGGCAGACGAAGCAAAAGGACATGCACGCAGCAAAGCCGCGCTTCTGGGTTGGACAGACGATATGCAGGACCAGGCTGGCGCTCATTCCTTCTCTTCGAAAACGGCCTTGATTGTGAAAGATACCACTTCTCGAAGCAGGAAATGTGCGCGGATTGTCTCGTGTGCCTACATTCCGGGCTCCAGCGCGCCAGTGAACCAGCCCAGTTCCCCGTCCAGCGCGGCCCGGATCGGCCCCGGCGTGAGGCCGGTCCAGCGCTTGAACGAGCGCCGGAAATTGGCGGCGTCGTGAAAGCCCAGGTAGCGCGCGACTTCCTCGTTGTCGGCCCGCTCGACCTGGAACAGCCACAGCGCCACATGGGTGCGCACCCCGTCGAGCTCACCCTGGAAATGGGTGTGGTGGCGCAGCAGCTGGCGCTTGAAGGTGGCCGGGCTGACGCCGAAGTCGGCCGCCGTGCGCTCCAGCGTCGGCGCCAGGCGCACGTGGTCCAGCAGGTAGTCGTAGAGCGCGGCCAGCATGCCCGGCGCGCGTTCATCCTCCTGCTCGGCGGCCTGCAGCGCCAAACGCGCCGCCATCTCGCTGGCGCGCGGCCACGGCCGGTCGAGCCAGGCGGCGGGCAGCAGCATGGCGTCGAGCTGGCAGCCGAAGCGCAGCTCGGTGCCCAGGTGGACGTGGTGCTGCTCGACGTGGCGCGGCGCGCCACGGTTGAAGCAGAAACGCCACGGCAGGCGCTCGCCGCCCAGCCAGCGGCACAGCGCGACCACCGCCGTCATGTGCATCTCGACCAGGGCCGGCCGGATGCCGGGCGCGCCATAGGCGTCGACCCAGTACAGCAGCGCCACGTCGCCCCAGGTCTCGAAGCGCGGCCGCAACAGCGGCGTCAGGCGCGCATGGAAGCGGCACAGGCTTTGCAGCAGCGTGCGCAGGTTCGGCGCCTGCACCAGCGCGTGGCTGGCGGCGCCGTCATGGCCGGGCAGCAGCAGCTGGCCCAGCATGAAACTGGTGTCGGGGCTGTCCAGGGTGCGCAGGGTGTTCGCCAGCTGCTGCAGATATTGGGCCGGCGAGACCAGGCCATCCGGATTCAGGCCGGCCACCAGTCCAGTATCGCGCAGCAGATCGGCGTCGCGAGCGTCGCGCGAGCGGCCGTATTCCAGCGCCAGCGCGGGCTGCTGCCGCGCCGGGATCGAGGGTTCTCCGGCTGCCTGCCAGGCGATCACACGGCGTCCATCTGGCGGCACAAGGTCGCCAGCAGCGCATCCGGCGCGCCCTGCGCCGGCGCGCAGCCGTGACGCAGCGAGATCCGCACCCGTCCCTTGGGCCCGTGGTGGCGCATCGAGGACACCATGCGGCACAGGTGCTGGGCGGCGTCGCGCGCTTCGGCCTCCTGCAATCCGGGCATCAGCACCGCGAAGCGGTCGCCGGCATAGCGGCACAGCAGGTCCTCGTTACGCAGGTTCAGGAGCAGCATGTGCGCCACCGCCTGCAGCACGCGGTCGCCCTCGGCCTGGCCGTGCTCGCGGTTGATGCGGTGGAATTCGTCGATGTCGAACAGCACCAGCGCGCTGGCGCCTTCGCCTTCCATGCGCCGGCTCTCCAGGCGCAACTGCTCGCGCAGGTAGGCAGCGTCGGCCAGCTGGGTGATGCGGTCGAACGGGCGGTGGTTGCGGAACAGCCGCTCGCGCTTGCGCATGTGGTCGGACAAGGTGGCCTGCTCGAGCCTCCAGTAATACATGCCAACCGTGAGGATCAGCATCCCCAGCGGCAGCAGCGACTCCAGCGCGTTGTCCCACAGCGCCGCCTTGTCGACGTCGACCACTTCGTCCAGGCAGTCGGCCCAGGAGCCGAGCATGATGCAGGCCAGGCCGCCGGCCAGCAGCCGCGTGACCAGCCCGTCCGGCCGGCTGGACAGCACGATCAGGCACCACAGCGCCGCCAGCAGCGAGGTGCCGCCCTCGCTCGCGATGTCGACCCAGTCCCATTCGGCCAGCGGGATGGTCGTCCCGGCGCCGACGAACAGGAAGGCGAAGGCGCCGAGCAGCGCGCCGATCAGCAGGGCATGGCGGATGACGTTGGACATGGGGGCAGGATTCACGGGTGGATCGCCGGAACATAGCGCAGCCAGATGACCGCAGGATGACAGGATGACAAAGCTGTCTCATCCCGGCACAGGGTCCGAACGGCTCATGCCGGTCACACCGCAAGGGCGCCGCCGGGCGCGCCCCGCATGGCGCCACCTGCCCGCAGCGGGTCAATTCAGCTCATCCATGCAGCAAACGGCGTGAAACAACGGGTAACGACCGGAAGTCGTCACCGATTCGTCACATTCAGGCACCAGAATCCGCCCCACTCCAACTATCTCCTTGCCCCCATGCGCTATCTCGCCCTCCCCGCCATCACCGCCAGCCTGCTGGCCGCTGCCGGCGTCCACGCTGCTCCCGCGGCCGCGCCGGCCGTCGAATCCAGCGTGGTCGTCACCGGCCAGCGCGCCAGCCTGGCGCGCGCCATCGCCGCCCAGGAACAGGCCGACAACATCGTCAGCGTCATCAGCAGCGACGACATCGGCCACCTGCCGGACAAGAACGCCGCCGAGGCGCTGGCGCGCGTGCCCGGCCTCTCGGTCCAACGCGACCAGGGCGAAGGCCGCTACGTGGTGGTGCGCGGCCTGGACGCCGACTACAACAGCGTGACCATCAACGGCGCCATGGTGCCCTCGCCGGAAGCGACGCGCCGCGCGGTGGCGCTGGACGTGCTGCCGGCCGGCCTGGTGCGCTCGCTGGAAGTGACCAAGTCGGCCACGCCCGACCAGGACGCCAATTCGCTGGGCGGCACGGTCGAAGTGAAAACCCTGTCGGCCTTCGACCTGCCGGGCAAGCTGCTCAGCGTCGGCGTGGCCGCCAGCCACGACACCAACACCGACCAGAACAGCCCCAGCGCCAACCTGCTGTGGGCCCAGCGCTTCATGGACGGCAAACTGGGCATCGCCGCCGGCCTGTCGGGCGAGAAGCGCAAGTTCGGCTCGGACAACGTGGAAACGGGCGGCGCCTGGGACGGCAACCGCCTGGAAGGTTTCGAGATGCGCGACTACCTGCCGACGCGCGAGCGCCGCGCCGGCGCCTTCAACCTGGATTACCGCCCGGATGCGAGCACCAGCTACGCCCTGCGCGGCTTCCTCAGCCGCTTCTCGGACGAAGAGTCGCGCGACCGCATGACGGTCGGCGACTTCGAGAACGACGACGAAAGCGTGGCGGAAGGCGAACTGGCCCCGGCCACCGTCGAACGCCGCCTGCGCCAGCGCAAGTACACGCAAGAGATCCGCTCGCTCACCGGTTCGATGGACCGCCGTTTCGGCGACGCCTGGAAAATGCACCTGGAGGCCGCCACCAGCCGCGCCACCGACAAGACCCCGAACGCGATCAGCGATGCGCGCTTCACCAATATCGAGAGCTTCGAGGACGTCGGTTTCACCAACACCCGTGCGCCGCACCTGATCGCCCCCGCCGGCGTGGCCGATGCAGCGAACTATGAACTCGATTCGTTCGCGATCGAACGCGCCTATGCGAAAGACACCAGCCACCAGCTGCGCCTGGACCTGCAGCGCGAATTCGATGCAGGCGACTGGAGCGGCGCCTTCAAGTTCGGCGCCAAAGCCACCCGCCGCGACAAGAGCACCGACACCGACGCCTGGGAATTCGGCAGCGACGATTCCGGCGACGGCGACTACTGGGGCGCGGGCCCGACCTCGATGAGCGCCTTCGTCAATGGCACTCGCATCGACTACCCGTTCGGCAACCTTGGCTACACACTCGACTCGAACCTGGTCCGTGCCCGCCTGGCGGGCCTGAACCGCGACGGCGCACGCGCCATCGTCGATTCGACGCTGGACGACTTCAAGCTGCAGGAAGACATCGACGCCGCTTACGTGCAGGCCAGCCTGCGCAGCGGCGCCTGGTCGCTGCTGGCCGGCGTGCGCGCCGAGCGCACCCGCTTCAAGGCCGACGGCTCGCAGGTGACTGACGAAGAAGAGATCACGCCGCGCGGCGCGTCGCGCTCGTACACCAACTGGCTGCCGGGCATGCACCTGCGCTATGACCTGGACCAGACCACCAGCCTGCGCGCCGCCTGGAGCAACTCGGTGGTGCGCGCCAACTTCGCCCAGCTGGCGCCCGGCGTCAGCCTGGACGGCGACGACGAAGCCACCATCGGTAATCCGGACCTGAACCCGCTGCGCTCGCACAACCTGGACCTGGGGATCGAGCGCACCATCGGCGGCGACGGCGTGGTGTCGGCCTACGTCTTCACCAAGGATATCAAGGACTTCACCTACGCCAGCGACCTGGCCGGCACCGGCGCCTGGGCCGACTTCTCGAGCGCGATCTCGTACAAGAACGGCGAACAGGCCCGGGTGCGCGGGATCGAACTGGCCTGGCAGCAGCCGCTTCGCATGCTGCCGGCGCCGTTCAACGGCCTGCTGATCGGCATCAACGGCGCCATCACCCATTCGCGCGCCGACATCGACAGCGCCGATGGCGACGGCGGGATCGGCACGCGCGAAATCCGTATGCCGGGCCAGTCGAACCGCATCGGCAACCTGATGGTGGGTTATGAATCCGGCCCGTTCAGTGCCCGCCTGGCGATGAACTACAAGTCGCCCTACCTGCTCGAACTGGGCGAGGACGTGCTCGATGCAAGCCAGGACCGCTACGTCGACACCCAGAAGCAGCTGGACCTCTCGATGTCGTTCAATCTCGACAAGCGCTGGCAGCTGACCTTCGACGCCAGCAACCTGAACAACGAAAAATACTACGTCTACATGGGCGACAAGTCCCGTAATTCACAACACGAACAATATGGCCGCACCTTCAAGATTGGCCTGAAAGCGAGCATCTTCTAATGAAAAAAGTCGTATCCCTGATTATCCTGGCGGCTCTGCACGGCGCCGCAACCGCCGCACCGCAGATCGCGAAGGCGCCGCGCGATGCCGAAGAACTGGCGGCCCTGCCTGGCGGCGCCTGGCTGGCGCTGGACAAGCGCGGCCTGCGCCTGGT
>DDKG01000077.1:0-136 GCA_002339265.1 Massilia sp. UBA2604 | reverse complement strand
CTGACCCGCCTGCCGGCGATCCCGAGCGCCGGCTTCGGCATCGAGGCGGCCTGCATGTACCGCGACGCCCAGAACCTCGACCACGTGTTCCTGGTGGGCGCGGATGGCCAGGCGCAGCAATGGCTGCTGGGCGAGC
>DDKG01000346.1 GCA_002339265.1 Massilia sp. UBA2604 | reverse complement strand
CACGCCGGCGATGCTGCGGTCTTCGGTGTGCTCCAGCACGAACATGTAGTCGCGCTGCTCGGGCGGAATGGTCTCGGCGAACGACGCCTCGGAGGTGGCCAGGCGCTGGCCCAGCATCTCGGGATCGGGTTTCAGCGTCGTCATGCCGCTGCCGGCCTGGCGCGCCATCTCCATCAGGGCGTCCAGGTCGGATAGTTTGGATGAGCGGATCACGAGCATGCGGGTTCTCCCTGGATGCGCACGCACACCACTTCGTCGCCCGGCGCCACGCCCAGCGCCTGCTGGACGTCGCGCGCGAGTGCGATGGTGTGCGCATGTTCGATCGGCGCCGTGCGCACGGTCACGGCGCGAAAACCCTTGTCGATGGTGGCGACGGCATAGTCGACCAGTTCTCCGTCGGTGGCGGAGTCGGGACCGGCGCCCACGCGCACCCGGTGCGAGGCGCAGAACGAGCGCAGCGCATTCTTGTGCGCCTGCAGGATCGGGCCGCCGTCGAAGATGTCGATGTATTCGTCGGCTTCGAAGCCTTCCTGCGCCAGCAGGTCGAAGGCCATCTGGCCGCCCGGATGGATCTGGCCCAGCGCGGCCTGGGCGTCGCCCGGCAGCAGCGGCACATAGACCGGATAATGCGGCATCAGCTCGACGATCAGGGTGCGGTTGCGGGCGCCCTCGATCAGGCGTTCGGCCTCGAGGAAGTCCATCTTGAAGAACTTGCGGCCCAGCGCATTCCAGAATGGCGACTGGCCATCGGCGTCGAGGCGCCCGGCCAGCGGCACGAAGAAGCGGTCGCCGAAGCGGTGCGGCGCCAGCATGGCGTACAGCAGGCGCGCGCGCGACAGCAGCGCGGCTTCGACGCCGGCGCTGTCACGGTGGCGCAAGAAGAAACCGGACAGCTGCGAATAGGCGGTCAGCTCGGAGCACAGGGTCAGCGCGTGCACGCTGTGGCTGATGTTCAGGTCGCGCGAGACCTGCTGGATCACGTCGTTGCGGAACGCGAAATAGGTGCCGTTCGAGCCGGCCGAGGCGTGGATGATGGCGGTGCCGACGACTTCGCGCGAGCGAACGTCTTCCAGCACGAACAGATACGATTCTTCGCTCGGGATATCGACCTGGGCCGCGAACGAGGCGATCGAGCGCTCGACCGCCGCGACAATGCCCTCACGCGTGCGCGGCAGCGTGTGCACGCCCGGCATCGAGATGGCCGCCATCGCTTCCAGCGCGCCGATATCCGCGCGATCTACCGGACGGACAACATACATTGAGTACTCCCTGGTGAAACGTAAGTGGAGACAATGCGGGCGGCCGGCCTCACCTTCGTGTCCTGAATTGAAGATTCGTTGAATAAATGTGGCGAAAATCTCCGCATTTATTATTCAACAAACTTCCAATTCAGGACACTCTCAGGCGGGCCGGCCGCGACCGGAACGTGGGAATCAGGCGCCGGCGAATTCCGCCACCGCCGCGCGCATCAGGCGGTCGGCTTCGACGATCTGCTCGTCCGACACCACCAGGGCCGGCGCCAGGCGCACGACGTCCGGGCCGGCGATCAGCAGCATCAGGCCCAGCTTCTCGCACAGCTTGGTGTAGTCCTTCGAGCGGCCCTTGAAGCCTTCGGCCATCGGCAGGCCGATGAGCAGGCCCATGCCGCGCGGCTGGCCGAACACGTTCGGATAATCCGCCGCCAGCTGCTGCAGGTTAGCCATGATCTTGGCGCTGGCTTCCTTGACGCGGCCCAGGAAGGCCGGCTGGTTGATCAGCTCCAGCACCTTGAGGCCGACGCTCGAGGCCAGCGGGTTACCGCCGTAGGTGGTGCCGTGGGTGCCGACCGCCAGGTACTGGGCGATCTCGGTGGTGGTCAGCATGGCGCCGATCGGATAGCCGTTGCCCAGCGCCTTGGCCGAGGTCAGCACGTCCGGCACCACGCCCATCTGCTCGTAGGCGAACAGCGAACCGGTGCGGCCCATGCCCGACTGCACTTCGTCGAACACCAGCAGCGCGCCGGTCTGGTCGCAGATTTCGCGCAGCGCTTTCAGGTAGTCCGGGTTGCCCGGGATGACGCCGCCCTCGCCCTGGATCGGCTCGACGATCACGGCGGCGACATCGTCGGTGATCGCGGCGCGCGCCGCTTCGATGTCGTTGTACGGGATGTGGGAGAGGTCTTGCGGCAGCGGCTCGAAGCCTTCGGTGTACTTCGGCTGGCCGCCGACCGAGACGGTGAACAGGGTGCGGCCGTGGAACGACGACAGGCAGGACACGATGCGCGACTTGTGCGGGCCGAATTTGCCATGCGCGTATTTACGCGCCAGCTTCAGTGCCGCTTCATTCGCTTCGGCGCCCGAGTTGCAGAAGAAGGCGCGTTCGGCGAAGGTGGCGGAGGTCAGGGCCGAGGCCAGGCGCAGCACCGGCTCGTTGGTGTAGCCGTTACCGATGTGCCACAGGGTGTTGAGCTGCTTGGTCAGCGCTTCGTTCACTTCCGGATTGGCGTGGCCCAGGGCGGTGACGGCGATGCCCGAGGTGAAGTCGAGGTAATGCTTGCCTTCCTGGTCCCACAGGTCCAGGCCCGACGCGCGCACCGGCACCATCGCGGCCGGGGCGTAGGTGGGGACCAGGACCTCGTCGAAGGTCTGACGGCTAACCGGCAGCGTGGCGATACCCGAATCAAGCTGAGCGTTCATTGGCTTCTTCCTCTTGCAATGGTGAATGAACCGCGGATGATACCCGCATTGTCGGGCCATTATAGGAACGCTGACTGACAACTTCTTTTAGAAGTGCGACAGGC
>DDKG01000344.1 GCA_002339265.1 Massilia sp. UBA2604 | reverse complement strand
ATCACCGCGATGCGCGTGGTGCCGGTCGCGGGGCGCGACGGCATGCTGCTCAACCTCAGCGGCGCCCACGCGCCGTGGTTCACCCGCAACCTGGTGATCCTCACCGACAGCAGCGGCCAGCAGGGCGTCGGCGAAGTGCCGGGCGGGGAGAGCATCCGCCAGACGCTCGAGGATGCGCGCGCCCTGGTCGTCGGCCAGCCGATCGGCGCCTGGAACGGCGTGCTGCGCTCGATGCGCACGGCTTTCGCCGGCCGCGATGCGGGCGGGCGCGGCCAGCAGACCTTCGACCTGCGCGTGATGATCCACGCGGTGGCCGGCGTCGAATGCGCCTTGCTCGACCTGCTGGGCAAGTTCATGGGCGTGCCGGTGGCCGACCTGCTGGGCGAGGGCCGCCAGCGCGACCAGGTCGAGATGCTGGGTTACCTGTTCTACGTGGGCGATCGCAAGGCCACCGACCTGCCCTATGCCAGCGAACCCGATGCCGACGACGCGTGGCTGCGCCTGCGCCACGAACCGGCCATGGACACCGACGCCATCGTGGCCCAAGCCCGCGCCGCGCACAAGCGCTATGGCTTCAAGAGCTTCAAGCTCAAGGGCGGCGTGCTGCGCGGCGAGCAGGAAATCGAGGCGGCGCGCGCATTGAAGGAAGCCTTCCCGCAGGCCGGCATCACGCTCGACCCCAACGGCGGCTGGCTGCTGCAGGATGCGATCCGGCTGTGCCGCGACATGAAGGGCGTGCTGGCCTATGCCGAGGATCCGTGCGGTGCGGAAGGCGGCTATTCGGGCCGCGAGACGATGGCCGAGTTCCGCCGCGCCACGGGCCTGCGCACCGCCACCAATATGATCGCCACCGACTGGCGCCAGCTGGCCCACGCGGTGCAGCTGGGGGCGGTGGACATCCCGCTGGCCGATCCGCATTTCTGGACCATGCAGGACACCGTGCGCGTGGCGAAGATGTGCGAAGCCTGGGGCCTGACCTGGGGCTCGCATTCGAACAACCACTTCGACATCTCGCTGGCGATGTTCACCCACGTGGCGGCGGCGGCGCCGGGCGACATCACGGCGATCGACACCCACTGGATCTGGCAGGACGGCCAGCACCTGACCCGCAACCCGCTGCGCATCGTGGACGGCATGGTCGCCGTGCCGACTATGCCGGGGCTGGGGGTGGAACTCGACATGGACGCCGTGGAGGCGGCGCATCAGCGCTACCTGCAGATGGGGCTGGGCGGGCGCGATGACGCGGTGGGCATGCAGTACCTGATTCCGAACTGGAAGTTCGATAGCAAGAAACCGTGCATGGTGCGCTAAGGCGCCGGCATTACCGTTGTCTCTCGTTGTCTCTAATTGGCCCGTTACGCTTTGCGTAACGGGCATTTTTTATGCGCGCACACAAAAACTCAACCAAATCGCCGGCCCAAAAACGTCATCCCCGCGAAGGCGGGGATCCAATTTTGCAAGCGTTTCGACAACGCCGGCAGTACTTGGATCCCCGCCTTCGCGGGGATGACGTGGTGAGGCTGAATCAGCTGGCCAGAATCAACCCTTCGGCTCCTGCTTCACCTCGACCCGCCGCGCCACGCCCGACGGTCCCGGGAAGCCTTCGAAGGCGCTGTGCACCAGGGCCGGCATGATCTCCGGCGTCGACATATTGCGGCTGGTGTTGTGCACCGTGACGTCGAACAGGCGCTTGCCGTCGCGCGCCGACTTGATCGACACCTGCAGCTCGCGCCGGTAGTGGTGCTCGATCGAGGTCTGGTAGGCCGGATACGGGCCCCAGAACGGATCATAGAACGGGCTGTACCAGCCGCCCCAGTAGCGGCGGTGGAAGCCGCGGTAGCCGTAGCCGAAGCGCGCGCTCGGATAGAAATACGGCGTCATCATCGGTTCCAGCACGCGCACCGGCAGGTCGGTGGTGGTGAAGCGCATGGACACCGTCAGCGCCGGCGTGGCGCCGTCGGCGTCGCGGAAGCCCTGGCGCGCCAGCTGGCCGCGCACCAGTTCCTGGTAGCTGCGCCATTCCAGCGTGTCGTCCTGCGGCGACGGCACCTCGAAGACATAACTCTTGTCTTCCATCTGGGCCGGCCATTGGTGGAAAGTCGTGACGTCGCTGCGGATGGTGGTCGCGCAACCGCCCAGGAGCAGCGCTAGCGCCGTGCCGGCGGCGACCATGATGAGGCGTTTCATACCAATCTCCAAAATATTGTGCGGAATTTCCCCGATGATCAAGCTTACCGCTTGTTCAGGATCAACCGAGCGGGATTTACACCCCGTTACCGTGCATACACTGCGATACATGGAATCGTACGAAACGTCGGAAAAGCTTGTTGGTAAAATAAGCACTTCTCCACTGTGTTCTTGGACTCTTCCTATGCGCACCGATACGCCCCAGACTATTTACCGGAAAGACTATACCCCGCCGAGTTACCTTGTGGATACTGTCGAGCTCGGCTTCGACCTGGATCCCGCGCGTACCGTGGTGGCCAACCGCCTCACCCTGCGCCGCAATCCGCTGGCAGTGGGGCGGGCCATCGAGTTGCATGGCGAGGATATCGAACTGGTGGCGCTGCGCCTGAATGGCAAGACCTTGTCCAGGGCCGACTACACCCTGGCCAACAACCTGCTGACGATCCACGAGGCGCCGGACGACGTCGTGCTCGAGATCGAATCGACCTGCGTGCCCGAGCAGAACACGACGCTCAGCGGCTTGTATGTGTCGAATGGCAACTTCTTCACGCAGTGCGAGGCCGAGGGCTTCCGCCGCATCACCTATTTCCCGGACCGCCCGGACGTGATGGCCAAGTACACGGTGATGCTGCGCGCCGACAAGGCGCTTTATCCGGTGCTGCTGTCCAACGGCAACCTGATCCAGGAAGGCGATCTCGACGACGGGCGCCATTATGCGCTGTGGGAAGATCCGTTCAAGAAGCCGTCCTACCTGTTCGCCCTGGTGGCCGCGAAGCTGGTGTGCCAGGAAGAGACCTTCCGCCTGGCCGACGGCCGCGACGCCCTGCTGCAAGTGTGGGTGGAAGACGGCAATTTGGACAAGACCGACTATGCGATGCAGTCGCTCAAGCACAGCATCCGCTGGGACGAAGAGAAATACGGCCTCGAGCTCGACCTGGACCGCTTCATGATCGTCGCCACCAGCGACTTCAACATGGGCGCAATGGAGAACAAGGGCCTGAACATCTTCAACACCAAGTTCGTGCTGGCCAACCCGCGGGTGGCGACCGACGTCGACTTCCAGGGCATCGAGGCGGTGGTGGCGCACGAATACTTCCACAACTGGACCGGCAATCGCGTGACCTGCCGCGACTGGTTCCAGCTGTCGCTGAAGGAAGGCCTGACGGTATTCCGCGACCAGGAATTCACGGCCGACATGATCGGCACCGACACCGGCCGCGCCGTGACCCGCATCGACCAGGTGCGCACCCTGCGCCAGCATCAGTTCCCCGAGGATGCCGGCCCGATGGCGCACCCGGTGCGTCCCGACTCCTTCGTCGAGATCAACAATTTTTATACGGTGACCGTGTACGAGAAGGGCGCCGAAGTGGTGCGCATGTACCAGACCCTGTTCGGCGTCGATGGCTTCCGCAAGGGCATGGACCTGTACTTCCAGCGCCATGACGAGCAGGCGGTCGAGTGCGACGACTTCCGCCGCGCGATGGCCGACGCCAACGGCCGCGACCTGACCCAGTTCGAGCGCTGGTACAGCCAGGCCGGCACCCCGGTGCTGCGCTTCGAGGGACGCTGGGACGAGGCGGTCCACACCTACACGCTCAAGCTGATCCAGTCCTGCCCGGCGACGCCGGGGCAGTCGGAGAAGCTGCCGTTCCACATCCCGGTCGCGGTCGGCCTGCTCGACGCCGCCGGCAACGACATGCGCCTGGTGGTCGATAGCGTCGACCGCGGCACGACGGCGGTGCTCGAGCTGACCCAGGCCGAGCAGACCTTCGTCTTCACCGACGTGAAGGAGCAGCCGGTGCCGTCGGTGCTGCGCGGCTTCTCGGCGCCGGTGGTCCTGCAGGGCAGCTATACCGATGCCGACCTGCTGCACCTGTTCAGCCATGACAGCGACCCGGTCAACCGCTGGGAAGCGGGCCAGCGCCTGGCCATGAGCCGCCTGCTCAAGCTGACCGGCGAGGCCGCGGCCAAGGGCAATAGCGGCGCCAGCCTGAACCTGGACGACACCTTCATCGAAGCGATGCGCAAGGTCCTGGTCGACGAGACCCTCGACCCGGCCTTCCGCGAACAGGCGCTGCTGCTGCCGTCCGAGGGCATGGTGGCCGAGCAGATCGAGGGCGTCGACCCGCTGGCCGTGCACATCGCGCGCCAGTTCATCCGCGCCGACATCGGCGCGCGCCTGCGCGGCGAGCTGCTGGCGCAGTACCAGGCCAACCTGACGCCGGGCGCCTACAGCCCGGACGCCGCGTCGGCCGGCAAGCGCGCGCTCAAGAACCTGGCGCTGTCTTACCTGAACGCGGCGCCCGACGAAGAGAGCGTGGCGCTGGCCCAGCGCCAGTTCGCCGATGCCGGCAACATGACCGACCGCGCCGCCGCGCTGGGCGCGCTGATCGCATCGCGCGTGCCGGAAGCGGCCGACGCGCTGGACGAGTTCTACCAGGAGTTCCAGAACGAGGCGCTGGTGGTGGACAAGTGGTTCATGATGCAGGCCGCGGCCCCGACCACCGACGTGGCGGCGGTACGCGCGCTGATGCGCCATCCGGCCTTCACCCTGCGCAACCCGAACCGCGCACGCAGCCTGGTCGCCGCCTTCTGCATGAACAATCCGGTGCAGTTCCACGCGCCGGACGGCAGCGGCTACGCCTTCTGGGCCGAGCAGGTGATCGCGCTCGACGCGCTCAACCCGCAGGTCGCCAGCCGCCTGGCGCGCGCCATGGACCGCTGGCGCCGTTACACGCCGGCGCTGCAGGCGCAGATGCAGGAAGCGCTGCAGCGCGTGGCGGGGCAGGGCAAGCTGTCGAACGATGTGCGTGAAGTGGTGAGCAAGGCCCTCGCGAATTAATCGCGGGTCATCCGTAGGGTGGACCGGGGCGCGCAGCCGGCCTCGCCGTCCACGCGACGCACCGAACAACGATAACGCAAGAATTTAAACCAAACCTGAGGAAGTCATGAAACGCGTAAGTTTGACGCAGTACCTGGTCGAAGAGCAGCGC
>DDKG01000161.1:4704-6574 GCA_002339265.1 Massilia sp. UBA2604 | reverse complement strand
TCGCTCGACCAGATGGGGGTGCAATACAAGTTTTCCGAAGGCGGCAGCGCGATCCTGGTGCCGGCCGAGCAGATCCACGACCTGCGCCTGAAGCTGGCCGCGCAAGGCCTGCCGAAAGGCGGCAACGTCGGCTTCGAGCTGATGGAAAACCAGAAGCTGGGCGTGTCCCAGTTCCTGGAACAAGTCAATTACCAGCGCTCGCTCGAAGGCGAGCTGGCGCGTTCGATCCAGTCGCTGGGTTCGGTGAGCGCCGCGCGCGTCCACCTGGCGCTGCCGAAGCCGTCCGTGTTCGTGCGCGACCAGCAAAAGCCGACCGCCTCGGTGCTGCTCAACCTGCAGCCGGGCCGCGCCCTGGATCCGGGCCAGGTCAGCGCCATCTCGCACCTGGTCGCGTCCAGCGTGCCAGAGCTGACCATCGGCAACGTGACCGTGGTCGACCAGAACGGCACCCTGCTGTCGGAGCAGGCCAGCAAGGGCGCCGGCAACAAGATGCTGGATGCAACCCAGCTGAAATACGTCGACCAGGTCCAGCAAAACATCATCAAGCAGGTCGAATCGATCATCAAGCCGCTGGTCGGCGAAGGCAATGTGCGCGCCGAAGCGACTGCCGAAGTGGACTTCGCGCAAGTCGACACCGCGGCCGAGATGTACAAGCCGAACTCGCCGCCAGAGCCGCAGGCGATCCGCAGCCAGCAGACCTCGGAAACGCAAGGAGCCGGCGCCGGCGCCTCGGGTATCCCGGGTGCGCTGTCGAACCAGCCGCCGGGCGTGAACACCGCGCCGATCGACGGCGCGCCGCCGGCCGAAGCGCCTGCCCCTACCGGCCCGAGCACCAAGAACTCGACCACCAATTTCGAAGTCGACAAGACCATCCGCTACGAACAGCGTCCGATGGGCGGCATCAAGCGCCTGACGGTCGGCGTGGTGGTCAACTACCGCCGCATCGTCGACCCGGCCACCGGCAAGGTCACCGTGCGTCCGCTGGCGGCCAATGAAGTGGCCCAGATTAACGAGCTGGTCAAGCAAGCCATGGGTTACAACCAGGCGCGCGGCGACACCCTGAACGTGGCCAACGCACCGTTCGACGGTGTGGACAAGCCGGCCGATCCAGTGGTAGAACCGGACTGGTGGCGTGATCCGGCAAACATGCCGCTGTTCAAGGACCTGGCCCGCTATGCGTTTGTTGCCGCAGTGATCGCCTTCCTGTACTTCCGCTTCCTGCGTCCGCTGCTGCGTCCGGCGATCAAGAAGTTCGACGAAGCGACCGCCGTGCCCGAAGAGCCGAAGGAAGAAGAAAAGGCCGAAGGCGAGGAAGGCGAAGAAGAGGCCGAAGAAGACGAGGAAGACCTCGAGGAAGAAGAGAAGATTCGCCGGGACATGGGTTACCGCGCCAACCTGAAGCTGGCGAAAGAGCTGGCAAGCCAGGATCCGCGCATCGTCGCGAACGTCATTAAAGGATGGTTGGGTTCAAATGAGTGATAAAGACAAGGACGGCACGAACAAGGCCGCGATCCTGATGCTGGCCCTGGGCGAAGCCGAAGCGGCCGAGGTGATGAAGTTCCTCGGTCCGCGCGAAGTGCTCAAGCTGGGCGCCGCGATGGCGCAGATGAAGGCGGTGCAGCACGGCCAGGTGGTCACGGTACTCGAAGAGTTCGTCGAAGAGACCAATCTGCACTCGACCGTCGGCCTCGATTCGGACGAATACATCCGCCAGGTGCTGACCAAGGCGCTGGGTGACGACAAGGCCGCAGTCTTGCTGAACCGCATTCTTGGTGGCAAGGACGCCTCGGGCATCGAGAGCCTGAAGTGGATGGACTCGGTCTCGGTGGCCGAGCTGATCCGCAACGAGCACCCGCAGATCATCGCCACC
>DDKG01000161.1:0-4566 GCA_002339265.1 Massilia sp. UBA2604 | reverse complement strand
GCAGTCCGAGATGCTGATCATTGCGCTCAAGGGCGCCTCGCAGGATCTGCGCGAGAAGGTCTTCAAGAATATGTCGCAGCGTGCCAGCGAGATGATGCGCGAAGACCTCGAATCGAAAGGTCCGGTGCGCCTGTCCGAAGTAGAATCGCAACAGAAACAGATCCTGCAGATCGTGCGTCGTCTGTCCGACGAAGGCCAGATCGTGCTGGGCGGTAAAGGTGAGGATTCGTTCGTCTGATGGCACTACCGAAAGAACAGCAGAGCGCCTACCAGCGCTGGGAAATGGCGTCGTTCGGCGACGATCGCCCGAGCACGCTCGCACGCCGCGCGGCCGAAGCCGCCGCAGCGGCGCCCGCCCCTGCTGACACCGCTCCCGCCCTGCCGCCGGGGTTCAGTCTTCCCAGCGTCGAAGAACTGGAAGCGATGCGCGAAGCGGCGCGCCAGGAAGGCTTCGCGCAAGGGCTGGAAGAAGGCCGCGCCCAGGGCCACGGCGAGGGCCGTGCCCAGGGTTATGCCGAAGGCGCCGAGGCCGGCCAGCGCGAAGCCGCGGCCGAGCTGGAACAGCTGCGCCAGGTGGCCGCCAACTTCGGCGACGCCATCGCCCAGGCCGACGAGACCATCGCGCGTGACGTGCTGGATCTGGCCCTGCGCCTGGCGCGCGGCATGGTGCGCACCGGTTTCGACGTGCGTCCCGAACTCATCCTGTCGGTGGTGCGCGACGCCATCGACCAGTTGCCCGTGCTGCAACAGCCGGCCGTGCTCACCCTGAATCCGCAGGACGCCGAACTGGTGCGCCACGGCATGGCCGAGGAACTCACGAAAGGCGGCTGGCGCATTGTCGAGAACGCTTCGATCGCGCGCGGCGGCTGCAAGGTCGAGACCGCGACCAATCAAATCGACGCGCAGGCCGCGGCCCGCTGGAACCGCCTGACCCATGCGCTGGGCGCCAACGTCGAGTGGCTGGGCGACTGATGGACGATCACGCCTCCAGCCACGATAGCGGCAGCGACGCGCACACCGCGCGCTGGAAATCCTATCTGCGCGACTGCGACACCCTGGTCAGCTTCGCCGATCCGCTGCAGGTGTCGGGCCGCGTCACGCGCGTGGCCGGCCTGGTGATGGAATGCGTCGGCCTGCGCCTGGCGGTCGGCGCCGCCGCCACGATCCCCACCGCCAGCGGCTTCATCGAGGCCGAAGTGGTCGGTTTCGAGGGCGAGCGCCTGTTCCTGATGCCGCAGAGTGACACCGAAGGCGTGGTGCCCGGCTCGCGCGTCTTCCCGGTCGAGAGCGTACTGCCGCCGCCGGGCACCGTGCCGCATGGCCGCCGCCGCCCGCAAGACCGCGCGCGCCACCTGCCGGTCGGCATGCAGCTGCTGGGCCGTGTGGTCGACGGCGCCGGCCGTCCGCTCGACGGCCTCGGCCCGCTCAACACGACCGAGGTGGGCCCGCTCAATGCGCGGCCCGTCAATCCGCTCGACCGCGCGCCGATCAAGGACACGCTCGACGTCGGCGTGCGCGCCATCAATGCGATGTTGACCGTGGGCCGCGGCCAGCGCCTGGGCCTGTTCGCCGGCACCGGCGTCGGCAAATCGGTGCTGCTGGGGATGATCGCGCGCTATACCGAGGCCGACGTCATCGTGGTCGGACTCATCGGCGAACGTGGCCGCGAGGTCAAGGAATTCATCGACCAGATCCTGGGCCCGGAAGGCCGCGCCCGCTCGGCCGTCGTAGCCGCCCCGGCCGACTCGCCGCCGCTGCTGCGCCTGCAGGGGGCGGCCTACGCCACGGCGATCGCCGAGCATTTCCGCGACCAGGGCAAGAACGTCATGTTGATCATGGATTCGCTGACCCGCTATGCGATGGCGCAGCGCGAGATCGCGCTGGCGATCGGCGAACCGCCGGCCACCAAGGGTTATCCACCATCGGTGTTTGCAAAATTGCCGGTGCTGGTCGAACGGGCCGGCAACGGCCTCGAAGGCGGCGGCTCGATCACGGCCTTCTATACCGTGCTGTCCGAGGGCGATGACCAGCAGGATCCGATCGCCGATGCGGCGCGCGGTATTCTCGACGGCCACATCGTGCTCAATCGCCATCTGGCCGAGGCCGGGCATTATCCGGCGATCGACATCGAGCAGTCGATCTCGCGGGCGATGCACTCGATCACGACCCACGAACATCAATTGGCGGCGCGCAAGTTGAAACAGTTGTATTCACGCTACCAGCGCTCGCGCGACCTGATCAATGTCGGCGCCTATGCCGCCGGCAGCGATCCGGTGCTCGACCAGGCCATCGCGAAGAATGCGGTCATCGAGGAATTCCTGTGCCAGGAAATCCACGACAACGCCACGCTTCCCCAGAGCTTGGGGCAACTTTCCTCGCTATTCAACTGATCGGCAAGAATTGCCCAGCGGTAGAATCGTTGCACCATGGCCCAATTATCCGCAATTGAAACACTGATCGACCTGGCGCAGAAGGATTCCGATGCTGCCGCCAAGCGCCTGGGCGCGGCCAACAAACTGGTCGAGGAAGCCGAACAGAAGCTGGAAATGCTGGTCGGCTACCGCGACGAATATGCACGCAAGCTGGATGCGGCCCAGGTGGCCGGCATCACGCCGTTCGCGTACCACAACTTCGTTGCCTTTATTGGCAAGCTGGACAATGCCTTGAATGGCCAGCGCGACGTGTTGAAACATGCCCGATTCAAGGCAGATACCGAGCGCAAGACTTTGCAGGAAAGCGAACGCAAGCGCTTGTCGTATCGCACACTGAACGAACGCGCCGCAAGCGAGGCGCTCAAGGTCCAGAACAAGCGCGACCAGAAACAGATGGACGACCACGCTGCCCGTGGCGCCCGCTACAAACAACGCTGAGCGAAACATGACGACGCAGACCACCAATCTCCTGTTCCAGACCACCGGCGCCAATGCCAGCGCGCCACGCAGCGCGAGTCCGGACCGGCTGGCCGACAGCGCCCGCAACAACGGCGCCTTCGGCGCCACCCTGTCGCGCGAGCTGGCGGCGCGCCAGCAGCCGCAGCAGCCGCAACAGCCCCAGGCCGCCCAGCAGTCGAAACCGGCCCCGCAGCAGCAATCGAAACCGAATGCCGCCGACAAGCCCGCCAACCGCGAGCCGGTGCGCGAGCAGGCCAGGACTCCCGCCAAGCCGGCCAGCCACGAAGGCGAAACGAAGACCGCCAAGAGCGCGTCGGCCGAGGGCACGGAAGAAGCCGGGGCGGACGCAAGTGCGACCGATGGCGCGGCCGAGGCCGCCGCTGCGGCCACGACGCCGGTCACCGACATGCTGGCCTTCATGGCCAGCCTGACCAAGCCCACAGCGCTTGACGCGGCCGCGGTACCGGTCGATGCCGCCGCTGCCGGCGAGCAGCAATTGAAGGCTTTGGCAAGCGCGCTGGAGCACATGACCGGCGCGACCGCCAGCGTGGGCGATGACGCCGCCGCGACCGGCGCCGCCGCTGTCACCGACGAACTCGGCAAGGGCGTCACGCTGGCCAGCGGCGTGCAGCGCGCCCCGGTCGATCCGAATGCACCCCAGGCCCAGGCCCAGGCTGGCGCCCTGCCGGAAGGCCAGCAGGATGGCGCCCAGTTCCAGGCCCAGCTGCGCGAGAGCCAGCAGGGGGCGATCCCGGCAGCCGAGGAAGCCCCGGCCCCGCTGGCCCAGCTGCAGGCCCAGGCCGCCAAGATGGCGGATGCGGTCGGCAACCCGGCCGCCGTGCCGGGCGACCGCATTCCGGCCCGGGTGGGCAGCCAGGGCTGGGACAACCAGATCAGCCAGCGCATCGTCTACATGGTCGGCAAGGAACAGTCCGCCACCCTGACCCTGAACCCGCCCGACCTGGGTCCGGTCCAGATCGTGCTCAACGTGAGCAACGACCAGGCCAGCGTGGCCTTCTCGGCCGAGCAGCTTGAAGTACGCCAGGCCCTGGAAAACGCCCTTCCGCGCCTGCGCGAGATGATGAGCGAGAGCGGCATCGCATTGAACAACGCGACGGTCGACGCCGGCGCCCGCCAGCAGCAGGACAGTGAGCGCCGTACGCCGGGCAGCAATGGCGGCAATGGCAACCTGGCCGGCAATGGCACGGGCAATGAAGGCGAGGCGGCGGTGAACGAAATCGCGCCGCGGACCCGTACCGTGGGGCTGGGCGACCGTGGGATGGTGGATCTGTTCGCCTGATCCAGGCCACTAACCTGAACACGTCGTTCCCGCGAAGGCGGGAACCCAAGTCCGTCGTGCCGCAGCTTACGTTGAACGTAATCGCTGAGCGTAAAACTTGGGTTCCCGCCTGCGCGGGAACGACGTTTCGAAGGTAGCAAAGGAATAGGTTCAACAATAAATCCCCCCCCCTTTTCCATTCCATCATCGCGCGTCTGCAACAATTCCGGATTTACTGCCTCTTCTCCCCTCTTTTCGAGGCTTGCCCGAGTGCATCTTTCCGCGACAATGCCATAATGTTGAATCCCATTAACCAGCACTGAAGACCTATTTTGAAAGCGAATCCGAAAATGAAGGCTGATCCGAAAGCGGACGCGGCTGCAGCAGCGGCACCGG
>DDKG01000163.1:3383-5029 GCA_002339265.1 Massilia sp. UBA2604 | reverse complement strand
GCTTGCGGTCGGTGATGTCGCGGAAGAAGCTGGCGATGCCGCCGTCCTGGGTCGGATAGGCGCGGATGTCGGTCCAGATGCGGCGCCCGTCGGGGAACACGTGGCACTGCTCGGCGGCGCCGCCGCGGCGCGTGTCCATCACGCGGTGGTACATACGGCCGGCCTCGCTGTCGGCCATGGCGGTGAACACTTCCCAGTGGTTGCGGCCGATGACCTCCTCGCGCGTGACGGCGCAGATGCGCAGGCCCTCGGCGTTCATGCGCTGCATGATCCAGTTGCGGTCGAACAGGGCGAAGCCTTCGGAGATATTGTCGAAGATGTCGCGGCTGCGGTCGCGCTCTTCGCGCAAGGCAGCCTGGGCGCGCGCGGTCTCTGCCGCGGCCCAGGTGCGCTCAGCCACATCGCGCGCGAGCTGGACGTCGTACTCGCTCCAGGAGCGTGGCGTTGGCGTGTCCACGCCGAGACAGGCGGTCAGGCGCCCCGATTTGACGATCGGCACCACCAGCGCAGCGCCGACCCGGTCGTCGATGCCGCTGGCACGCAGGTCCGCGGTGCGCGGATCATTGGCGGCGTCGTGGATCCGTACCACCGATCCGCCACCGAGCTCGGCAATGATGGCGGGACTAAAGGCCGAAAGCGGCAAGCCCGCCGACGGCCGCGCCACGCCCGTGGATGCCCACAAGCGCGGCACCTCGAGACGCCCGCTGAGCGGATCGATCTCAGCATACAGCACACGGCCTGCCCCGAGCTCGACACCCAGCAGGGCGCTCGCGGTCGCGATAACCTCTCCCGGATCCTCCAGCGGCGCCAGCGCATCCGATACTTTCAGCTGGAACGCGGCCCGGCGTGCGGCCAGCACATGGCCAGTGGTTTCCATGACGGTGCAAGTGAGCCCCGCGACTTCGCCGCGGGCGTCATGCAGAGGCGCGTACGAAAACGTGAACCAGGCGCGCTCTGGATAGCCGTTGCGCAGAAGATTGAGCTCCATATCTTGGAGGAAGACCGAATTTCCGGCCAGCGCACGTTCGATCAGGTGCGACAGTTCGGGCATGACTTCCGCCCACAGCTGCGCAAACGGGACGGCGGGCACGGCCGGGTGGCGCTCTCCGAGGATCGGGATATAGGCGTCGTTGTGCAGGAAGGCGAGTTGCGGCCCCCACGCGATAAACGTGGGGAACGATGAGTGCAGCATCATGTCGACCGCCATCCGCAGGGACGGCGGCCAGCCCTCTGGCGGGCCGAGCGGCGATGCATGCCAGTCGTGGTCGCGCAAGCGCGCGGCCGTCTGGCTGTCACCGAGGAAGGCGGTATGCGTGAACGGGACCATATAGGCCATTCTCGCATACCTTCTTGTCAATACTGAGAGTTTTTGTACTGCTTTTACTGAATTATTTCTGAATGAAATGCTCGCGGTAATAGCGCAGCTCTTCGATCGACTCCGTGATGTCGGCCAGGGCCGTGTGCTTCTGGTGTTTCTTGAAACCGCTAGCAACCTCGGGCTTCCAGCGGCGGCACAGTTCCTTCAGGGTCGACACGTCCAGGTTACGGTAGTGGAAGAAGGCTTCCAGCTTCGGCATGCCGCGCGCCATGAAGCGGCGGTCCTGGCAGATCGAGTTGCCGCACATCGGCGATTTGTTCGACGGCAC
>DDKG01000163.1:0-3212 GCA_002339265.1 Massilia sp. UBA2604 | reverse complement strand
GCCCGACTTGCCATGGGTGCCCTTGTTCCAGTTGTCCATCTTGTCCAGCGTCGCGTCCGACTGGTGGATGGCGAACACCGGGCCTTCGGCGATGATGTTCAGTTCGGGGTCGGTGACGATCACCGCCACTTCGATGATGCGGTCGTTGTCCGGGTCCAGGCCGGTCATTTCCATGTCCACCCAGACCAGGTTGAACTCGTTTGGACGCTGCGCTGCGGCGGACTCGGTGGTTGGTGTAGCTTGTGACATAATTCTCTCTTTGCCTAGTCGTGTTTTACACTTAATCCTGCATTTTCTCACAGGCACAGAATGTCTTCATTCGGGTTTTCGGTTTTGTTCGTCGTTTTCTTCGTGCTGACCATGGTGCTGCGCACCTGGCTGGCCGCGCGCCATATCCGGCACATCGCGCGCCATCGCGCCAGCGTGCCGGCCGAGTTTGCACCAAAGGTGCCGCTGGCGGCGCACCAGAAAGCGGCCGACTACACCGTAGCCAAGACCCGCCTCGGCCTGGTGGGCATGCTGTGGGGCGGCGCGGTCCTGATCGGCTTCACTTTGCTGGGCGGCCTGCAGATGCTGTCGCTGGCGATCCTGCCGCTGACCGGCCCGGGACTGTGGCACCAGATGGCGCTGGTGGTGGCTTTCGGCGTCATCTCCGGCCTGCTCGACCTGCCGCTCGACTGGTACCGCCAGTTCGTGCTGGAGCAGCGCTTCGGCTTCAACAAGATGACCTCTGGCCTGTGGTTCAGCGACCTGGTCAAGAGCACGATCGTCGGCGCCGTCATTGGCTTGCCGCTGCTGTGGGTGGTGCTCACGCTGATGGAGAAATCTGGCGACCTGTGGTGGTTCTATACCTGGCTCGTGTGGAGCGCGTTCCAGCTCCTGATGATCGCGTTCTACCCGAGCGTGATCGCGCCGATGTTCAACAAGTTCACCCCGCTCGAAGACGTTAGTCTCAAGCAGCGCATCGAGGGTTTGATGGCCCGCGTCGGCTTTGCTTCGCGCGCCCTGTTCGTGATGGACGGCTCCAAGCGCAGCGCCCACGGCAACGCCTATTTCTCGGGCTTCGGCAGCGCCAAGCGCATCGTGTTCTTCGACACCCTGCTGTCGCGCCTCGAGCCGCAGGAGATCGAGGCCGTGCTGGCCCACGAACTGGGCCACTTCAAGCTGCGCCACATCGTCAAGCGCATCATCGTGATCTTCGCCATGTCGCTGACCTTCCTGGCCCTGCTCGGCTACCTGAAGGGCCAGGCCTGGTTCTATACGGGCCTGGGCGTGATGCCCTTCATGAACGCCTCCAACGACGGCATGGCCCTGATCCTGTTCATGCTGGTGCTGCCAGTGTTCACCTTCCCGCTGGCGCCGCTGTCCTCGATCACCTCGCGCAAGCACGAGTTCGAGGCCGACGCCTTCGCGGCCAAGCATACTGACAGCAGCCACCTGGTGTCGGCCCTGGTCAAGATGTACGAGGATAACGCTTCCACGCTGACGCCTGATCCGCTGCACTCGGCCTTCTACGATTCGCATCCACCGGCCTCGGTGAGGGTGAAACACCTGATGATGGCGGGCGCATGAAGCTGGAGCATCGCGACTGCACTCACGCTACGAAAGCACTCGATCCGTGGGCGATCGACGCCTTGCTGCCTGAGGTTCCCGGCTGGACCGCGGTCGACGGCATCCTGTCGCGCGAGTTCCGCCTGCCGGACTACCGCGCCACGATCGCCTTCGTCAACGCGGTGGCGCAGGTCGCTGAAACGCAGGACCATCATCCCGAAATGACGGTCGGCTATGCCACCTGCCGCGTCACCTGGAGCACCCACTCGGCCGGCGGCGCCCTGACTGAAAACGATTTTATCTGCGCCGCGAAAGTGAATGCGCTTTACCAAGGATTGACCAGCGCATGAGCGACTCAGCCAACACCCTCACCGGCACTATCATCGCGGCCCACGGCCGTCACTACCTGGCCGACGCCGACGGCGAAAAGCTGCAATGCGTCACCCGCGGCAAGAAGACCAATGTGGCCGTGGGCGACGTGGTGCACCTGAAACGCACCTCGGCCGACCAGGCCGTGATCGAAAAGATCGCCGACCGCACCACCCTGCTCTACCGCTCCGACCAATACAAATCGAAGCTGCTGGCGGCGAACATCTCGCGCCTGTTCATCGTCGTCGCAACGGAACCTGGCTTCACCGACGACCTGGTGTCGCGCGCGCTGGTCGCCTGCGAGGCGGCCGGCATCGAGGCCCACCTGATACTGAACAAGACCGACGTCACCGACCTGCTGCCCCGTGCGCGCGATCGCGTCGCGCCGTACGCCGCGCTGGGTTATCCGGTGCACGAGGTGTCGGCCACCGGCGAGCCCGAACAGACCGTGGCCAAGCTGATGCCGCTGCTCGAAGGCCATTCGTCGATCTTCATCGGCCAGTCGGGCATGGGCAAGTCGTCGATGATCAACCTCCTGGTGCCGGACGCCGACATCGCGGTGCGCGAAATCTCGGCCGCCCTCGACACCGGCAAGCACACCACCACGTTCACGCGCCTGTACTGGCTGCCCGAAAAGGATGGAAAACCCTCGGCGATCATCGATTCGCCCGGCTTCCAGGAATTCGGCCTGTACCACCTGACCGAAGGCATGCTGGAACGCGCCTTCGTCGAGTTCAAACCCTACCTGGGCGGCTGCAAGTACTACAACTGCCGCCACCTGGCAGAGCCGCAGTGCGCGGTGCTGGACGCCGTCGCCGAGGGCAAGATCGCGCGCATGCGCCACGAGCTGTATGCGCAGCTGTTGCACGAATCTTCGCAGACCTTGTACTAACGACTATACTTTCCCTAGCGGAAAGGAAAAACCCTTATAATTCAAGGGACAACAAACGAGTAGACCAGATTATGCCAGGCACCACTCCGATCAAGCACTTCCTGCAATTCTCCGACTTCACGCGCGACGAGTTCGAATACGTCATCAAGCGCGCGGCGATCATCAAGCGCAAGTTCAAGGCCTATGAGGTCTATCATCCGCTGGTCGACCGCACCCTGGTGATGGTGTTCGAAAAGAGCTCGACCCGTACCCGCCTGAGCTTCGAGGCCGGCATGCACCAGCTGGGCGGCGCCGCCATCTACCTGAATACCCGCGACAGCCAGCTGGGCCGCGGCGAGCCGGTCGAAGACGCCGGCCAGGTGATGAGCCGCATGTGCGACATCATCATGGTGCGCACCTT
>DDKG01000075.1:146892-153661 GCA_002339265.1 Massilia sp. UBA2604 | reverse complement strand
TGACCCTGCCGCCGCTGGCGCGCGCCATCTACAACACCAGCCAGGTGCAGCAGCAGATTCCGGCCCAGCTGTACCAGGCGGTGTCGCAGGTGCTGAACTACGTTTTACAACTGAATGCGTTCCGTGCCGGCCGGCGCCAGGCGCCCCCGCGGTTCCCCAACGAGATGGACGTGCCATCCCACCTGAGCGAGAAGAAAGAATGAACTTCATGAACACGATCAACAGCGTCATCCAGGAGCTGCGGCGCCAGAAGTACGCGGCCCCGGTCTTCCTGATCGCGCTGCTGGGCATGATCATGCTGCCGCTGCCGCCGATCCTGCTGGACGTGCTGTTCACCTTTAACATCGTGCTGGCGCTGATCGTGATCCTGGTGTCGGTGACGGCCAAGCGCCCGCTCGACTTCGCCGTGTTCCCGACCGTGATCCTGGGCACGACACTGATGCGCCTGGCGCTGAATGTCGCTTCGACGCGCGTGGTGCTGCTGCACGGTCACGAAGGCACGCATGCCGCCGGCCAGGTGATCGAAGCCTTCGGCAACGTCGTCATCGGGGGCAACTTCGTGGTCGGCCTGGTGGTGTTCGTGATCCTCATGATCATCAACTTCATCGTCGTCACCAAGGGCGCCGAGCGCATCTCGGAAGTGTCGGCGCGCTTTACCCTGGACGCGCTGCCGGGCAAGCAGATGGCGATCGACGCCGACCTGAACGCGGGCCTGATCAACCAGGAACAGGCCACCATCCGGCGCAAGGACGTGGCGTCCGAGGCCGACTTCTACGGCGCCATGGACGGCGCCTCGAAGTTCGTGCGCGGCGACGCCATCGCCTCGATCCTGATCCTGATCATCAACCTGGTGGGCGGCGTCGCGATCGGCGCCCTGATGCACGATCTGCCGATGGGCGAGGCGTTCCGCGTCTATGCGCTGCTCACCATCGGTGACGGCCTGGTGGGCCAGATCCCGGCGCTGCTGCTGTCGGCGGCGGCGGCGATCCTGGTGACCCGTATCGGCGAATCGGGCGACCTCGAGAAGCAGGTGAGCGACCAGCTGCTGGCCCAGCCGACGGTGCTGTTCTCGGCGGCCGGCGTGATGTTCATCATGGCCATGGTGCCGGGCATGCCGTGGTGGTTCTTCACGGCGGCGGCCGCCGTGCTGGCTTATGTCGGCTGGAACATGTCGAAGAGAGTGAAAGCGCCCGACGTCGCCGGCGTGGCGAAGATCGAGGCCGCGCTGCGCGACGAGCGCGCGCCCGACCTCGACTGGCAGGCCTTGCCGGTGGTGCAGCCGGTCACGGTGGCGGTCGGCTACAAGCTGGTCGGCATGGTCGACCGCGCCCAGGGCGAGCCGCTGGTCAAGCGCATCAAGGGCGTGCGCCAGAGCCTGTCGGAACAGATGGGCATGCTGCTGCCGGCGATCGCGCTGCGCGACGACCTGGCGCTGCGCCCGACCCAGTATTCGATCAGCCTGTCCGGCACCGTGGTGGCCGAAGCCGAGGTGATGCCCGAGCACCTGCTGGCGATCCCGTCGCCGAACGTGTACGGTGAACTGGACGGCATCCCCGGTATCGAACCGGCCTACGGCATGGCCATCACCTGGATCGAACCGGGCCAGAAGGCGCACGCGCTGGGCCTGGGCTACCAGGTGGTCGAGGTGCCGAGCGCGATCGCGACCCACGTCTCCAAGGTGGTGCGCGAATACCTGCACGAGCTGTTCCGCCACGAAGACGTGCCGGCGATCCTGGAACGCCTCACCGCCTTGTCGCCCAAGCTGGCCGCGGCGCTGGAAAAGGCGCTCACCCATACCCAGCTGCTGCGCGTGTTCCGCGTGCTGCTGGCCGAAGGCGTGTCGCTGAAGGACATCGTGGTGATCGCCACCACCCTGCTCGACAGCTCGGAGACGACCAAGGATCCGATCCTGCTGGCGGCCGAGGTGCGCTGCGCGCTGCGGCGCCAGATCGTCTCGACCTTGTTCGGCAAGAAGAAGGAGATGCCGGCATTTAACCTGTCGGCCGAACTGGAAAACATGCTGCTCGGTTCCCTGAACCAGGCGCGCCAGAACGGCGGCGGCAAGGTAGTGCTGGATAATTACCCGATCGATCCGCAGCTGCTGTCCCAGCTGCAGATCAATATGCCGGTGGCGCGCGAGCAGATGAAGCAGCAGCACACGCCGCCGCTGCTGCTGGTGCTGCCGCAGGTGCGCCCGTTGCTGGCGCGCTATGCGCGCCTGTTCGCGCCGGGGCTGCACGTGCTGTCGTATAACGAGATTCCCGAGAACCGCGACGTGTCGATCGTCGGGACGGTGGGCTGACGCAGGCGGGGGCGCGGCGCCGTGTCCCCTGGAGGAGCAAAGCATGAGTGACGCGAAACCGATCTACGTGACCCAGCCGCATCTGCCGCCGCTGGAAGAGTTCTATCCCTACCTGCAGGAGATCTGGGACAAGCGGATCCTGACCAATGGCGGACCGTTCCACCAGCAGCTCGAGCAGGCCTTGTGCGACTACCTGGGCGTGGAGCACCTGGCCCTGTTCTCGAACGGCACGCTGGCGCTGGTGACCGCCCTGCAGGCCGCGCGCATCACCGGCGAAGTCATCACGACGCCATACTCGTTCGTGGCCACCGCCCATTCGCTGCTCTGGAACGGCATCACCCCGGTGTTCGCCGACGTCGAGCCGGGCAGCCTGAACCTCGACCCGGCGCGGATCGAGGCGGCGATCACGCCGCACACCACCGCCATCCTGCCGGTGCATTGCTACGGCCATCCCTGCGACGTCGCGGCGATCGAAAAGATCGCGGACAATTACAACCTGAAGGTGATCTACGACGCCGCCCATGCCTTCGGGGTCGAGGACGCCGGCGGCAGCATCCTGCGCCATGGCGACCTGTCGGTGCTCAGCTTCCATGCCACCAAGGTCTTCAACACCTTCGAGGGCGGCGCCATCGTCTGCCCGGACCGTCGCACCAAGCAGCGCATCGATCACCTGAAGAACTTCGGCTTCGTCGACGAGGTCACGGTCGTCGCGCCCGGCATCAACGGCAAGATGAGCGAGATCAATGCGGCGTTCGGCATGCTCCAGCTCAAGAGCGTGGACGCGGCGATCGAACGGCGGCGCCAGATCGATGCGCGTTACCGCGCGGCGCTGGCGCCGGTGGCCGGGATCCGCTGCGTGGACCGCGCGGGCGAGAAGGTCGCGAACCACTCGTATTTCCCGATCCTGGTCGAGCCGGAGTACGGCGCCAGCCGCGACGAGCTGTATCACCGCCTGAAGCGCCATGACATCCACCCGCGCCGCTACTTCTATCCGCTGATCACGGACTTCCCGATGTACCGGGGGCTGGCGTCGGCGCGCCGCGACAACCTGCCGGTGGCGACGGCCGCCGCCGCCAGGGTGCTGTGCCTGCCGATCTATCCGGCCCTGGCCGATGCCGACGTCGACCGGATCATCGACATCGTCGCGCACGGATGAGACGATCCGGCTGCGCCAACGAAAAAGGCCAACCGCGAGGTTGGCCTTTTTGCATTGGCGGACCCGGGAAGCCCGGGCCTGGCCGATGACGATTACTGCAGCAGCGACATGACCATCGACGACATGCTGTTCGATTGCTTCAGCATGGCGGTCGAGGCTTGCAGCAGCATCTGGTTGGAAGTCATGTTCGCGCTTTCGCTGGCGAAGTCGACGTCCATGATGGTGCCGGTCGCGGCCTTGGTGTTGGTGCTGATGTTGGACAGGTTGTTGTACACGTGTTCCAGGCGGTTGGCGGCGGCGCCCAGGCCCGAACGGACCACGCCGACGGCGTCGAGCGCGTCGGTCAGGTCGCCGATCGCGTCGCCGGCGCTGCCCAGTTCGGTACCGGTCGCGCCAGTGGTGTAGTTGGTGGTGGCGGTGGCCAGGGCCGTGGTCAGGGTGGTCAGGTCGCCGCTCAGGTCGACCGACATGGTTTCGCTCGACGATGCGCCGATCTGGAAGGTCATGTTCGCGGCCAGCGTGCCGGCGACGAACAGCTCCTTGCCACCGAAGGTCGTATTTTTCATGACATTGCCCAGCTCCAGGCCCAGCGCATCGTATTCGGCCTGCATGGCGACCACGTCGTCATCGGTCGACGAGGCATCGGCGGCTTGGGTAGCAAGATCTTTCATGCGGATCAGCATGTTAGAGACTTCGTCCAGTGCGCCTTCGGCAGTCTGCAGCATCGAGGTCGAGTTCTGGGTGTTGCGCATGGCCACGGTCATGCCCGAGGTCTGGGCTTTCAGGCGCGAAGCGATCTGCAGTCCAGCGGCATCGTCCATCGCCGAATTGATGCGGTAGCCGGTCGACAGGCGGGTCATCGAAGTCGACAGCGTACTCTGTGTGCGTGCGATCGAATTCTGCGCGGACAGGGCGGCGTTATTGGTATGAAGGCTCAGCATGTTTGCTCCTGATAAATAGCTGTTTCGAGTGCGTCACTCGCTCTTCACTGTATGAGGCGACCGCCAACGCCATCTCATTAAATTCTTTCGAGAAATATTTTCACAACCTGAGCGCGCCGAGCGCGCTTTTACGATGCCGGCTTCGCCTGCGGCATGGCCGGCAGCAGCAGCGCCAGCTCGGCCGCGGCGCGAAAGACCGCCGGCGTCAGGGCCTGGGCCACCGCCTCGGCGTGCGCAAATGCTGCCTGGCGTGGGGCAAGATCACCGCCCGCTGGCATCCTGTCGCGAAACTCCCAGCGCACGATTTTCAGGCCAGCGCGTTCGAGCATGGTTTCCAGTTCCGGCTGCAGCCAGCGCAGGCGGGTGAGCGTGCGAGCGTCCGCGGCGCACAGCATTAGCGCTACACCGCCGGGCAATGGCTCGACATCGACCACGACGGCGCTGCCGTCAGCCAGTTCCAGCGTCAGGCGCAGGGCGGCGCGCAGGCGGCGCCGACGGCCGGGCGGCTGGTCGGCGTCCTGCGACAGCACGTCGAGATGCTGGGGAGCCTGGCCCGAGGCATGGACGGTGAAGCGCCAGGCGTCCGGGTGGGGCGCCAGCAGGTCGGGCTGGCGCACCGGCTGGCCCTGCTGCGCCGCTGCCAGCAGTGCCGGCGACAACTGACCGGCGCCACTGGCCAGCGCACGGCTGGTCAGCTGGCTGCCGTGGTTGCGCACCTGGGTGCGCCAGGCGCGCGCTAGGCCGGCGGCATCCATCGGTTGGTAGGCCACCTGGCGCACCATGCTGGCCTGGTCCGGACGCATGGCCGCGCCCTCTGCGCCAGGTTCCGGCGCGGACTGGGTTGGTGTGCCGGCGCCGCTGGTCAGCGATTGCGAGAACGGCAGCGGCGGCGTTCCGGCGCCGCCCGCGAGCAAGGCGGCCGGCGCGGCGGCGGCCACGGCGCCCACCGGCAGCGCAGGCGTGGACGGCGGAAGCAGGACAGGGAGGGTAATGCTGGCCATGATCGAATCCCTTCACGAAAAAAAGGCCAACCGCAAGGCTGGCCTTTCGCATGCTGTTCGGGCCGGATCCGATGGCGTCCGGCCGTCCGGAGATTATTGCAGCAGCGACATGACCATCGAGGACATGCTGTTTGACTGCTTGAGCATGGCGGTCGAGGCTTGCAGCAGCATCTGGTTGGAAGTCATGTTCGCGCTCTCGCTGGCGAAGTCGACGTCCATGATCTGGCCGGTGGCGGCCTTGGTGTTGGTGCTGATATTGGCCAGGTTGTTGTACACGTGTTCCAGGCGGTTGGCGGCAGCGCCCAGGCCCGAACGCAGGGTGCCGACGTTTTCCAGGGCGGTTTCCAGGCGGCCGATGGTGGCGTTGGCGTTGGTGCCGGTCAGTTCGGTCGCGAGGGTCGAGGCTGCGCTGTAGTTGGCGGTCGCGGCGCTGACGGCCGAAGCGACGTCGGACACGGCGGCGCTCAGCGACACGCCCATCGTTTCGCTGGACGAAGCACCGATCTGGAATGTCAGAGTGCCGGCGCGCAGCGTGCCGTCGTTGGCCGTACCGACCAGCAGCGTCTTGCCGCCGAAGGTGGTGTTTTTCAGGACATTGCCCAGCTCCTGGCCCAGGGCATTGTATTCTGCCTGCATGGCGGTCTTGTCGTCCGCGGTCGACGAGGCGTCGGCAGCCTGGGTGGCCAGGTCTTTCATGCGGATCAGCATGTTCGACACTTCGTCCAGCGCGCCTTCGGCGGTCTGCAGCATCGAAGTCGAGTTCTGGGTGTTGCGCATGGCGACGGTCATGCCCGAGGTCTGGGCCTTCAGGCGCGAGGCGATCTGCAGGCCGGCGGCGTCGTCCATCGCCGAATTGATGCGGTAGCCGGTCGACAGGCGGGTCATCGAGGTCGACAGCGTGCTCTGGGTGCGCGAGATCGAATTCTGCGCGGACAGGGCGGCGTTATTGGTGTGAAGGCTCAGCATGGTGGCTCCTGATGGTTGTTGGTTTCGAGTGCGTCACTCGCTCTCAACCGTATAAGGCGACTAATTCCATGGCTGCATTAAATTCTTTTGGAAAATTTTTCAACTGAGGACGTCGTCGCACTCATGACGCATTCGGACCGAAAATGAAAAGGCCAGCTGCAAGGCTGGCCTCCAGTTTCCTGCTGGGTCCGGTAAGAACCCGACCTTGCCGAGATTATTGCAACAGAGACATGACCATCGACGACATGCTGTTCGACTGCTTGAGCATGGCGGTGGACGCTTGCAGCAACATCTGGTTGGAAGTCATGTTCGCGCTCTCGCTGGCGAAGTCGACGTCCATGATCTGGCCGGTGGCGGCCTTGGTGTTGGTGCTGATATTGGCCAGGTTGTTGTACACGTGTTC